>CAMAWO010000257.1 GCA_945861925.1 Bifidobacterium breve | reverse complement strand
GTGAACTCAATGAACACGTGGTACGTGAGTACGGCAGCCTTGTGCTCGAGCCCAGCGCGTAGAAGCGCATCGAGCAGAATCTCAGTAATGCGAAGCTCATTTAGGTGGCGCGTGGGACCCCGCGAGGTAATAGAGATCGCCACCTGATTCTTCAGCAGGGCGCGCCGCACGCCGATGCACAGGCGACGAATGTCGTCGGCTGGATCGTCGGTCGAGACGAACCCCTTCGTGGCGGGTGCCAGGGCACGGTCGCCGACCTCGCGGAGCAGGTCTTCCTTGTCCTCGAAGTGCCGGTAGAACGCAGTCGGATCCACCCCGAGGCGATCTCCTAGCGCGCGAAGGCTGAAGGATTCTGCGTCACCTTCAACAAGGAGGTCTTGGGCGGCCCTGCAGATGACATCGCGATTGAGTCGAGCCCGCGCTCCTTCCGTTGTTGGCACGCTCCAAAGGCTAGTACGACACCCTGAGCTCGGCCCCTTCAATCGCGCGCCTCACGTCAGATTTGAACGTTTGGACCCTAACGATCTATGAATTTGCACTAGGCTTTGCAGCTATGCCAGCCTCATCCGGATTCCTCCCACCCTTCACGCCAGGCGGCGGTTCCGCCATCATTCCCGAGATGCCCTGGTACTACTCGGGCACACTCATGACCGTTGAATACCGCACCAATCCGGTCAATGTCCGCGCCATCCTCCCCCCGGAACTCAGCCTTGCCTCCGAGGATCCGGGTGCAGTCGCCTTCATCTGGGCCGACTGGCAGTCATGCAGCACCGGCGGTGCCGAACTCCTCGACCCAGCGCGCTCGCAGTACCTCGAGGCCTTCGTCGTCGTCCGGTGTGAGTATCAGGGCGTCACCTACAGTCGCTGCGTCCTCATCTGGGTCACCACTGACTTCGCGATCGCTCGCGGCTGGTTCCAGGGCTACCCCAAGAAGCTCGGCAGCGTCTTCGTCACCCGCCCATACAACCGGGGCTCGGCCGCGCCACGCATCACCGAGGGCGGCACATTCGGAGCATCGCTGGCCGCCTACGACCATCGCCTCGCCACCGCGAGGGTCACCCTCCGCGAACCTGCCCCCTCGAATGGCTTCGTCAACGGTCACAAGATGCTCCATCATCGGGTCATGCCGTCAATGGTTCCGGGCGCCGGAATGTCGCTCAACCAGATCGCCACCATGGGTGGCGTCGATCTCGACCTCGGCCAGCCGTGGGTCGGCGATGCCGATCTCACCCTCCATGACTCCCCGTGGGATCAGCCGGCCTCCCTGCTGCCCGTCGACGAGATCATCGGCGGCTACTACTGCGAGGTGGGCACCACCTTCAACGGGGGCACCCTCCTCGCCGACAATTCCGCTGCAATCTAGGCGCTCTCGGTGATGCCACGGCTGGTGAGCGTGCTCACCGAAAATTGGACGATGACTGATCCCCGCGATCTACGCGGCATCGTGCGCATGGCGCAGGAGGCCGAGGATGCCGGGTTCGACATGATCATGATCAGCGACCACGTGCTCCTCGGGCCCTCCGCTGGTGCGCTGGGCCGCATGGAGAACCCTCGCGACTACGCCATGCCCGGAAACCAGGATCCGGCAACCGAATGGCCTTCGTCGATCGTCATGCTGAGCGCCATCGCAGCCGCAACCACCCGCATTCGAGTCGGGGGCATCGCCTTGATCGCCCCGCTGCGTCACCCCCTCGCCCTCGCGAAGGACCTCGCGACCCTTGACCTCCTCTCCGAGGGCCGACTCGTCATCCAGCCGACCGTGAGCTGGCATCGTGACGAGTACGACGCCCTCGGCGTGCCCTTCAACAAGCGGGGGCGAATCCTCGACGAGGATCTCGAGATCTGGGCGCGGGTCTGGGCCGAATCGCCGGCGTCATTCCACGGTGAGTTCTTCGACTTCACCGATGTATACGTCGATCCGAAGCCGTTCACTCCCAAGGGGCCGGCCATGTGGTTCGGTGGCGAGAGCCTCACCGAGCCGGTGCTTCGGCGCCTCGTACAGTACGGCAGCGGCTACCACCCGCTTGGCCGCCCGAAGCCCGAGGATGTCGCACTGCTTCGCGCGGGCCTCGAAGCCGCGGGTCGATCAATCGATGAGATCGAGATGGTCGGCGGCACGAGAGTCGAGTTCCCGGACGCGACGAGCACAGCCTCACTCGCGACAGCACTCGAGGGCATACCGGAGCAGATGGAGATGGGCTTCACCACGTTCTGCATCAAGCCGTCGATCTTCATCGACGATCGCGCGGCGCACGCCGCGTTCTGCCGCGAGGTCGTTGACCGGTTGTCTCAGATGAGTTGATCAAAGGGTTCCCATGCTTCGCTTGGGATTCCTCGAGCCATCCCCTGCAGGCTTCCACTCCCAAATCCAAGCGATCTAGCGAGTAGCCCCGGTCTTCTCGGTACACTCCCTCCACGCAGCCTTCCTTCCTATGACAGCGGGGTGATGAGTGAGCCCCGACCAACGCAGAATCACGCTCGCCCTCTGCATCATCGTTGGCCTATCAATTCTCGTCGTCGCCGGACTCACCTTCCTCGTATCGCCCATGTCCGAGGACCTCGGGCTCGACGACGGTCAGGTCGAGAATGTGCTCGACATTCCGAGTGTTGCCTCCCTCATGGCGATCTTCATCGCGGGGCAGATCGGCGATCGCCTCGGCCACCGGCGTGCTTTGATCATCGCAAGTGCCGGCTTCATCATCGGATCCGGCATTCTGGCGACCGCTACCAGCGCGCTCGGCGTCGAGATCGGCCTCGGCCTCTGCAGCGCGACGGCCATCTCCCTGCAAATCCTGGCACTCGGGCTATTGCAGCAAACAGTGCCCGACGGCAAGGCTCACGTTTCTGCGTTCACGACGTACGGAATGGTCTTCCCCCTTGCGTTCCTCGTGTTCCCGGTCGTCACAGCAGCCTTGCTCGAGGTGACGAATTGGCGGTGGATTCCGGCGATTTGGGCCATCGCTGGCGTGCTCATCGGCGTCATCGCCACCTTCGCGCTCGACCGAAATGCGACGCGTCGACCCATCGGTGAATGGGTCACTCCAGTGCTCGCCGGCATCGCCCTCACCGCGGCCGCCCGCTCCCTTTCCGAGTTGAGCCATGCACGCCCTGAATCCCCGCAGGTGGTGCTCGGCATCCTCATCAGTGCGCTCGCGGCCGTGAGTTGCGCCGTGATCATGCATCGGTCGCCTCGCGCGAGTTTCACGCTCCGACCAATCGGTAGCGGCACCCTTCGACTGCTCTTGATTTGCGTGGGGTTGGTGCAGGCGTCAATGCTGCTCACGTACATCAGCATCGCCCTCGAGTATCTTTACGACCTCACCTCGCTCCAGGCCGCCATCGCCATCGTGCCAGCGCAGGTCGGTTCCGTAATCGGGGCAAAGTTTGTGGCGCAGTGGGCTATGCATCGCTGGGGATCGCTTCAAGCCGGGCGGTACCTCATGCTCGCCCTCGCGGTCGCGATGCTGCCGCTCCTGCTCGTGCAAGCGAGTACCCCAGCGTGGTACCTCGTCTCCATCGCGGCGATCTTCAGCGGCTTCGGGATGGCAGTTTTCACGGTTCTGAACGCCGATGTCATGGGACGGGCTCCTCGCGACAGCACTGGCGCTGTGTCCGCCTTCCGTTCCGCAGCCAGCTCGATCGGCGGGGCGCTGGGGGTCGCCATTCTGGGCACAAGCGTTATCTCGGCGGTGAACGTCGACGGGGGACAGGGCGACGTCAGCACCACCCAATTGGATCAACTCGCTGCGGGTCTGCGCCTCGACGGCGTGATCGCTTGCCTCATCGCCTTGGCCGGCTGGGTCGTCCTCACGATGGTCACTCGGCGCACGGCCGCGGCCGAACGTTCGCCCGTCAGCTGAAGACGACCGTGCGGCTGCCGGTCATGAGAATCCGGTCCTCCGAGAACAGCCGCACTGCTCGTGCGAGCACCACGCGCTCTACGTCGCGGCCAAGTTCGGCGAGGGTTTCAGCCGATTGCGCATGGGTCACACGCTGGACGTCCTGCTCGATGATCGGGCCCTCGTCAAGATCAGCCGTGACGAAGTGCGCCGTCGCGCCAATGAGCTTGACCCCGCGGGCAAACGCCTGGTGGTAGGGGCGAGCGCCCTTAAACCCGGGAAGGAATGAGTGGTGGATGTTGATGGCTCTGCCGGAGATCTCCCTGCAGAGATCGTTCGAGAGCACCTGCATGTAGCGGGCGAGCACAACTACGTCGATGCTGTGCTCCTTGATCAACTCCAGTAAGCGTGCCTCTTGCGCCGCCTTCGTCTCAGGGGTGACCGGCAGGTGCACATAGGGGATCCTCGACCGGGCAGCGATCTCGGCGCAATCGGGGTGGTTTGACACGATGAGTGGGATGTCGATCTGAAGTTCACCGAGTTGATGCCGGTAGAGCAAATCGACGAGGCAGTGATCGAATTTCGACACCATGAGCAACACCCGGCGCCGATCATCCTCGTGACGAAGGGTGATGATCGGCTCGAGGTGGGCGGTGGCCTCGATGACTGCGGCGCGAACTCCGGCGAGATCATCATCGGGCGTCTCGAATCGCGTGCGCATGCAGAACTGATCGGTCGTGGGCTCAGTGAACTGCGCCTGCTCGAGGATGTTCGCCCCGACCGTGAGGAGTGCTCCCGTGATCGCGTGGGTGATGCCGGGACCATCGGGGCAGCGGAAGGTGAGGACGTATGCGGTCATGGGAGAAGGGTATTGCGAACCCTGATTGATGATGGGCGGCTAAAGATGCACCGGCTATATTGGTAGCTGCTCTACCATCGCACAGTCCCCAATGTTTGACCCTCCGGATTGGCAACGCGCATGCACGAGCGGGCAACACAGTGGCTTCAAAGGAGCACCTTTCGCGAGGTCGACATTGCCTTCGCTGATGTCCTGCGCGCGAAGTCGACCACTCGCATCAGTGTCGTCATCCCGGCCCACAATGAAGCGACCACCATCGGGACCGT
>CAMAWO010000256.1 GCA_945861925.1 Bifidobacterium breve | reverse complement strand
ATCACCCAAAGTACTGGTGCAGCAGGCGATTATTTTGGCGTTTCGGTTGCGTTGTCGAGTGATGGGAATACGGCGATCGTCGGCGCGAACTTGGATAATGTTGGTTCGAATGCGGATCAGGGGAGTGCGACGGTCTTCACGCGCTCTGGTACGACGTGGACGCAGCAGCAGACAATCACCCAAAGTACTGGTGCAGCAAACGATTATTTTGGCCGTTCGGTTGCGTTGTCTGCGGATGGGAATACGGCGATCGTCGGCGCGTACGGGGATGATTCGTCTCAGGGGAGGGGTCGACGATGTCTCGAAGACCTCGCTCACAGGTGCCGCAACGGTGATCCTGTCGGGCATCTCACTCGGTCTCGAGTCAGCGGTCTACTCGGCGCTCGTCATCGCAGCGGCTGTCTACGGCGCCTTCCTCCTCGGTGGTGGCGTCGTGCTCCTCTCGCTGTTCGCGATTGCGCTGGCCGGCACCGGTCTGCTCACCACGGTCGGCGTCATCGTCTCGATGGACACCTTCGGTCCGGTCTCGGACAATGCGCAGGGCATCGCTGAGATGTCGGGCGACATCGATGGCGAGGGTGCAGCAGTGCTCACCCGCCTCGATGCGGTCGGCAACTCGACGAAGGCGATTACGAAGGGCATCGCCATCGCAACGGCAGTGCTCGCCGCGACCGCGCTGTTCGGCGCCTTCCGTGACTCGATCATCGTGGCGACAGCGGAGGCGGGTGGCACCGATGCGCTCAACACGCTTCAGGAGCAGTTGCAGTACTACGGCATCCTCGATGTCGCGAGTCCCGCAAACCTCGTCGGCCTCATCATCGGCGCCGCCGTTGTGTTCCTGTTCTCGGGTCTGGCGATCAATGCCGTGTCACGTGCTGCAGGCGCCGTGATCTACGAGGTGCGTCGCCAGTTCCGCGAGCACCCGGGCATCATGGAGGGTACCGAGAAGCCGGAGTACGGCAAGGTGGTCGACATCGTCACGCGCGACTCGCTCCGCGAGCTCGTCACCCCGGGCCTGCTCGCAGTGCTCACTCCGATCGCGGTCGGCTTCGGTCTCGGGGTGGGGGCGCTCGGCGCCTACCTCGCGGGCACGATCGCTACGGGCGTGCTCATGGCAGTCTTCCTGTCGAACTCGGGCGGGGCATGGGACAACGCGAAGAAGTTCATCGAGGACGGCAACTACGGCGGCAAGGGTTCCCCTGCGCACGAGGCGACCGTCATCGGCGACACGGTCGGCGATCCGTTCAAGGACACCGCTGGCCCGGCTATCAATCCGCTCATCAAGGTAATGAACCTGGTGGCGCTGCTCGTCGCACCCGCAGTGGTGTCGCTGAGCATCGGTGCCGGGGCCAATACCGGGCTGCGCTGGACGATTGCGATCGTGGCGGTGGCGATCATCGTCACGTCGGTCGTCATCTCGAAGCGACGTCCGATCGCTGTCGGTGACCCTGAGGTAGCCAAGGTCTGAGCTCGACCTTGCTGGCGAAGGACCCGGCTCCGCGAGGAGCAGGGTCCTTTGCCAGCAATGGGTCGCAATGTGCGATCTTCTGGCATTCACCGGGGGTGGCGGCGACTTGACAGGGGGGTGTGGCCTACCGTCAGACTCCGCGAGAGGCTCGTCAACGAGTGGCGCGGTCGACCGGGAAGGAACGTTTCGTGAGTAACGCCAAGACGCTGGTGATCGTCGAGTCACCGGCCAAGGCCAAGAAGATCGCCGGCTACCTCGGCCCTGACTACACCGTCATGGCCTCAGTGGGGCATATCCGCGATCTCGCCTCGAAGGCGTCGGAGCTTCCTGAGGAGGACCGAAAGAAGCCGTGGGCGAAGCTCGCGGTCAACGTTGATGAGTCCTTCCAGCCCTATTACGTCATCCACCCCTCCAAGGTCGCGACCATCCGCGACCTGAAGAAGGCGCTCAAGGATGCCGACGAACTCCTCCTCGCAACCGACGAGGACCGCGAGGGAGAGGCGATCTCCTGGCACCTGCTCGAGGTCCTTCGCCCGAAGGTGCCGGTGCACCGGATGGTGTTCAACGAGATCACCCCTGAGGCGATCCGCGAGGCTGTCGCGAACCCGCGTGACCTTGATATGCAGCTTGTTGATGCCCAGGAGACCCGCCGCATCGTCGATCGGCTCTACGGCTACCCGGTCTCAGAGGTGCTCTGGAAGAAGATCGGACGCGAGGCCCGCTCGGCCGGCCGAGTCCAGTCGGTGGCGGTACGGCTCGTCGTCGACCGGGAGCGGGAGCGCATCGCCTTCCGATCTGCCGGGTATTGGGATATCAATGGTGTGTTTGAGCCGGAGTCCTTCGATGCCCGACTCACCGGGGTCGACGGCCAGCGAGTGGTTCGGGGGAATGACTTCAACCAGTCGGGCACGCTCACCGCGAAGAACACGGTACTCCTCGACGAAGGCCGCGCCCGCGGCCTAGCAGGTGCCCTGGCAGGGCGCGACTTCACCGTTCGCTCGGTCGTGCAAAAGCCCAGCCAGTGTCAGCCCAAGGCGCCGTTCATGACCTCGTCGCTCCAGCAGGAGGCCTCGAACCGGCTGCGGTGGGGCTCGCAGCGCACGATGCGCGTGGCCCAGGGGCTCTACGAGAATGGCTACATCACCTACATGCGAACCGACTCCACGAACCTGTCGGAGCAGGCGATCAACGCAGCACGCTCGCAGGCGGCGGCCCTTTACGGCGCTGAGTACGTCTCGGAGTTCCCTCGCCGGTACGACAAGAAGGTGAAGAACGCGCAGGAGGCTCACGAGGCGATTCGGCCTGCGGGCGATGCCTTCCGCACCCCGGGTGAGGTTTCGCGTGAGCTCAATGCCGACGAGTTTGCCCTTTACGATCTCATCTGGAAGCGCACCGTTGCATCGCAGATGGTCAATGCCCAGGTAGCAACGACGACCGTCAAGCTTGGTGCAACCGGCTCTGACGGCACCGATGCCGAGTTCACGGCCTCCGGTACCGTCACCGTCTTTCCGGGCTTCTACGCGGCCCTCAAGGACATCACCGAGGACTCGGACGACGCAGACCGCGAGCGCGAGCTGCCGAACCTGCGCGAGGGGCAGAACGTCACGGCTGCGTCGCTCACCCCCGAGGGTCACAGCACGAACCCGCCCGCCCGCTTCACTGAGGCCAAGCTGGTGGGCCGCCTCGAGGAGCTCGGCATCGGCCGGCCGTCGACCTATGCGTCGATCATGTCGACGATCGTCGATCGTGGCTACGTCTGGAAGAAGGGCTCGGCGCTCGTACCGAGCTTCACGGCCTTCTCCGTGGTCCGCCTGCTCGAAGAGCACTTCAGCTCGCTCATCGACTACACCTTCACCGCGAGCATGGAGGAGGTCCTCGACCTCATCGCATCGGGCGAGAGCGACCGGGTGGGGCAGCTCGCTGCCTTCTGGCGCGGCGGGGAGAGCGTCGCCGGCCCGTTCCCCGGGATCAAGGCACTCACCGAGAACCTCGAGGCGATTGACGCACGACAGATCGCAACCACGCCGATCGCCGGATCGGATGCCTTCCTTCGGGTCGGACGTTACGGGGCCTACGTCGAGCGCGGCGAGGAGCGGGCGAACGTGCCCGTGGGTCTCGCGCCTGACGAACTGACTGCGGAGAAGGCGGAGGCGCTCCTTGCGGAGCCCTCGGGTGACCGGGATCTCGGGGTCGATCCCGAGACGGGCCTGCAGGTGCTCGCGAAGACCGGGCGATATGGCCCCTATGTCACCGAGGTGCTGGCCGAGGGCTCGCCGAAGTCGGCGAAGCCCCGTACCGGCAGCCTGTTTAGCGATATGACCCTCGACACGGTGACCCTCGACGACGCCTTACGCCTGCTCAATCTGCCGCGCGTCGTGGGAACTGATCCGAATACGGACGAGGTCATCACCTCGCAGAACGGCCGCTACGGCCCCTACCTCATAAGAGGGAAGGACTCCCGATCACTGGCGAATGAGTCCGAGATCTTCTCGGTCGGCCTCGAGCAGGCGCTGGCGCTGTATGCGCAGCCGAAGGTGCGTCGCGGGCGAGGTCAGGCCGCTCCGCCACTGCGCGAGGTCGGCAACGACCCGACCACCGGCAATGCGATGGTGATCCGAGAGGGCCGGTTCGGGCCGTACGTCACCGATGGCGAAACGAACGCCTCGCTTCGCACCGCTGATGACCCCGCGACGATCAGTGTCGAACGGGCAAGCGACCTGTTGTCCGAGCGGAGGGCGAAGGACGCTTCCGAGGGTAAGAGCCCGGCGAGGAAGAGTGCCCGCAAGGCAGTCAAACGCGCGTCAGCGACCACGACTCGAACGATTACGGCGAAGAGTTCTGCAGCCAAGCGAGCGGCCAAGAAAACGGCCCCAATGAAGAAAACAACCGTGAAGAAGACAACTGCGAGGAAGACGACTGCGAGGAAGACGACCGTCAAGAAGGCCACTGCCAAGAGGACAGCCGTGAAGAAGGCGGCGGCCAAGAAGGCGGCGCCGGCGCCTGTGGTCGCCGGATCCTTCTAGCTGTGATGGCGGGAGCGTTCATCGCACTTGAGGGCGGCGAGGGAGCGGGCAAGTCGACCCAGGGCGGTCTCCTCGTCACGTACTTGCGCGCCCGAGGCCGAGAGGTGGTCTGGACGAGGGAGCCGGGCGGCACGCCAGCATCGGAGGCGATCCGGGCGATCGTCCTGAGCCGGGACTACGAGGGTCTCGAGCCCCGCGCCGAGGCCCTGCTGTTCGCCGCAGCACGCGGCGAACACGCTGCCCGGGTCATCCGGCCCGCGATCGAGCGCGGGGCGGTGGTCATATGCGATCGCTACATCGACTCATCGGTCGCGTATCAAGGGTATGGACGCTCGCTGGGATCCGAGGCCGTGCGGGATCTGAGCCTGTGGGCAACGGGGGGCTTGCTGCCGGAGCTCACGATCCTGCTCGATGTTGACCCGGTCGTCGGGCTGGCGCGACGGAGCAACCCTGATCGTCTCGAGGCGGAGCCACTCGACTATCACCGGGCTGTGCGCGCGGGG
>CAMAWO010000255.1 GCA_945861925.1 Bifidobacterium breve | reverse complement strand
GGGCGTTGCCGGTGGTGGTGGTCGCCGCGGTCGCGGTCGCGTCGTTTGGCCTGATGATGCTCACGTCTCGCGGCGGTCAGGTGCCGTTCGTTCCCGGTGATCTCGTGGGGTTCTACGGCCCGTTGGGCCGGGCGTGGGAGTTCGCCGCGGGCGCGCTCCTTGCCCTGATGCTCGCAGGTGCCGGGGCGGGTGTGCCCGCGGGGCGGCGGGTGTGGCACCTGGGGCTGCCGCCGGGGTCCGTCGAGGGGCTACTGGGCCTCGCGATGCTCGTCGCGTCGCTGTGGCTCATCGACGAGTCGGTCCCGGGCCCCGGGCTTCGAAATCTCCTGCCCGTCATTGGCACCGTCCTCATCCTCCATGCGGGGGTGCACCGCACCAGCCCGGTGAGCAGGGTGTTGGCCACGCGGCCGTTCGTGGCGCTGGGCGACGTGTCGTACTCGTGGTACCTGTGGCATTGGCCGCTCATCGTGTTCGCGGTGCTCCTGTGGCCGGACCGGCCCCTGGTGCCGGTCGCAGCGGCGATCGTCTCGCTGCTGCCCTCGATCGCGTCGTACCGGTGGGTTGAGCAGCCGATCCGGCAGGCGACCGGCATGACCCGAGCGCGCTGGGCCAGGCTTCTCACGTTCACCCTCACTCCGCCGCTCGCCTTTAGCGCGTCGCTCCTATGGGTCGCGAACAACGGTTACTGGAACGATAGGGTTGCCCTGTATGGCGGTGACTGGCGTACCGCGCATGTGAGCCGACTCGCTGGGTGCTTTGTAGGATTGCCCGCAAATGAGACTCCTCCATTGACCTGCACCTGGAACGCGGAGGCGACGGGGAAGCCCATCTTCTTGTTCGGTGATTCGAATGCCGACCACTTCAGCGAGGCAGTGATCGGTGCGGGGTATGCACTTGATCGCCCGGTTACGGTGTTCACCGTTGGCGAGTGCCCGTTCCTTGACGTGGTGCCGTTCGGGAGCGAGTCCGATAAGGCGCCCGATAACTTGTGCGGATCCTATGTCTCACGCACTCTGGCACGGCTGGACTCCTTGGCATCGAAGGATGAAGCGGGCGCGGGGAGGACAGAGCCCTGGGGGCTGGTGGTTCTCTCGTCGTCGTCGGGCCCCTGGGTGCCTGAAGGTGATGCGGGCGCAGTTGACCCCTTGAGTGAGATGAACGTCTCGGCCGACTACCTCGAAGCCGTAATGACGACAACGTTGAACAAGTTGCAGGCATTGGGTCTGCAAGTGCTCATGGTTCAGCCCGTTCCGCACTTCATTCGCGAACCGTACGACCTGCACTATGACGAGTGCTCCCTGTGGAGGATCCTGGGCGAGGGTTGTGAAGTACATATGCCGCAAGCCTTTGCAGATCGAATGCAGGGCAACTGGCGGCAAGCAGCTGTGCGGGCGGGGGCGGCTACTGGCGCCACGATCTTGGACCTGCGGTCGCAGTTCTGCCCCGACCAACTGTGCTCGACCATGCTTGAGGGTGTGAACGTGTATTCGGATGCTGGACATATTTCGGTGGCCAAGAGTGCGCAACTGATTCCTGACTTCACTGAGGCTATGAGGCGGATTCCATAATGTCGATGTATGGAGCCAGCGTGAAGTCGGTGCGCGAGTCGTGAACAAGAACCCAGGTCATCGCACATGACGGCTGCGATTGCTGCGGTGGGTTCGCGTCGTTTGGATGTTCAGGGGTTGCGGGCGGTTGCGGTGCTGGTGGTGGTCTGTTTTCATGCGGGGCTGCCGGTGCCGGGTGGGTTCGTGGGCGTGGACGTGTTCTTCGTCATCTCGGGGTTCGTCATCACGGGGATGCTCGGCAGGGAGTGGGCGCGGTCAGGGCGGATCGGGTTCCGCGGGTTCTATGCGAGGCGGTTCAAGCGGCTGACGCCGGCGTTGGCGTTGATGGTGTCGGTGACGGTGCTGCTGTCGGTGGTGATTGCGTCTCCGTTGGGGGCGCAGCAGGTGACGGCGCAGACGGCGATGGGGTCGATGCTCCTTGTCGCGAATATCGTGATCGCGCGTACGACTGGGGGCTATTTCGATGCTGCGGCGGAGGCGAATCCGCTGCTCAATACGTGGTCGTTGTCGGTGGAGGAGCAGTTCTACCTGGTCTTCCCGCTCGTGCTGCTGCTGGGCTGGGTGCTGGGCAGGAGGGTGCCTCGTGGCCGGGCGTTGCCGGTGGTGGTGGTCGCCGCGGTCGCGGTCGCGTCGTTTGGCCTGATGATGCTCACGTCTCGCGGCGGTCAAGTGCCGGGCGTTCCCGGTGATCTCGTGGGGTTCTACGGCCCGCTGAGCCGGGCGTGGGAGTTTGCCGCGGGTGCGCTCCTTGCCCTGATGCTCGCGGGTGCCGAGGCGGGCGCTTCCGCGGGGCGGCGGGCGTGGCAACTGGGGCTGCCGCCGGGGTGGGTTGAGGGGCTGCTGGGCGCGGCGATGCTCGTCGCGTCGCTGTGGCTGATCGACGAGTCGGTCCCGGGGCCAGGGCTTCGAAATCTTCTGCCGGTCGTCGGGACTGTTCTGATCCTGCGTGCGGGGGTGCACCCAGCTAACCCGGTGAGCAGGGTGCTGGGCACGCGGCCACTCGTGGCCCTTGGTGACGTGTCGTACTCGTGGTACCTGTGGCACTGGCCGTTGATCGTGTTCGCGGTGCTCCTGTGGCCGGACAGGCCCCTGGTGCCGGTGGCGGCGGCGATCGTCTCGCTGGTGCCGTCGATCGCGTCGTACCGGTGGGTTGAGCAGCCGATCCGGCAGGCGACCGTCATGACCCGAGCCCGCTGGGCCAGGCTCCTCAGCTTGAGTCTCATCCCGCCACTCGCCCTCAGCGCGACCCTCCTATGGGTCGCGAACAACGGCTACTGGTCGACCGCCGTCATCAACTACCAGCAGGCCCGGGTCTCGCATGTCGATATGACCACCGAATGCGCGGCGGCTCTGCCCGCACTCGATCCGGAGTGGGATCGATGCAGATGGAACGCGGAGGCAACGGGGAAGCCCATCTATCTCCTCGGCGATTCGAACGCCGGCCACTTCAGCGAAGCCGTGATCAGGGCTGGCGAGGCTCTTGGCCGCCCGGTCACGATCTTCACCGTGCACGGCTGCCCGTTCATGGACGTGCGAGAGTACCTGGGGCCAATCGACCCGGCGCTTGAACCGGGCTGCGCCGACTATGTGCAGGGTGCATTGGAATGGCTCAAAGGCCAGCCCGCGGGTCTGGTGATCCTGTCGTCGTCTAGCAGCCCGTGGAGCCCGGCCGAGTTCAGCACCATTGAGTCAGAGCCGTGGAGCATGACGACGTCCACGAGCGCCTACCTCGAGTCGGTCATCACCACGACAGTGCAGGAGGTGCAGGCCATGGGCAACGAGGTGCTCCTCGTCATGACCGTCCCGCACTTCAGCATGACCCCGTACCAACTCGACTACGGTCGTTGCTCGCTCTGGGCGATTCTGGGTGATGGCTGCACCCAGACGATGCCGCAGGATGTCACCGATCGTGCGCAGGGCAACCTGCGCACTGCGATAGCGAATGCGGAGGCGAGCACGGATGCAGGCGTGCTCGATCTTCGCGACTACTTCTGCCCGAGCTCAATGTGCGCGTCGCGGCAGGGCGAACTCGTGCTCTATGCAGATGCTGGCCATGTGTCGGTCGCCGCGAGTGAGGCGCTTGCCGACCGGTTTGCGCAGCGAATCGGCGAGTCGAGTTCCAGCACTAAAGCCGGCCCAGCAGGTGGCTGAGATGCTGGACTAAGGGTCGTGAATCCTCGAACTCAACATCCCCGAGGACAGGGCCTCCGCTCGGAAGCCGGGTGACCGACTGGTGGTTCAAGTCGCGTCGTCGCATCATGAGGCCGCATGAGACCGCTCCGGGCTATGAGCCAGACCGACCCATCCGAGATTGTCGAGGGCTTGGGACAGCTCAGCAGGAGTGTGGAGCAGTACCGCTTACCCCGGTGGGTCATAGGCGGAGGGTCAGAGGACGATGACGGGCTTCCTGCGATTGCCGTCTGGTCTCCGGTCGCTGATCCAGACGTGACGGTGATGAAAAAATAGGCATCAATCCAATTCGTCAGGCACTGCGGGTAGATTGGCGTGCGCCGGTCGATTGGTAGGAGCGAGGTTTTCGGGGATAACGCAGCAACAGAAACGCTTTTCGGGCTCTCCCGGCATGAATGTGGGTCATCCGGGGGCTCGTTCGTGTGGGAGTTGGAGTTGGATGGGGCCGCATGACAGCATGACGAGGGCGAGTGCTGCGGTGGGTGAATGGAATCCGTAGGCGCGTCTGGTGATGAGGCGGACGTGGTTGTTGAGACCCTCGGCGCGGGCGTTGTTGATCTTCAGCCGGATGGCGGCGAGGATGCCGTCGCGGTGCTTGCGGATGGTCTTCGCGACTTTAGTGAAGGGGGCGAGCCCGGATCGGCTGGCCTTGGAGCACCAGCGGCCCGCGAGTTCGGCGGTGTCGTCGGGGTCGAGGTCGCCGGAGAAGATCGAGCGGAATGCTTCCTTGAGGGTATAGCCGCGCCAGAGGTCGCCGCCGCGGTTTCGGAGTTTGCGCATGGTCGCGGACTGTTCGTCGGTGAGGTTCTCGGGTTTCTTCATCAGGGACCATCGGGCGCCCTTGAACTTGCGGGCGGCGGCCTGGTCGGGGAGCTGGCGTAACTCATTCCAGGTCTGGCGTCGCAGGACGTCCAGTGCGTCGCAGGTGAGCTTGACGGCGTGGAACGGGTCGATGCAGATGACGGCCTGGGGGGCGTGCCCGGGTGCGGTGACGGACTTGGCGAACGCGGGCCCCATGTCCATGCTGACCGCTTGCAGTGCGGCGGCTTTTTCGCTTCCGAGGTCGTCGAAGAATGTGTCCAGGGTGGCGGTGTCCTTGCCCTCGGCTCCCCAGACGATCTTGCCTGCCGCATGGTCGGTGACCAAGGTGAGGTAGCGGTGGTGCCCCCGCCAGCTCACCTCGTCGACGCCGATGTTCACGAGGCCGTCGAGCCGGCAGGGGTCCAGTCCGTCGGCGACGACTCGTTCGCAGGCACGCCCGACGGTGTCCCAGTCGATGCGCAGGATCCGGGTGATGGCGGTCTTGTCGGTCTTCGTCGCCA
>CAMAWO010000254.1 GCA_945861925.1 Bifidobacterium breve | reverse complement strand
AGGGTCTGGGAATGAGTGCGCGAGGGGTTACCGTCTCGACTGTTGGCCTCGTCCCACGGATGCAGCAGCTCGCTGGCGAAGGACTGCCCGTGACACTCGCCGTCTCCCTCCATGCGCCGGATGATCGGCTGCGCGACACGCTGGTTCCGCTGAACACCCGTTGGCCGGTTCAGGAGGTGCTTGATGCGGCTTGGGAGTACGGCAATCGCACCGGCCGTCGCGTGAGCATCGAATATGCGCTCATCAGGGACATCAACGACCAGGCGTGGCGCGCTGACCTGCTCGCAGACCTCGTCGAGGGTCAACTCGTACACGTGAATCTCATTCCACTGAACCCCACTCCGGGGTCAGTCTGGACAGCATCGACGCCGCAGGATGAACGGGAGTTCGTCGCGACCCTACGCAGGCGCGGCGTACAGGTCACCGTGCGCGACACGAGAGGCCGTGACATTGATGGCGCCTGCGGCCAACTCGCGGCGGCAAACTCGGGCTGACAGACCCGGAAATCGGCATCGCCCGTGCCAGACTGACCGGCATGACGGCAGTGCACATAGAAGGAATGGACGTCACCCGGGGGCAGGTCGTGAGTCTCGTGGCGACATCGGTCGTTCGCACCGTGGCGGGTATGGCCATCATCTTTCTGGTCCTTTCGTTGGTGCCGCAGCGGCCGGACGTGAGTGTCATCCTGCCGATCCTGCTCGTTGTCGTGGGCGTTGCCGCGTACGGCTGGTTCTTCGCGCATCAGTTGAACAAGGTGACCCACGCGATTCACCCTGAGATACGTTCCATTGAGGCGCTCGTCCTCGTCGCGACGATGTTTCTTGCGGTCTTCGCCGCTGTGTACGTGATGATCTCGTCGCAGTCACCGGATTCCTTCACCGAGCCGCTGGGCCACTTCACCGCCTACTACTTTGCCCTGACCGTGCTCGCAACAGTCGGCTTCGGAGACATCGCCCCTATCAGTGACGGTGCACGATTTGCGTGCATGGTCCAGATGGCAATCGACATCGCCTTCATCGGGGCGACCGTCAAGATCCTTGGGGGGACCGCCACCCGGGCGATGCGTGAACGGGCGCTTCGCGAAAGGGAAACGAGTGCGGCCGAGGGAGAGGCGGCCACATGACTGAGTATCGGAAGGCGCACGAGCGAGCCCGGCTGACGCCAGGGGATTTCTGGGGCGAGGCGGCCTCGCTCATCGACTGGGTGAGCAGTCCCGATCGAGTCCTCGACGATGATCGGCCGCCGCTGTACCGATGGTTTCCTGATGCGACCCTGAATACCTGCTGGAATGCGCTCGACCGCCACGTCGAGGCCGGCAGGGGTGATCGTCCGGCCATCCACCACGTCAGCCCGGTGACAGATTCTGCACGCACGATTTCCTATCGGGAATTGCTCGACGAGGTTGCCCTGTTCGCTGGCGTGCTTCATGGGCTCGGCGTTCGAGCCGGGGATCGGGTCATCATCTACTTGCCGATGATCCCAGAGGCTGTTGTTGCAATGCTCGCCTGCGCGCGAATCGGCGCAGTCCATTCGGTGGTGTTCGGCGGATTTGCACCAGGTGAGCTCGCCGCGAGAATTGATGATGCGCGCCCCAAGGTCATCGTCACCGCATCCTGCGGTATTGAGCCTCGGCAGCTGGTTGAGTACAAGCCTCTCATCGACGCGGCGGTCGCCAGTGCGACACATGCACCCGAACGTGTCATTGTCCTGCAGCGACCACAATGCCGGGCCGCGATGGGGCCAATCGACCTCGACTGGCAGGAGGCAATGGCGGGAGCCATACCGCATGGGACGGTTGCGGTTCGGGCGACTGATCCGCTGTACATCCTCTACACGTCGGGAACGACGGGCAGGCCGAAGGGTGTTGTCCGTGACAACGGCGGGCACGCGGTCGCGATGGCGTGGTCATTTGCGAATGTCTACGGCATGGGACCGGGTGACGTGTGGTGGGCAGCATCCGACGTCGGATGGGTCGTCGGTCACTCGTACATCGTGTACGCGCCGCTCATCAGCGGCGCTACCAGCGTGATGTTCGAGGGCAAGCCCGTGGGGACCCCCGATGCTGGGGCGTTTTGGCGCGTCATCGAGGATTATTCCGTGAACGGGCTCTTCACGGCTCCGACCGCAATCAGGGCGATCAAGCGCGAGGATCCCGAAGGAGCCCTTCTTGGTGGGCGAGATATCTCGTCGCTTAGGACACTCTTCCTTGCAGGTGAGCGACTCGACCCGAATACCTATCACTGGGCCTCCAAGCACCTGCAGGTCCCAGTGATCGACAACTGGTGGCAGACCGAGACCGGTTGGCCGATCGCCTCGAATATGCGGGGGATGGCGCCGATGCCCATCAAGCCCGGCTCCCCGACGGTTCCGGTGCCCGGCTACGAGGTCCACGTCCTTGACGACGAGGGCAGGAAGGTTGCGCCTCATCAGGAGGGCTCGATTGTCATCAAACTCCCGCTGCCGCCGGGTACACTGCCAACCCTCTGGGGTGACGATGATCGCTACATTGACGGCTACCTCACCGCGAACCCCGGCTACTACACGAGCGGAGACGGCGGGTACTTCGACGATGACGGGTACCTCTATGTCATGGGGCGCACCGACGATGTCATCAACGTCGCGGGCCACCGGTTGTCGACCGGTTCGATGGAGGCGGTGGTCGCGGCGCATCCCCTCGTGGCGGAGTGCGCGGTGCTTGGCGTCCATGACGACATCAAAGGCCAGGTGCCCCGTGCCCTCGTCGTGCTGAAGGCGGGGGCTGACATCGACCCTGATGTGCTGTCCGCGGAGATTGTGCTGGCAGTGCGTACCGAGATTGGCCCGGTTGCCGCCTTGAAATCCGTCATCATTGTGCCGGCATTGCCGAAAACTCGCTCCGGCAAGATTCTGCGCAAGACGATGCGTGCGATTGCGGATGGCCGTGATGAGCCGGTTCCGAGCACGATCGAGGACCTGTCGGTTCTCGAAACAATCACGCCGTTGCTCACCGGACGGGAATGACGGGGTGGCGAAGTGTGTCCAACTGATGGGCGATGCTGATCAGCGCGTGGTCCCGGTGCGTGTCCTGCCACCCAATCGCCTGTGCCACATCCCGGGCCCGCAAGGCGTCCAGAATGCCAGAGTGCTCATGGGCGATGATTTGCAGGCTCCCATGCGCGGAGAAGTAGACGGACCGGTAGACATCGGTCGCGTCCCACAACTGCGTGAGTATGCGAATGAGGCGCGGCATTTGGCTTGCCTCAAAGATCATGAAGTGGAAGCGGCGATTCGCGAGGGTGATGGCCAGCAATTCGCCTGAAGCGGCGGCTGCACCAACCTCGTCGGCCATGGCCGCGATGGCCTGAATATCGGTATCCGTCAGGTTGGGGATGGCGGCGCGGATTGCCTCGCTCTCGAGAATCTCGCGAAGCCGGTAGACCTCGCGCATGTTCACGAGGTCGAGTTCGGTCACGAAATAGCCGCGATGCGGTGAGTGGATGATCTGGCCCTCACCCTCGAGAACCCGCATTGCCTCGCGCAGTGGCGCTCTGCTGACACCGTAGCGACTCGCGAGTGACTCCTGGATGATTTGCTGGCCCGGTCGCAGAACTCCGGTGAGGATGTCCGTCCGAAGGAGGTGCAACACCACTTCCTGAGTCGTCGGGGACTTCTCCTTCATGCGAGATCGAACTCCTCGATAACCTCCTTGTTGCCCTCACCAATCGCGGGAGGGGGGAGCAGGTAGCCAGCAGGGGTTCGGGAGTAGGTCACCGGATTGGCGACCTGGCGGCCGGAATTTCCGCCGAGGTCGACAATCGGATCGAGTCCGAGTTCGGTCGCGAGGGCGAACGCCTGCCTGATGTCATTGATCGGTCCGCATGGGACACCGATGGCGGTGAGTTCGCGCTGCCAGTGGTCGGCACCTTGGCGCGACAGTGCCCCGTTGAGCTGGGCAGTGAGCTGGCCTCGGTGAGCAACGCGCATCGGGTTCGTGGCGAAATTCGGATCCTCGATGAGCCCAGGGAGACCGAGTGCGGTGGCAAGGTGTGCGAATTGGCCGTCGTTTCCCACCGCGATGACGATTGGGCGATCCGCGGTTTGATAGACCTCATAAGGAGAAATCGATGGATGGGCATTGCCCATGTGGCCTGGGACGTAGCCTGCTCCGACGAATCCGGAAGCCTGGTTGACGAGGGAGGACAGTAGGACGGAGAGTAGGGATACCTCGAGCAGCTGCCCCTCGCCTGACTTCTCACGATGTTGCAGGGCCGCGAGGATTGCGACCGTGGCATGCAGGCCGGTCAGGACATCGACCACGGCCACTCCCGCCTTCACGGGCTCGGATGTACCGGTGATGCTCATGAGCCCGCCCATAGCCTGCACGAGCAGGTCATACCCCGGCATGTCTTTGCCGGGCCCTGAGCCAAACCCGCTGATCGAGCAGTAGACGACACCCGGATTGGACTGGGAAATCGCTGGGTAGTCGAGGCCATATCGCTCGAGTGACCCGGGCTTGAAGTTCTCGATCATAATGTCGGCGCGGTTGGCGAGGTTGACTGCGATGCGCAGGTCAGCAGGTTCGGCGATGTCGAGAGCGAGTGAGCGCTTATTGCGATTGACCGATTCGAAATAGGTGGACTGGCCGTTGTCGGTGAAAGGGGGCCCCCAGGATCGGGTGTCGTCGCCGGTGCCGGGGCGCTCGACCTTGATCACGGTCGCGCCGAGGTCGCCGAGCAGCATGGTTGCATAGGGTCCAGCGAGAACCCTGGAGAAGTCCGCGACGATGATCCCGGCCAGAGGCCCGTTCGAGCTGGGGTCGGTCACCTGAATGCGGCAATGCCAGTGAGTGCCTCGCCGATCACGAGGGTGTGCATCTCGTTCGTGCCCTCGTACGTGTAGACCGACTCGAGGTTGTTCATGTGACGGATGATGGGGTACTCGAGGGTGATGCCGTTGCCGCCGAGAATGTTTCGGCACTCGCGGGCGATCGTGAGTGACTCGCGGGCGTTGTTCAGCTTCCCGAGGCTCACCTGCTCAGCCGTGATGATGCCCTCGTCCTTGAGTCGGCCGAGGTGGAGGGCGAGGAGCATGCCCTTGCCGAGTTCGAGGGCCATG
>CAMAWO010000253.1 GCA_945861925.1 Bifidobacterium breve | reverse complement strand
ACGCCGACACCCGCATCGCACACGACAGCTCTTCACGGATCACGTCACAGATCTTGATCAGGGACGCCTCATCGCGCAGCGGAATCACCACCCGGTACTCATCAATGCGCGGCTCGATCTCAGCAGCGGCCACCATCACCGGTACCTGCTGGGCCTCCCACCAACTGCGGCACCGATCATGGATCTGCAGAAATGACACCGCATCATCCGGCGACAACCCTTCAACAGCGATCGACCGCAGCAACGACATCACCAGCAAACCCGGCTCAAGACACGACAACTCCGCAAGCAACACACCCGCCGAACAGGTAAGCGGATCAACCATCGTGAACATAAACCCAACCTAACGCGAGGGTCTGACAATCACCCCGCGCGAAAAATTGCCGCCCACCAACCCGCGGCGCACGCCTGTGCGATGGAGAGAAGTGAGATATCCCAACGGTTCCGCATCAGATATTCGCGACGGTCATCCCGGCAGGGTGCATCGGTTGACCGTCATCTCGTTGATGACTGGAAACCGGGATCACCGGCATCCGCAGTCCGTCAGGCGTCCTCAAGTCGGTAGCCGAGCTTGAGTGAAACCTGGAAATGATCGACGGCTCCGTCGCGCACGTAGCCGCGAACCTGAGTCACCTCGAACCAGTCCACGTGCCTTGTTGTCTTGGACGTGCGCTCGACAGCGCTGCTCACCGCGTCCTCGATACTGACACTGGATGTTCCGACGACCTCGATCAATCCATACGTACGCTCCATGGCCAGCAACGTAGCGTACGGGGGGCGGATACCCCGAACCAGCGATACCGTTGAGGGGTGATGATGCGATCCCAGCGCGAGCCCTCTTCAGATGTCTTCACGATCACCGGTGCGCAGCGCGGACTCAGCCAAGAGCAGACCGGCCGCACTCGTCGCTACCTCATTTCCATGGGCATCCGCACTGGATGCGTCATTGCCGCGATCATCGTCCCCGGGTGGCCGAAGTGGCTCTTTCTTGCCGGAGCCGTCATACTCCCTTACCTCGCAGTCGTGATCGCCAATGCAGGCCGGGAGCAAGACGAACCCGGTACGCTCGGCGTGTCAGCGCCCATGCAGCAGGCGCTCCCCCGGAGTCCGTTCCGCGAGTAAGTGTGCATTCCTCCGGCCGTTAGGCTCGCATCATGCTCGCGCTCCTTCGCACTCGTCGCTGGATCGGGTTCACAACGTTCGTCATCGTCCTCATAGCCGCATTCGGATTTCTTAGCCATTGGCAGTGGCAGCGCGCGGACGAGAAGCGCCTTCAGCGCCTGTCTGTCGAGCACTCGCCGGATGGCTCGTTTCGTCCGGTGCAGTCGAGCAACATCGCAGCCCTCCCAGAGTGGGAGTCGGTGACGGTCATGGGCTCCTTCGATCCGTTGAGACAGGTGCTCGTGCGTCAACGTCCACAGGCTGGGGCAAACGGCTACTGGGTCCTCACTCCGCTCAGTAACGATGCTGGCCTCACCGTATGGGTCAACCGCGGGTGGATGGCGGCTACCGGACCCGCCATAACAACCCCGGAGTCTCCGCAACCGCCGACCGGGAATGTCGCGGTCACGGGCTGGTGGCGGCTGCCGGAGGCGGTGTCCGAGGCATCGCGAACGGGACTGCCCGATGGCATGGTGGGCGCAGTCGACCCCAGCGTCCTGCCCGATACCACGACAATGTCCGGTTACGTCCAACTCCTCACGTCCACCCCCGAGATGGCCGGACTGGTGCCCGTGCCGCGGCCTACCATTGACGAGGGCCAGAACATCTCGTACGCGGTGCAGTGGGCACTCTTTGCGGCAGTCGGCATCGTCGGGTGGATTATTTTCCTACGCCGTGAGGCGATCGAGGACCTCGCACGCGATCGAGCCAGGAGGGGTGCGTCCATATGACCTCACTTCACACGGGCCGTTGTTACCTCGTGACCGGGGGCTCGCGCGGGCTTGGTTATGCAACTGCCGAGGTGATCGTGGCCGGCGGCGGGCAGGTCCTCCTCATCAGTCGCGACTCCCCGAGGCTCGCTGCATCGGTTGCAGCCCTCGGTTCAGCGGCGATCGCGATGCCCGGCGACCTCGCAGATCCACAACTTGCGGGCGCCGCAGTTGCTCGGGCGCTTGCCGAGTTCGGGAGACTCGACGGCGCATTTGTGAGCGTGGGCGGCCCGCCCGGCGGGAGCGTCCTGTCGACCACCGACGAAGCGTGGCGTACAGCGTTCGACTCCATCTTCATCGGTGCATTGCGCCTCATCAGGGAGGTCTGCGGCGTAGTTGGGGCAGGGGGCGCGATAGGAATCGTGCTGTCGACCTCAGTTCGGGAGGTACTGCCAGGCCTCACGATCAGCAACGGACTTCGCCCGGGGCTTGCGATGCTCGTCAAGGATCTCGCTGACGAGGTCGGCCCCCGCGGAATCCGCGTCGTTGGACTCCTCCCCGGGCGAATTGCCACCGACAGAATCGCCGAGATCGACGCTGCAGGTGATCCTCGCTCCCGGGAACGATCCGAGGAGCGAATTCCGCTGCGGCGCTACGGCACGCCGGCAGAGTTCGGCACCGTCGCAGCATTCCTCCTCAGCGAGCAGGCCTCCTACGTCACCGGCTGCCTCATTCCGATCGACGGAGGGTCACTGCGCTCGCCCTAGCCTCCTCACCGCTTTCCACCCGAGCCGTACCATGCCGCAAGTCGTTCAAAGCCCTCGTCAAGACCCACCGTCGGCTCCCAGTCCAATGCCCTTCGGGTCTCTCGCTGGTCGAACCAGTGGGCAGTCGCGAGCTGCTCGGCGAGAAACGTGGTCATCGGTGGATCACCGGCTGGATCACCACGTGGATGCACCCGCCATGCGCGCTCGGCCACCCACCCTGCGAGCCACGCCAACCGGTAGGGAATGCTCCGGGTCGGTGACGGGGCTCCCGCAGCCACCGCCATTCGGGTGAGGAGTTCGGCGACGGTCCGCGGCTGCCCGTTTGACACAACGAAGGCGCGACCGTGAACCAATGAGTCTGGCGCGTGCTCCATCGACGAAATGAGCGCGGTCACCGCGTTGTCGATGTAGGTGGTGTCGATGAAAGCCACCCCCTCGTTGATGAGGAAGAGTCGGCCGGCGCTCGCTCGTGCCACGATCCGTCCGACAAGCTGCTCATCCCCTGGCCCCCACACCAGATGCGGCCTGATCGCAACGACAGCGAAGCCGGGGCAGTCGGCGGCGAGCGCGATGATCTCGGACGCTGCCTTGGTCCGTGAGTAGGAGCCGTGGGCGGTGTTGGGGTTTGCAGGGCCCGCTCCTGCGCTGACCAGGGGGGATCCGGCATGCGCGACCGATGGCGACGAGACGTGCACGAAGCGATGCACTCCGGCCGCCCGGGCTGCTTCTAGGAGCGTGGTCGTGCCGGTGACATTGACCCTCGTGAACTCCGAGTGGGCGCCGCTTACCGCGACCTTCGCGGCGAGATGAATCACCGACTCGACACCCTGCAAGGCCTCGTCGACCGCACGGCCATCGAGAATGTCCCCGCGCACCTCACGGCACTGCAGTCCTGACGGGCGGCGCTGCAGCACGGTCACCTCATGACCATTCGCGATCAGGCCCCGAGCGACCGCTCCCCCGAGGAAGCCGCTCGCACCCGTGACGAGGACGCGCACGCGGTCAGCCCCCAGCGCCGGCGAGGGTTCGCTCAGCCCAGGTGGCGAGGAGCGTTCGGTCGATTTTCGAGTTGTGGCGGATGTCGACCGGCAGGTCACCGCGGACGAGGACCGCTGCCAGATCCACGCCCGTTACCTGTCTCAGGAGATCCGTTCGATCGACGTCGAGCAATGGCGATCGAGACCTACGGCCGGCTACAGCGAGCACGACGACGAGGACCGCGACGGAATTACCCCGGGGACCGACACCGACAAGTGCCGCCTGCTCGACGAAGGGCAGGGTGAGCGCGCGCTGCTCAGCCCCAACCGGAGTCAGGACTCCTGATGACGTGACGATGACGTGAGCAAGCCGGCCCTCGACCCACAGGCAGCCTGCGTCGTCGATGTGCCCGACGTCGCCGGTCCGATGCCACCCGGGATTAGCAGATGCTGTCCTATTCGTGGCCCAAAGTCGGTCGTAGCGATCGCGGATATGGTCCGCACGCACGGCGATTTCACCGGTGGAGCCTGCTTGCGCTGTCAGGTCATAGGAAGGGTGTCCGTCATCGTCGAGCACCGCGATTGCTAGTTCGACCCCGATCACCGGGTGCCCTACGGGAACGCCTTCCGCGCTCCCGACGTCGGGGATTGTCGCGAGCTCGACATCGGCGACCGGGAGCGCCTCCGTCATCCCGTACGGGGTTCGGATCTCCGCTTGCGGCATGAGGCTCGCGGCCGATACGAGCGCTGCGCGGGGCACGGGAGCCCCGGCGAACAGGGCAAGTCGAACGCGCATGAAGGCATCGCGCTGAAGCGGCGTCAGTTGTCCCTCCGTCGCGATGACGTTCGCGAGCGCCGCCGGTGACGCCCAAAGGACACTGCCGCGAACCGCCGCAATGGCGTCGCTAAGGGCACCTGCGGTGAGCGTGCGAGGCTTCGTGACGTCCATCGCTGGGATTGCCGAGGTGATGCCAAGGGCGGGGCCGAGGACCGCCCAGGGGGCAAAGGCCGCGACAAGCGCATCTGATTCGGTCAGTCGGTAGTGCGTTCGGAGGACCTCGACGGTTGCGGCAACCTGCCGGTGGTGGTACACAACCCCCTTCGCGGGTCCGGTCGCGCCAGAGGTGAAGACGACGACCGCCTCGGCCTCGGCGTCCGGCAGCGATGAGGATCCCTGCCCGGACCCCTGCTCAGTGATCGCTGGCAGGGATGCGGTGCTGATCCTCAAGCCGGGGATGCTCAGGGTCCGAGCCAAGGCGAGGCCTGCGCGCACCCCGATCACGTGCCGGGGATGTGCACCCCTGATGGCGCGACGGATGCCGGAAAGACCCAAGCCGGTGTCAGCGATGACAACGCTGGCCCCGATGGTCCAGCACGCATAGACGATGGCAATGAGATCGGCGCCAGGGGGCAAGAGCACCGAGACCCGGTCGCCCGGCTCAATACCGCGTACCCGCAGTCCGGCTGCGAGTTGGGTCACGCGGAGCGCAAGGGCCTCCCAGGTGAC
>CAMAWO010000252.1 GCA_945861925.1 Bifidobacterium breve | reverse complement strand
CGGAATCGGGGTAGAACCCTGTTCGCGCATTTCATTGTGCGCTTCCGCGGCGGCCAGAACGTCACTCATGTCCTCGGCTAGTGCAAGAGTGCGCTCGTAGTCCACGACGTCAGGCACTGCAGCGACTCGCTGGCCGTGGCGGACGAGGTACACCGGTTGATGTTCCATTCGAGCCCGTCCGATGACGTCAGAGATCGCACTCCGGGCCTGAGTCACGCTTATCTCAATCGATGCTGACATGTACAAAGCGGATCAAATGTACATTTGATGGAACCTCATCAGCCTGAGGCTCCGCCCGCTCGGCTGTCTATAAGGCTGGCGTCACCAGGGCGTACCCAATCCCGTGGTCGGCGTGACCTGGAAGGTGCCGGTTCCGTTGTTGGTCCGCCCGACGCTGATCTCGTACATGCCGCCGTCCGGCAGGACGATGCTGCAGGGTACAGCCAGGCCGTAACTGTTCGTCGCGGTCACGGCCTGGCCCACCGAGTTCACAGTGGTGGGGCACGACGTCGTGAATCCTTGGTTCGCGATGGTCGTCTTTCCGATGACCCACATATCGAGCAGGGTGCACTCGCCGGCACAGTACGGGCTACCGCCAAGGGTGATCGGATAGCCGCCAAAGGTTCCGATCGTGAGCGGCAGGACGAAGCCCCCGTCGAGCGAGCCAGTCGCTGCGTTGGGCAGCCTGACGCCGATCGTCGCAGCCGTGTACTGGGTCGAGTAATTGATGCAGCCCGCGTTCGTAGTGGCCTGCTGCTCGCACTTGAGGTTCACTCCCGAGAAGTACAGGTTGCAATTGCTCCCGGAGGTGCTGTGATTAACGCCGCTGTCGCCCATCCAGACCACTGAGCACGCACCGGTGCTGCTCTTCGGGAAGGAGACATTGGCTCCGTAGTTGTTACTGCCCGAATTGACGGCGGTCTGATTATTGAGGCCACCAATGTTCAGCGGTGGCTTGAGCAACTGGTAAGGAACTGCCGTCAATGGCCCTGGCGGGTAGTAGTAGCCCGAGTCAATGACATACGAGCTACCCCCATACGACGATTTGACGATAGGCCAAAGAAAGTTATCGGGCGAAGCCCACGAGGGTGCCTCAGGCACGGTGGACTCGTCACTCCAGAACAGGGGTGGGTTCGAGCCCGGGAAGTTATTCGAGCCAGTCTGGCCCCAGTTGGCGCACGTAAGCGCGGGGTCCCCCGCGGTGAGCCCCGCAAGATTGCCGGCGTTAGCGGCCCCGACTTGGAACTGGGTCAACGTTGGGTCGCTGTCATCGCAGAGCATGAGGTTGTTGATCACAGCAGACCCGAGGATCACCTGACCGGATTGGCCGAAATAGGGGATCAGGCTGTTGCCGTCGTAGCAACTGCCGTCGCCTGCAGTGTTTTGAGGGCTTGCGTAGAAGGCGCAACTGGCCCCCGATCCCGTAAATTGCGGGGCTGACACTGGCACCCCGCCTGCGGCGATGAGCATCGATGGGCAGGTCGTCTCATTGAGCGCACCCGTTGGGCCGGTGAGCACTCCCGAGGAACCATTCACTGCGTTGTACGCCTCAAGGCTCGCTGCACAGACCTGGATATTTCTCAGGCCCGAGTACTGGTAGAGCGCGGCATTGGCCGTCCAGCTTGCCCCCCTGGTCGCGATGGATGGCAGCATGCCAATCGGAGTCGATGCCGTGACTCCAGGTGCGCTGGTGACGTACGCACCGACTGCTGCCGAGTAGTCCGGGGTGTAATACGCGGGGACAGACCCGTTCTTTGGGATCAATTGCGACGGCGGGTACGACTGGACCCCGCTGATCGGGACGTCAGTCACCACGAAACCGATCGAGTTGAGATACAGCTGGTTCACTCGTGCGGCGTACACCTGCGACAGGGCCTTCTGAGCTCGGTTGTAATACGAGGCTTGCTGAGCCGGAGTGGGTGCCGTGTTGCCGAGCACCTGCTTCAAGGAGGGGAACGAGTAGTACGTGCCCGGGACCTCACCAAGCGACTGGATCGCAGCCGCGCCGTTGTAGTAGTTCAATTGATTGATCGTGTACTCCACCATGAACGCCTGCTGAAGCGCGCTCACAGACTGCTGATAGAAACTCGAAATGCCTTGGTTGTACTGATCGAACAGCGGGACGACATTTTCTCCGGCATTGCGGTTGACGAGGATCTGCGACTGAAGTTGAGTTGCCATGGTCTTGTCGAGATCGACGAGCGCTGAGCCTGCGTTCATCGTCACCTTCTTGTAGCAGTCAGGGTCGGATTCGGCGCCCGATGGGGGCAGGAGAGCCCCGCTGCAAGGGACATTCGCTCCGGAGACATCGCTGACATTCGAGACGAAGGTCGTCTGAGCGTCCGCGAGGGCCTGCAAGCTGTTGAAGTACTGGGGCGTGGACGCACTTGAGGGCACAGACGCGTTGGGATTCGGGGTCTGCGGCCCGAGCCAGAATCCACCGTCGAGCATGAATGTGTTGAACGTCCCTCCAACAGCCGCGGTAGCCGTGTTGTAGTTGTAAGCGGCCTGGCCAGTGATCCCAGACTGCAGCACGTAGGCGCCCTGAATAATCGCGCTCGTTGTCGCCTGAAGCTGCGCCTGCAGCGATTCGATCTGCGACTCCTGGAAGGCCAACTGGACGTTGATTGCCGCAAACTCCGCCTGGACGCAAGCATTGCCGGCCTGCGCGCCCTCGGCCCCAATAATGATGCCCGTCGTCTTGGTGACTGCGCCCATTGCACCGCCTGCAACTGGGACCAAGGCCATGAATCCCCCTGCGATCTTCAGGCCATCGCCGGTCAACGTCGCAACGGAGCCGCACCCGCCCGATGACGCGCGAGGCATCGACCGAGTCTTGCTGTCGCTCGGGAACGCCTCCTCAACGAGTGCATAGTCCACCGGGCCGGTGGGTGCCTGCTGCGTGTAGTCGAAGGGCGTGCTCGTGAAGGCCGGGAATCTGCCCTGCGCCTGCGTCTGCACCCGGTAAGTTCCGCTGTCTACCGCTGACACGACCGGCCTGACACCGTTGGAGGTCACGGTTCGCACCTTCGACCAGCCCTGTGCCGACTTGCGCTCGAGGGTCATCGTCCAGTCAGCGCCGCGCATGGAGACAGGCGCCACCGTCGTTTCAAGTCGGCTGCCGCCTCTCATCTTGACGGTGGGTGCTGGCGAGTACCGCTGCGCCCCGGACACCGTTGCCCGGAATCCGTTTTGCGCCGGCACGACGACTCGATACGTCCCCTCGCCAACGGGAAGTGCGGCTTCCTCCAGCGTGCCGATCGTTCGGTAAGCACCTGCGGACACCCACTTGGTGCCCTCCTCGCGCTGGAGCGTGAACTTCCAGGCTCCCGGGCCCACCTGTGCCGGACGGACTCGCACGCCCAGCTTCGGCCCCGAGGTGAAGGCAACGGTTGGCACGCGGTTGGCCATCGGCACCTGAGCTGGTGCGCTGGCCGCGGCTGTCTTGGGAGCGGCCGACAACAGGTCTGCGGCAGCGGGCCCGCCCCCGTGAACAAGGGGAATCAACACCATCGTGACGCCCACGGCCAGTCCAGTTACGCGCTTATGTCCAGCAAACATCCCAAACTCCATCTCACAACTCACGCACCAATGTGCAGATCCAGTATCCGCTTGGACGAGTCAGGACCGCACCCAAGGACGACAACGCTAACACAGGGGCGCGAGGCCACTGGCCGGATTCAGCAGCCCGTGCCGCCAGCGCGCTTTGCGGCTACCGTCCTCGTATGTCGACCATCGCGCCCAGTCGTTCGTCCAATGAGGCCCCGTCCGACCTTCCGGTAACCCTCGGCGCACTTCGCGCCACCGGCTACGCCCATCGCACGGTCAAGGATGAAATCCGAGCGAACCTCATCGAGCGGCTCTCCAATGGCGACGACCCCTTCCCGGGCATCGTCGGCTTCGATCAGACGGTGCGGCCGCAGATCGAGCGGGCATTGCTCGCTGGCCACGACATCGTGCTCCTCGGCGAGCGCGGCCAGGGCAAGACCCGCCTCATCCGCACCCTCGTCAACCTCCTCGACGAGTGGTCGCCGGTGGTAGCGGGCTGCGAGATCAATGACGACCCGACGATGCCGGTATGCGCCCGCTGCCGACGCCTTGCCGCCGAGCTCGGAGACGGATTACCCGTCTCGTGGCGTCACCGCAGCGAGCGCTACGGCGAGAAGCTCGCGACCCCCGATACGTCCGTCGGCGATCTGGTCGGCGACGTCGACCCCGTAAAGGTCGCCGAGGGGCGCACGCTCGGCGACCCCGAGACCATCCACTTCGGCCTCGTGCCGCGCACCAACCGCGGCATCTTCGCCGTGAACGAGCTGCCAGATCTCGCCGAACGGATCCAGGTTGCCCTGCTCAACGTGCTCGAGGAGCGCGATATCCAGGTACGCGGCTACACCCTGCGACTGCCGCTCGACCTGCTCATGGTCGCCAGCGCGAACCCGGAGGACTACACCAACCGCGGGCGCATCATCACCCCCCTCAAGGACCGTTTCGGCGCCGAGATCCGCACCCACTACCCACTCGAGGTGTCAGACGAGGTGACGCTGCTGCGTCAAGAGGCCGCAATGCCAGCGGTGGTGCCGCAGCATCTGCTCGAGGTGGTCGCCCGCTTCACCCGCCAGGTGCGCGAATCACCGGCGGTCGACCAGCGCAGCGGCGTCTCGGCCCGGTTTGCCGTGGCGTGCGCCGAGTCACTGTCGGGGGCAGCGCTTCGCCGGGCGGCGATTCGCGGCGAGTCCGACCCGGTCGCCCGCATCGGCGATCTGCCCGGCATCGTGCCCACCCTGCGCGGCAAGGTCGAGTTCGACGTGAGCGAGGAGGGCCGCGAGGAGGAGATCCTCCAGACCCTCGCCCGCCGGGCAGCGGCCGAGACTTTCCGGTTCCGGCTCGGCTCGCCGGATCTCAAGGACGTGATGAACGGGCTCGCCGCGTGGTTCGACGAGGGCAATGCGGTCGAGACCGGCGATATCGTCACCGCTGCCGACGTGCTCGCGGGCATCGGCGAGGTCGATGGGCTGGGCCGGCTGGTGAGCGCGCTCGAGGGGTCGGCCGGGGAGTCACCCGGCGTGGCCGCTGCCTGCCTTGAGTTCGCACTTGAGGGCCTGTGGCTCACCCGGCGCATCGACAAGGATGATGCCGACGGCACGATCACCTACGGAATCGCCCC
>CAMAWO010000251.1 GCA_945861925.1 Bifidobacterium breve | reverse complement strand
AGCTGCCGGGCGCGACCTCGCGCGGGCGAAGGTGGTCTACCGGGATGTTGATGCCTTCGCGCTGCTCTGCGACGATGATGCCGCGGCATTCCGGGCCCTTGGATTCTGGAATACCGTGACGATGCCAATCCCGCTCGCGTACTGGCCTGATGAGGCGTCGCGGTCAGGAGAGCAGTCGGTGACGTATCTTGGGCGCCTCTCGCCAGAAAAAGGTCCCCGGTTCCTGCTGGAGGCCTGGGGACTGTTGGCCCCAGCACACCCCGGATGGCGTCTGGACATGATCGGGTCAGGCCCGCTGGAGGAGGAGCTTCGAACCGGCATCGGGGCCAACCTTGAGGCAGTCACGTTCCACCCTGCGACCGCGGATCCCATGCAGATGCTCATGAATACCGCCATCCTCGCGCTCCCGTCACTCACCGAGGGCTTCCCGCTCGCGCTCGCTGAGGCCATGGCTTGCGGAGTCGCGTGCGTGGCGAGCGACTGCTCGTCTGGGGTGCTCGCCCTCGTTGATGATGGCCGCACCGGGCTCATCGCCCGTCGTGGTGATGCCGCCCACCTCGCTGAGCAACTGGCAAGACTCATGGAATCCGCGGACCTGCGGCTGCGCCTAGGGACTGCGGCAAGACAGTCGGTCGAGGGCCTGCAATTGCCGGCAGTCATCGATCGATGGGAAGTCCTATTCGTCGACGTGCTCCGCTAACCCCCCTGATGTCTGATGAAGTGGGACAACAGGGGAACGGGGAGGGTTAGAGGTAGGCGTTGGCCCTGGTGAGGTCTTCCTCGAAGTCGACCTCTACAGCGAACAGGTCAGTGATGTCTAAGGGAACGACCGAGGTGCCATCGCGCTCGATCGCGATCTCCAGACCGCGCTCGAAGTAGTCTCCGTCAGTGCAGGATTCGAGCCCCCGGATGAGGTCTGCACGATCGCGGGCCGCGATGAAATTGATGCCCACAGCCTCGCCGAGGGCGTCCTCCACCTGCTTGGAGAGCAGTGCCACCCGGCCTGCGGCATCGACGGTGTACTTAACCTCCTCCTCGCCCACGACGGAGGTGTTGACGCAGATGAAGGACGTGTCGGCGTCCATGAGGGGCCGGCACCGCTCGAGGACCCGGTGGTCGAAGACAACGTCGCCGTTCATCCACAGGACTCCGCCGTCGGGGGAGATGCGCAGGGCTTTGAGCAGGCTGCGGTTGGTGTTCGTTTGGTCATACGACTCGTTGTAAACGTATGCGACATCAGGGAATGCCTCGAGGATCATCTCCAGTTTGAAGCCAACGACGGTCATGACCCGAAGGTCTGCGCCGAACACGCGCTGGAGGTTGTCCATCTGCTGGCCCATGATCGTGCGACCGTCGGCAAGCGGGGTGAGCGGCTTGGGCCATGGACGGCCGAGTCTGGTCCCCATACCAGCCGCGAGGATGACTGCCTGCATGCTCATGAGTGGTCTCCTGTCGTGACGACCCGCAGCCGGCTGAGTTCGCCGAGCGCAGAGTCGTGCTGGGTGATGGCCTGTCCAAGCTCGTTCCAGAACCGTTCGGTGCTTCGACCGGGCTCGAGGGTGTCGAAGTAATGGTTTCGCAGGCCCGTGCGGGCGTCGTGATCCGGGTCGGACTCTAGGAGGGAGGCGATCGTCGTGGAGAGCGAGTCGATTGATTCGTTGTCGACAATGGGAACGACGGCCGCGATCGGGGCGTCTGCCACGAGATGCTCCCGGTTCGAGCGGCGATCACACAGCAAGATGGGTGCCGCCGGTCGCAGGTACAGGTGGTCGAGGGTGACGCTCGAGACGTCGGCGATGAGGAGGTCGGTCGACTGCAGGATCCCGAGGATATTGGCCTGTGGCATCGCTGCGTGCCCCCGGGAGGGATCTGCCTTCACGGCTTGAGCGAGCGCCGCCATCACCTGCTGGTGGCCGGCCTTCACTCGAGGGTCACTGGATGACAGGACCATCGGATGCGGCTTGTAGATGACGCGGGCACTGGGCTGGGCGAGGGCCGCCTCAATAATGCTGGGGCCGTAGAGGTCGACGGACGTGTAATTGTTCGCGTCGTCCTCGCCCTCCCATGTCGGCGCGTAGGTGATCGTCGGTCCGTCGAACTCGCTGAGCGGTGACGACACCGAGAGATCGAGTTGCGGCCGACCCACCCGGACGAGATGGGAGGTGTCGAACCAGGCGATCGCTGCGGCGTGGCGGCGGACCGCGGCCTCGCCGGCGACGAACACCTTGTCGTAGGCCTTGGCCTGGTTGCTCACCATGCAGATTTTGTCGCTCTCACCGTGGTTCACGTGGATGTGCACGGCCTGCTGGAAGGAGAGCGACTGGAAGTTCGTCCAGCCGTTGTTCACATAGATGACAGCGCGGAAGTCAGCGCGGTCGTACAGGGCCATAAGGTCCTCGTATCGAGGAACGAGGAGGACCCGAAGCGACGTTGCGCCGCGAAGGGCATTGAACGAGTCGATCTGTCGGACGACGACGATCGTGGTGATATCGGTGCTTGCCTCGAACACTGGCAGCCACTGGGTCAGCTGATAGAGCTTTGGGACACCGTCGGCGAAGTACAGGGCCACCTCAGAACTCGGGATGTCATTGAGGTCGAAGCCTTCGGGCTCCACCTCAGCGAACTCCCGCAGACGTCGGGCGAGGCTGCGTGCGACACGCTTAGCGAAGGTCTGCATGCTTGATTGGAGGGTCATCCTCGCGCGGATCTCAATGTGCTGCTCCAATCGTCGAAAGCGCCGCGCGAGACCTCAACATGTTGCTCCTCCACGGCGCGATATGAGCGAGGGCCTATCGTACCGGCGTGGGCAATGTCTGGAAGAACCGTCAGGTGCTGCGCATGCTTGTCCTGCGAGATCTTCAGGGTAAGTACCGTAATTTCCGGCTGGGCTACCTCTGGTCGATCCTGGAGCCGCTCGGCATGACCTTCGTGCTCTGGTTCGTTTTCAGCATCCTCCTCGGTGGGCGCAAACTAGGTGAGCAGCCCTACTTCCTGTTCCTTTCGGTTGCGATCCTGCCGTGGTGGTGGTTCACGAAGGGCATCGCTGCTTCGACACGCGTGTTTCGGGGGAATATGTCGCCGCTCACGATCAGCCTCCTGCCGACCGAGATCTCGGTCGTTCGCGTGCTCCTCGTCTCGATGGCCGACTTTGCGCTCTCGCTGCCGATCATTGTGATTGCCATGATCGTCACATGGACGTTCCCTGGCCCGCTCATCCTGCTGTTCCCTGTGGCGATCGTCATTCAGGTGATCCTCATGTACGGGATCGGGCTCTTCGTTGCTTCGGTGTCGGCACTCGTCCCCGACTTCGCCCGGATCGTGCGCATCGTCCTGCGCGCCATGTTCTATCTCACCCCTGTGCTGTACTCAATCGCCAACATCCCAGAAGGGGCCAGGGGCATCGCGGTATTTAACCCGCTCGTGAGCATCCTTGGCCTGTATCGCATCGGCTTTTGGCCAACCGAGACCGAAGGGGCAGCGGCTTTCGCCGTGGGGCTGACCGTGACCGCCGTGCTCACCATCGCTGGCATAATTACTTTCCGCCGGCTCGAGCCGCGCATCCTCAAGGAGGCCTGACCAATGGCGCGCATCCGGATTGAGCCGGAACTGCCATCCGCGGTCGAGTTCGACGCCGTATCGCTGTCGATGCCGCGCAGCAAGAGGCGGGGTGGGCAGGGGACTCGCCACCGCATACGACGGCTGGCCGGGGAGTCGAGCCGCCAGCAGGTACCCGTCTTCGCCGACGTGAGCACGACGATCCTGCCCGGGGAGTCGGTAGCGATCCTCGGCGGCCCGAAGTCCGGGCGTGAGGAGTTCCTGAGGCTCGCCGCAGGGACCCTTGTGCCCGACTCCGGGAAGGTTCACCGGCAGGGACGTGTCGTGCCGATCCTTGACGACTCGCGATGTCTCACCGCGGCGTACACGACCCGGCAGAACATCTACCTCACCGCGGGCCTGCTCGGGATGACGCCAGGGGAGACGGCGCAGCGACTCGAGTGGATCGTCGAGATGGCGCAGGCCGGCAAGTGGCTGGACTCCTACCTACGCGGGGCGCCACGCAATATGCGTCAGCGACTTGTCTGGACCGTGTCGATGGCGACGGGAGCGAGGATTTTCGCGATCGAGAAGTCGCTCGTCATCGGGCATGGGGAGTTCATGGAGCGGTGCTGGTCGCATGTCGAGGGCCTTCGGGCCTCTGGCGCCACCTTCCTTGTGACGAGCGATGAGCGCGAGGTCCTCGAACGCTTCTGCGATCGTGCCCTCGTCCTCAAGGGGGGCAGAATTCTTGCCGATACGAGTGTTGAGGAGGGTCTTGGACTCGTGCGTCCGCCCCGGCGCACGGAGCCGATGGAGCAGCCCGAGGATCACGACGACAACTAGACTTCGTCCATGATCTCTGGCTCGACTGACGGTCTCCTGCCGCCCACTCCGGCCTTTCCACCCTCGTCGATCGCCCTGCACGTCGGAGTTCACAAGACCGGCACCACGGCACTTCAGGCGGCCCTTGCCGATGCACGTCCTGAGCTCATCCAACGGGGTGTTCTGTATCCCGGTAAAAAGGCTGCCCACCACGGTGCCGCACTCGGCCTCATGGAGCGGTCGTGGGGTTGGAAGGACCGCGGTGGCGAGGCGAATAGTCGGGCGGCGTTCGACAAGTTGGCGCGGCAGGCGAGCGCATCGCCCGGCCGGGTCATCATCAGCAGCGAGCACTTCTGCGAGGTCGACAGCGATCGAGCGAGCCAAGCCGCCGACGCCCTCGGACGCGACCGCATCGAGGTCATCATCACCCTTCGGAACCTCGGCAAGTTACTCCCCTCCTCGTGGCAGCAGTACCTGAAGTACGGGGTCGCCGCTCCCTACGAGACTTGGCTGGAGAACACCTTTGCGGCGGAGAGTAAGCGGACCGTCTCGCCGAGCTTTTGGCGCCGCAATAACCACCATGTTCTCGCGCAGCGGTGGGCCGATGTCGTCGGCAAAGATCGGGTGACGGTGATCGTGCTCGAGGATGTCGACCGCAGCGCGATGTTCCGGACCTTCGCTCAACTGCTCGATATCCCAGAGGAGATCCTCACCTCGCGGATGGACCTCACCTCGAATCGCTCCATGACGGCTGCGGAATCCGAGTTGGTTCGCCGGCTGAACAAGGAGGTGAAGGCCTCACTAAACTGGGGCCAGTACCAGCGACTTGTTCGTGTCGGTGTCGCGAAGAGCATCA
>CAMAWO010000250.1 GCA_945861925.1 Bifidobacterium breve | reverse complement strand
GAGGGTGAAGTCCCCGCGGCTCAGGCTTGCGGCTCGGGCGACGCTGACGATCTCACCCGAGCGTGGAGCGGAAGCGATGGAGAACTGCAACTGCCACTCCTTTCGCGGCTCATCGACGACCTCGAGGCGCTCGATGAGGCGCTCGGACTGACGGGCCTTTGCCGCTTGCTTTTCCGTTGCCTCCGAACGGAATTTGCGGCCGATCTTATCGTTGTCCTTCGCCTTGCGGCGGGCGTTTTTCACCCCCTTCTCCATCCAGGCCCGCTGGGAGCGAGCCCGCGCCTCGAGCTCGGCGCGACGGCCGGCGTACTGCTCGTATGACTGGCGTGCGTGCTGCCGGGCGATCGAACGCTCCTCGAGGTAGGCGTCGTAGCCGCCTCCATAGGTGGTGATGCGCTGGAGGCTTTGGTCGATCTCCAGAACGGTTGTGACGGCTCGGGAGAGAAACTCGCGGTCGTGGCTCACGACAACGATGGGCGCCTTCGCGTTCTCGACGAACTCCTCGAGCAGGTCCAATCCCTCGGTGTCGAGGTCATTCGTGGGTTCGTCGAGCAGATAGGCGTCATATCGGGACAGGAGGAGGGCCGCGAGGCCAACCCGCGCCGCCTGGCCTCCGGAGAGCGTCGACATGTCGAGGTCAAGGTCGATGTTGAGCCCGATCTCGCGGACGACCGCCTCGAGGCGCTCGTCGAAATCGGCCCCGCCGAGCGAGAGCCAGGCCTCGAGTGCATCGGAGTAGCCATCGCCTGCGTTCGGGTCGCCGCTCGCGAGGAGGCCAGCCTGATGATCAAGCTCCGACTGGGCGCTCGCGACGTCCGTGCGCCTTGCGAGGTTCGCCCGCACAGACTCGCCTTCGAGCCGATCCGGCTCCTGGCTGAGATAACCGATGTTGGCGTTGGGAGGGGATAGTCGAACGGAACCGGAGTCTGGTGAGCGTTCGCCGGCGAGGACGCGCAGCAGGGTCGACTTGCCGGCGCCGTTTGGTCCGACGAGGCCGATGACGTCGCCGGGGGCCACGACGAGGTCGAGTCCGGTAAAGAGCTGCCGATCTCCGTGGCTTACCGAGACTTCCTTTACCTGCACCGTCGCTGACATGAGTCCATCTTGTCGTGGCATCGAGGTGCAGCCGAGCGGAGGCCTGCGCTACACGTAGATATTCGTCATGTCCGAGTAGCGGGGTCCTGCGACTGCACCACGGGGGAAGACAGCCTCGATGCGGGCGAGGTCCTCTGGGGTCAGGTCAATGTCGCCGGCAGCGATGTTCTGCTCGATGTATCCGGTGTGCTTGGTCCCGGGTATGGGCACGATGTTCGGGCCCTGGGCCATGACCCAGGCGAGTGCCAGTTGAATCGGAAGCACGCCAAGCTCATCAGCGATGGATGCGAGGCCGCGGACGAGTGCGAGGTTGTCGTCGAGGTTGGCGCCTTGGAACCGTGGATTACTGCGACGGTGGTCTGTTGCTGCCAGTTGGTCGAGACTGGTGAGCTTCCCAGAGAAGATGCCTCGGCCCATGGGGGAGAAGGGCACAAACCCTATGCCAAGTTCCCGTGCGACCTCCAGAACGCCGTTGTCCTCCACGTCGCGCGTCCACAGTGAGTACTCACTCTGGATGGCCGTCACCGGATGAACGGCATGGGCCCGGCGGATCGTGTCCGGTGCAGCCTCGCAGATCCCGAGGAATCGCACCTTGCCTGCGTCAACGAGCCCGCGCATCGCGCCCCACGTCTCCTCGATGGGGATGGTCCGATCAACTCGATGCTGGTAGAACAGATCGATACATTCGATTCCAAGTCGGGTGAGCGATGCCTCGCAGGCAGCGCGGACGTACTCCGGATGGCCGTTGATGCGGACACCGCCGGTTTCGACGGCCTCGTGACCAAATTTGGTTGCGATGATGACCCCGTCCCTGACGCGGGAGAGTTCGGGTGCGAGCAGTTCTTCGTTGGCGCCGAATCCGTAGATGTCGGCAGTATCAAAGAAGGTGATTCCGAGGTCTAGTGCGCGATGAATGGTCGCGCGCGACTCGACATCGTCAGCCACCCCGTAGGAATGACTCATACCCATGCAGCCAAGCCCCTGCTCGGAGACGGTCAGCGATCTTCCTAGGTTGCGTGTGCGCATATGGTGCCCCGTTCTGGTATTCGACTCGAAGAATTCCGCTCACGCCGTCCAACGAAGGTCTCGAATCAGCCGATGACCCGGCCCACACCTGAGAATCTCTCGCGGTACCAGGGACCGAGGAAGTCGATGATCTCGACGCCATCGTCAGGGTTGGATGCGCTCACCATCTTTCCGTTGCCGATATACATCGCGACGTGGTGCGCGCCCTTGCCGAAGTAAAAGACGAGGTCTCCTGGACGAATTTGAGACACGGGCACCCGACGTGTCTGGTCCCACTGCCGGTAGCTCAACGGAGTGAGTCCGACCCCGGACTGGCCCCATGCGGCCGTGGTGAGCTTGGAGCAGTCCCAGGACTGAGGCGGATTGGCGCTGTAGGAATATGGATTCCCCACCTGCGAGAGCATGTAGCGGACGGCTGCTGCCGCCCGACCCGAGCCGGGTGACCCGCCACCCCCGGAGCCTCCGGTCTGGCTGTTTATCTGCTTGGCTGCTGCCGCCGCCTGCGCGGCCTGCTGCTGCCGTTGCTGTGCCCGCTGGGCTGCGAGGATGCGCCGCTGCTCTGCGGAGAGGCTGCCCAGCACGTTCTCGGCCTGCCGCACCTTGTCGTCAACCTCGGACTTTCGGTCAGCCATGGATCGGCTCAGGGTTTTCGCCGCCCTCTCACGATCGGCAAGCACTGCTTCCGACTGGGCGAGTGCGAGGCCCGCTGTCTGCCATTTGCGCAGCGTCGACTGTTGCGACTGCGACAGTTGCTCCATCGCTGAAGCTTGCGCAAGGAAGGCGGATGGATCCTCGGCCAGCAGGATCTGCAGTGTCGGATCAATCGAGCCCATCATGTAGAGGGAGCGGGCGAGACTGTTCACTGCCTGCGCCTGCTCGCGCCGTGCCGCCTTGTTGCGGGCGATCTTGGCATTGATGCTGTCGATTTCTGTTCGAACGTCAGAAAGGTTCGCCCGGACCTCGTAGTAATTCTCATTGGCGGACTCGGCCTGGCTGCGCAATTCGCGGACCTTGGCCTGCACGGCTTTGAGGTCGGACTGAGGCGAGGCCTGCCCGGGCGAGGGCGCCCCGATCCCCATCGCGACCCCGGTGAGGATCGCAAGGACCGTGAGAACACCTGTTCTCCGATGCGCGAGAACCAAAGCTCCGATCCTCCTTATGACAAGGCCTCGGGGGCTTCGTCTGACGATTGCTTGAAATATGAGGTTACATGCTCCAAGCGAAAGGTTCGACGAGTGACGCGGTCGGCTTCATGAAGTTCCTGTAAAGAAGTGAGGCATCGCTCATTGCGCCTGTACGACCGGCGAGCAGTTTAGACCGAACTGCCAAAACCGTGAGTTGCTATTGAGGTGGAGACGGGATTTGAACCCGTGTACGCGGCTTTGCAGGCCGCTACCTCGCCTCTCGGTCACTCCACCGTGGACCAGTGCACTCCCTTGCCTGCACATGGCCGTTCATGCGAGCGGACGACGGGATTCGAACCCGCGACCCTCACCTTGGCAAGGTGATGCGCTACCAGCTGCGCTACGTCCGCATGTTCCATTCAGGCCAAAAGACCCGAGTGGTTCGAGTAGGAACAGTATCTGACGAGGTGGGTCCACCGCTAACGCGGGGACCTGTTCGTGCGTTTGGAGGCATGATTGCACCGTGGATGATGCCCTCGCCTACCTTGGCGGCCAGTGGGCATGGGGGGTCGAAGATGTGACCTCGGACGTCGCGGCGCTCGACGCATCGGGCCGATGGGCGGTGGTGTTGCCGTACGACGGGTTGCCGACCTGTGTTCGTTTCCGGCACTGGTCCCTAGGGCTTGCAGCTGAGTCTTCCATCGGTGCGTGGTCGGGCCCGGCGGTGAGCTCATGGACGTCATCAATGAACGCAGAACAGTATCGGGACGCTGTTGCGAGAACTCGCGTCGAGATCGAACGCGGTGAGGTGTACCAGGCGAATATCTGCAGGGTGCTGCGAGCTCCGATGCCAGATCCGCACCAACAGGATGTTGCGGCATTGTTCACCCTGCTGCAGCAGGGAAATCCGGCGCCGTACGGTGGATTTCTGCGAGTCCCATCGATCGGGATGCACCTCGCGTCGGCAAGCCCTGAGCTCTTCCTTGAGAGGAACGGCAACACCCTGAAGTCGGGTCCGATCAAGGGGACGGGCCGGACCTCGGCAGACCTGCTGCCTAAGGACGAGGCCGAGAACGTCATGATCGTCGACCTCGTGCGCAACGACCTGTCGAGAATCTGCGAGACCGGGTCGGTCACAGTTCCCGCGCTCCTGCGACTTGAGCGGCACCCTGGCCTCGTGCATCTCGTTTCCGATGTCGTCGGTGAACTGGTGACCGGCACCGGATGGCCGAAGGTCATCGACGCGACCTTCCCGCCCGGCTCGGTCACGGGAGCGCCAAAGTCGAGCGCCCTTCGGCTCATCGCCGAACTCGAGACGGCCTCGCGGGGCCCCTACTGCGGCGGCTTCGGGTGGGTTGACGCCGATGCTCAAACGGCCAGCCTCGCGGTAACGATTCGGACCTTCTGGCTTGAGGGCGCCGACGTGCTCTTCGGCACGGGGGCGGGCATCACCTGGGGCTCGGATCCTGCTGGCGAGTGGCGTGAAACGGAGCTGAAAGCTCATCGGCTCATGTCGCTCGCGTCGGGAATCTGGCAGGGTGAGGTCCCATGATGATCTGGCTGGGGGATCGCGAGGTTGGCAGCATCGTGCCTGCTGACGAGGCGCTCGTGAGCGTGCTCGATCACGGATTCACGGTTGCCGACGGGGTGTTCGAGACGCTCAAGGTGGCGCACGGACGGCCGTTCGCCCTGACGAGGCATCTGCGGCGGCTGGCCCGCTCAGCGGCATCCCTGGGCCTCCAGGCGCCAGATGAAGGGGTGGTCCGTGATGCGGTGGGCGAGGTTCTCTACGCGAATGCGCCGATCATCGGCAGTCTCGGGAGGCTTCGCATCACCTACACCGCTGGCGAGGCCCCGCTGGGGAGTGATCGCGGGAGCGCCGTGCCGACCCTCGTCGTCGCCATGGCGAAGAGCCCGGCTTGGCCTGAGGCGACCACGTGCGCAACGGTGCCGTGGGTCCGCAATGAGCGT
>CAMAWO010000249.1 GCA_945861925.1 Bifidobacterium breve | reverse complement strand
GTCCCTCACGTCAAATTGCCCGCGAAAACGGGGTCGGTTCAGCTGGCTTTGAATCCGATACCTTTGCGGATATCGGGCAGGGCGCTGGGGAACGAGGCGAGGTAGAGCTGCTCGGTCTTGTCCTTGGCGCGTGTGAGGAGCATGACCTGTGGCCGCCGACGCCGTCAAGGCGACGTGGGTCCGCGAACCCTGGAGCGGGTGCCAGGAGCTGCATGCGCAATGCCGCTCAGCTCAGCGTCAACGGATGTCGCACCTCCTGGATCATCCGGGATTCCCGCGGCGGAGGATTCGGCAGATCGAATACGGCATCAGCGGCGCCGCGGTATGGTCAGGCCAGTCAAGTTCTGGAATCGGGGGATTCAATGGTTCGCATCGTGATCGGCATCATCCTTTTTCTCATCGGCCTGGGCACGTTCCTGTCGTCCCAGTCCAGTCCTGACGGCGGGGTGATCTGGACCGGCGGGATGATCGTCGGAGCGATCGTCGCCTTCAGCGGATTCCGCAGCCTGAGCCGTCGCTAGACCCGGTAACCGGGCTCACCGTGAACGACTACGCGACCCCTGCTGCCCGGGAGCGTCGGGCTCTCGAGATGCTCGGGTCGTATCAGGTCAAGACAGCAGGCGGAATCATGATCGCCGACCAGAGGCGAATCCTCGACGGGTGGATCTACGCGAGCCATCTCTCGCTGCTGTTCCTGGCAGACGAGCCTCTCAGGGCACTTTCCGCGCGGTTTCCCGGACTCGTCGACGCGCAGACAGTGCTCCTGCCCATCGCTGAGCGGCCGGCTTCACGCCTGACAGCGCCGATGCTCACTCCGAACGGGATCATCGCCTTCGCCGATGGCGTGGAGCTCATCGGCGCGAAGAAGCGCATGAAGGCAATGCACGCCCTCCTGGGCCGCTGACGAATGAATCGACCGCAAGCGGCAGTCCTCCTCGGAGGGAAGGAATCGGCATCGGCGGCCGAGATCCGAAAGGCCTACCTCACCCGTTCGAGGCTTCTCCACCCCGATCGATTCTCCGGCTCACCGGCAGAGGACATACAAGCCGCAATTGCGGCAATGTCCCAGATCAACGCCGCATACGAGATCCTCACGAATGAGGACTCCAACAAGGCGACGGACCCAGGAGCACTGATCGTCCAGTGCGGCACGTGCGGGCAAAGGAACCGGGTCTCGACGCCCGAGAGAGTCGTGTGCTCCATCTGCAAGGAGGACCTGAGGCCCAAGCAGCAGGCTCGGGGCGCCGAGCACGCCGACGCAGGGTTCCCCCGATGGGGCCATGGCGAGTCGTCATGCTCGATCTGCGGCTGGGGCCCCGCCCGCCAGGTGAAGTTCAATTCAGTCACTGGATGGATCATCTTCTGGCGGTGGTTCACCTTCGAGGCCGCCTGCTGCCGTCGCCTTCGTCGGGAACCTCTCGACGCCCTGGTGGAAGCGGCCCGCGTCTCTCGCGGGGACAGGTATTGCACTGACCGCGATCACCGTGATCATCTGCGCTGCGCTGTCCGCGCCGACCAAGACCGCCTACGTGCCACCGCCAGCATCCACCTCCGGTCCGACAACCGGCCTGGTCGGAAGCTGCTGGGCCGACACGGCCGAGATGACTGTGTCTGAAGTCGCCTGCGACGACCCGTCCGCGTCGTGGGTCGCCTACGCGGAAGAGCCAGGGCAAGCGGACCGGACGACGCTGTGCTCCGTCGGCCCGGGGCGAGATGCGCTCACGATCGACGAGTGGGATCTGTGCATCGCTGCTCGGTGACTTCCTCAAGCGACGCCTCGTTCTACCCGTGATCGCCACGAAAGGGGGAAAGGTCCATGTTCGGAAAAAAGGACGCACGAAAGAAGCTCATCGCCAGAACGGCGCTCAAGCTCTACATGGCCGTCCTGGTGGAGGACAAGGGCGAGCTTTACGACCTCATGACCGGACCAGAGTCCGACGACGACGGAACCGCTGGGGCGCTCATGCTCTTCTGGGTGAGGCCGCCGCGAGCACTGACCCGAAGTACCAGCGGGCATTCAATACCTCCCTAATCGTTATCGACACCGAAAATCAGCATGTATTCCAACCCGAATCCGCTGTCGCGCAAATGATGTTCATCAGCACGATCATCGCGATCATTGCCAATGATCCTGAAGGGAGCGAAGCGCTCGAGGATGCGATCAGCGTCGTCCTGAACTAGTCACCGCGCCATGCCGGCGCCCACGATTCAACGATGCACGGGGGAGAGACACATGAAAGCGCTATTGGGTGCTGCAGCGGGGCTGGCCATTTGGGCCGTCCTCTTCCTGCTCCTTCCGCAGGAATTTCTGGGAACGGTCGTCGGCCGTCCCTTCGAAATCGACGACGGGCGGATCATCATTCGCTACCCATGGGGAATGGTCGTCGCCGCGGTCGCCCTGGTCGCGTTGCCGATCTTCGGCGCGAAGGCCGTCGGGAACAAGCGGTGACGGGAATCGGTCGCCTATCGAGGATCGCTGTTGGAGCCATCTGTTTGGCCGGTGCCCTCGCGGGGTGCTCCGGGGTCAGATTCGACAAGGCAGGGGAGGCCGATGCCAAGGCTGCCTGCGAGCAACTGCACGGCATCCAAGAGGGCGGTGATGCCTTGAGCCTGAGTGACGGCATGATGATGCTCGTCTCGGCAGAGCAGCTCGCGAATTCCGCGGCTCAGGCTAATGACGACTACCAGTCCCTCGCCGAGGGAATCGCGGCGCTCAATGACAGCCTGATGAGCGGCACTGAGTCGATGGCAGGGATCGCGTGGGCCAACATCGCCAGGCAGTGCAACGACCTGTGAGGACTCAATGCTCGTCGAGCTGAACCGGGCACGGTCTTGGCAGTTACCTACGCCCAATTCGACGCGTGCCTGACGGCGGCTGGTGGCCACGAGGCAGCAGGCAGCCACGAGACCGAGGGAGCGACTGGCTCGGTGCATGGTGCAGGGCGTGAGAAAACGCGATGAGCCGGGGACTTTTGCCCCTCGCACCGCTTCGAGGACGGAGCCCGAATACCTGGCAACGATTGGGCGATCAACTTGATCCATCACGTTGCCCTGCGAAGTGGCGTCGCGAGGCGACCGCCCCGTGGAACAAGAGAAGTGCGCTAACCAGGTGATTGAAGTGCTGTGAACGGTGATTGCCCTGTGACTATTCGGCGTTTGGTGTTCACAAGTGTGGGAAAACCCGCGAACCGTTTCGTGGTACAGGTTGCGTGCCGTCGAGCAAAGTGCGTGGAATGACACGCAGTTCGGGGTGTTTCACCGCAAACGGCCGCATCCCAGGGCACCAAACGCCGGTTGGTCCGATACTGATACGGTGTCATCGGAATGATAGGAGAGAGCATGGTGGTTCGGCAGGGAGTTTTCATGCGCCCGCCGCGGGGGGCGCGATTCGCGGTCGTGACCGCTCAGCGGCCCGACGAAGCGGTGTTTGCCGCCACGCTGGAGGATCTGCAGTCCGAAGGAGGGGCGGGGGAGTTTTCCGTTGGTGTGCAGGTGGGCGTGGACGAGTGGATGAGCGCCGCTCAGACCATGTTCAAGGCGCTTCCCGGGTCTGTGCTGGTAACGCTGCTCACCAAGGAGAGCGCTGGGCGGACGGTGCGGGCGATGGCCCGTGTAGGCGCGCAGGCGTGCGCGGACACGGAGGCGATCAGCGCACTCGGCGCGATCAGCGAACCGCTATCGAACCCGACCGTCATGGCCGTGAACAACACGATAAGCGCGTGGCGGGACATCGCCCACCGGTACGGGACTCTCACGTCAAGCGAAGTTGCCACGCGGGTGGGTTCCAAGGCGAGGAACAAGGCAGGTGCGGCAAGTGACCTGGTGAAGGCCGGGCGCCTTATCGCACTTCGCCGCGGAGTCAACCGGTACGAGTTCCCTGACTTCCAGTTCACGGCCGACGGCTCCGTCATTGCCGTTGTAGCGGACGTGATTGCCGAATTGCGAGGCCACGGTTGGAGCAACATGTCCATCGCCATCTGGGCCTCGTCACCGTCCGGATGGTTGAACGACGAGGCTCCTGCTGATGTGTGGGCTGATCCTTCGGCTGCGATGCGAGTTCGCCACGCGGCCCACCAAGACGCGATCACGTGACCGCAGCGGACCCATGCGCCACCGTCGTTGACGTCTCCACCGTTGCCCACCCTCTGGACCCGAACATCATCGAGATTTCGGCAGGCTTCCAGATGTGGCACGTCGGGCACCGGCAAGTGCCCTTCGCCTCATTCGACACGAGATCCGACACGGACTACCGGTTCTCCCCACTCACCCGGCACAGCGCGATCGTGGGAACGCTGTACGCGGCGGAAACGAAAGCCGCAGCCATCGCAGAATCGCTATGGCGCGGACTGCCGCTCAACGGCGCTCTCCTTCCGTTCGACCGCGTGGCCGATCGACCCGTCGGCGTCTTCACCAACACGAGGCCGCTGCGTCTCGTCGAACTCCATGACCCCGGCCTTCGCAAACTTGGACTCCGGTCAACGGACCTCACCGACACGTCGCCCATGTGCTATCCGCTCACCCGCGCCTATGGGCAGGCGCTTCTGGCCGATCATCCCGACGTTGATGGGTTCGTATGGATGAGTCGCCGGTTAAACCGAGACAAGGCCTACCTGCTCATTGATCGTGACCCCCGTCAGATTGCCGTCGGAGCGCACGCCCTTTTCAGCGACCCCGTCGAACGCGACCACCTGATCACCGTGAGTGACGCGGCGGGCATTGCCGTGACCCTCCCGGTCGACGGGATCTAGCCAGTCCGCAGCCGAGGGCGGCGCAACGGACGCTGACGGGCGCGGCCGCCGGGCGGGTGACAAGTATTTCGCCACAGTCAGACTCAGCCATGAACACCAAACTCCGAGTGGTGCCGTGTGAAACGATCTGGCCGCGTGAAAAGGGCCGCGCTTGCGAGCGATGGTTGACTCAGCAACTATGGCCATTGTCCGATCATCTCCGTAGTTTCACCACTCTGCTCGGTGACGATCAAGAGTGAATCGATGTCTCTCGCGGTGCCCGGTCTGGCGTCCGGGGCTGTCGTGCCGGGGGACCGCTTAGGACCCGCGAAGGAATAACACGGGTTTGTTACGGCGTGTCGCGCGGGTGGAGGGTGTAGTTCCATTCTCCGTGGAATTCGTGTCGGTCAAGGGGGAGTGATTCGATGTCGGCTGCGGTGTAGGCGAGGCCGGTGGGGTACTGGTCGGTGTCGAGGACGCAGCGCACGGTGAGTCCGGTGGCGGTGGTGGTGTTGCTGATGAGGTCGACGATGACTTG
>CAMAWO010000248.1 GCA_945861925.1 Bifidobacterium breve | reverse complement strand
AGCCGCTCGAGCAGTACCTCGGTGTCGCGGATGGCGCCGAGTTCCCTCGCGATCCACGCGAGCTCCTCGGCGAGCGAGGCTGCCCAAGATTCATCGAGGAGCGATGAGAAACTCTTGAGGATGCTGCGAATCCTCCGGGCCGCGACCCGCATCTGATGAACCGAATCTGGTAGATCCCGACGCACGGCGACATCGGAGAGGATGAAGTGGCGAACGTGTTTCGACAGCGCCGCGCGAAGTAGATCGCTGGACGCGGCGTGCACGGACGGCCAGGCGATGCCCGGGACATCGGGCGGGTCGGTCGCGGCGTCCCCAAGGGCGCTCGCGGCCTTACTCGTCGACTCGACCGTGGCCCCACCTCGAATGAGGCGTGCGATGACGGTCTCAAGGAGGGCTTCTGAATGGGGATGCTTAAGGTCGAGAAGTTCAACCTCGATCTCTCGAAAACTGGTGATGACATGGTCCTCGGCGTCGTGAACGACGACGCTGTCGTCGACGAGCTCAAGGGACGGCGCTCCATCGCTGGCATGAAGAACCTGAGGGGTCCGATTGGTGCGTACGGTCACCTGGGGGACCAGCCGCTCCCCGCGGATGAGCGGTGAGACGATGTCGACGAGGGCGGCTGGAACCGAGCCGATAGTGCCAGCGAGGAGCGGCAATCGAATTTCGTCGCGAGAGGTACCGGGTGCGCCGGCCACCGGCAACTTCAGGTGCCAGCCGGCATCAGCTCCACCCTCCCTGCGGCGCAATGTTGCGCTCCAGCGGAAGAGCGAGAGGTTGGGCGTGTCGTGATACACGGCAGCCATGTCGAAACTTGCGCCCGGCGTGATCGAGGCGACGAGGCCCTCTGACACCAGGTCGGGAAGGACGAAGTCACTCGGCACCCTGAGTTTGCGCTCGACCTCCCGGTGCACAGTTGGGGTGATCACGGATCGATCCGTTTTCTCTGCCGAGCGACGAGGGTCTCCTGGTACTCGCGCAGCGGACTGCCGTCCGGCGCGTTCGTGCGGCGAGCCCACGCGCCATCGGGATGGAGGTCCCATACGGAGGTTCTGGGGTCGAATGCGAGGTCGAAGAGAGCGCTGACTGCGGCATGGTGCTCGGGATCCTTGAGCCGGACAAGGGTCTCGACCCGCCGGTCGAGGTTGCGGTGCATCATGTCGGCCGAGCCGATCCAGGTCTCGGGGTCTCCGCCGTTCTCGAAGCAGAAGGTGCGGGAGTGCTCGAGGAACCGGCCCAGGATGCTGATGATGCGGACCATCTCGCTGAGACCGAAGACGCCGGGCCGCATGGCGCAGATCCCGCGCACCCAGATGTCGACCTGAACTCCGGCCTGCGACGCACGGTAGAGGGCATCGATGACGCGCTCGTCGACGAGCGCGTTGCACTTTATGCGAATGCGCGCCGGGCGTCCTTCGCGGTGATGTTCAACTTCCCGTTCGATACGCTCGACGAGTCCGATGCGAACGGAGTGTGGGGCGACGAGTAGGCGCGCGTACTCGGTATGCAAGGAGTAGCCGGACAGCGCGTTGAACAGGTTCGAAACATCGTCGCCCACCTCTGGGTCGCACGTGAGGAGGCCGAAGTCCTCGTACAGGCGGGCGGTCTTCGGATGATAGTTACCTGTACCGATGTGGCAGTAGCGGCGCAGTTGGTCACCGTCATCTCGGACGGCCATAGATAACTTGCTGTGGGTTTTCAGCCCGGCAAGGCCGTAGACGACGTGCACGCCGGACTGCTCTAGCTTGCGGCTCCAGTCGATGTTGTTCTGCTCGTCGAACCGGGCCTTGATCTCAACGATGGCGAGGACCTGCTTGCCATTCTCCGCTGCGTTGATGAGGGCATCGACGATCGGCGAATCACCGGAGGTGCGGTAGAGGGTCTGCTTGATGGCCAAGACGTTGGGGTCGACGGCGGCCTGCTCGAGAAACAACTGCACGCTGGTGGAGAACGAGTCGTATGGGTGATGCAGGAGGATGTCGCGCTCTCGCATCGCGGCGAGGACGTCAGGTGCTGACGAGGACTCGACTTCGGCGAGCCGCTTGGGAGTCTTCGACACGAACCTCGGCTGCTTCAGGTCGTCACGTTCGAGCGTCACGACCGTCCATAGCCCGGTGAGGTCCAGCGGGCCGGGGAGGTGGAAGACCTCATGCTCGTTCACATCAAGCTCGCTCACGAGGAGGGCAAGCACATGAGGGTCTATTGACTCCTCCACCTCGAGCCGGACCGGCGGGCCGAACCTGCGACGCATGAGTTCTCGCTCGAGGGCGAGGAGCAGGTTCTCCGCGTCATCCTCCTCCACCTCGACATCCTCATTGCGCGTGACCCGAAAGGAGTGGTGCTGGATCACCTGCATTCCTGGGAAGAGCTGGTCGAGATGCGCGGCGATGACGTCCTCGAGCGGCACGAAGCGCTGATGTCCGAGGAGGATGAAGCGGGGCAGGGATGGCGGGATCTTCACCCTCGCGAAGAGTTCGGCGCCCGTGATCGGATGGCGAACAACGACGGCGAGATTGAGGGAAAGGCCGCTGATGTACGGGAAGGGGTGGGATGGGTCCACTGCGAGCGGCGTCAGGACCGGGAACAGGTGGGCGTCGAAGAACGTGTCCATGTCGCGGCGCTCGGACTCGGAAAGGGACTCCCACCGCAGCAGCGCAATGCCGGCTCCGCTCAGGGATGGCAGAATGTCGTCGCGGAAGACATGCGCATGCTCACGCTGCAACTCGTGCGCGCGCTCCCAGATGTTCTCCAGGACCTCGCGAGGACTGAGTCCGCTCGCGGCCCTCACCGCGATCCCGGTCGCGATCCTTCGCTTGAGGCCGGCGACGCGCACCATGAAGAACTCGTCAAGATTGCCCGCGAAAATGGCGAGGAACTTGGCGCGTTCTAGGCACGGGAGATCGTGATCCTCGGCCAGTCCGAGTACCCGCTGGTTGAATGCCAGCCAGGAAAGTTCGCGGTCGAGGAAGCGATCTGCTGGCAAGGTCTCAGTCTCCACGATGCCATGCTCCCACAGCGAGGTGAACGATTGCCCATAATCAGGTGTGCGGGATGAGCAGGTACATGACGTCTGTTTCCCAGCGCGTGAACCCGAGGCTCTCGTAGAGGCGAATTGCCGCTCCGTTCGTCGATTCGACGAACAGCATCGCCTGGCCCAACCCGAGGGACCGGAGGTGCTGCAGTCCGGCGACCGTGAGGGCTCGACCTAGGCCTTTGCCGACCCAGGCGGGATCAAGGCCGACCACGTAGACCTCGCCGATCGCATCATGTCCGTGGGATCCGTGCCGGCCGTGCACCTTCGTCCAGTGGAACCCGATGAGGGCGCCGGTGGCGTCGTCGTGTGCAAGGAGGAATCCGCCTGGTGAGAACCATGGCTCGGACATCCGCTGATGCAGGTCGATGAGGGACCACTCACCCTGCTCTGGATGCCCAGCGAAGGCGCGTCCGTTGAGGGCGAGCCACGGCACATCGTCGTCACCCGGCACGAAGGTGCGCAGCGAGATGCCGGCTGGAAGGGCGACGTCGGGCAGGGGGCGAAGGAGCGATCGTCGCATCTGCCACAGCACCCGACTGTGCGTGAACCCGAATGACTTCGCGAGTGCGGTGGCTGCCGCCTGCTCTCCGTGGGCCCAAAGCCGCAGTCGTCCATCGCCTGTCGCGTCGATAAGTGCTGCAACCAGGCGTCGGCCGATGCCGCATCGACGGTGATCTGGATGGACCGCAAGTTCAGCACTGGCGCCATGGACCTCGTCGGTCATGTCGAGATGCGCGTACCCGATCATCACACCATTCGTATCAGTGGCAATCAGGTGGCGTCCGCCCTCATCGCCTCCGTGGCGAAGGTGCAGGAGCACGTGCTCCGACAGGGGCGCCACGCTATCGGCTTCGGTCACAGCCCCGATGAGATCGAGAACCCGAGCGGTTTCAGAGGAATCGAGCCGCTCCGCGATGCGAATTGCGGTCATGGCTTAGGCCGAGGACGTTGTGTGCATCTGAGAGGCCGGGTCGTCTGCGAGTGACGCCAGCGTTGCCTCGTCAGCCCGCTGCGGCACGAACCGGTAACCAACATTGCGAACAGTCCCGATGAGCGCCTCGTGTTCGGTACCGAGTTTCGCACGCAGACGACGGACGTGGACATCAACGGTTCGGGTGCCCCCGAAGTAGTCGTAGCCCCACACCTCCTGCAGGAGGACCGGCCGAGTGTAGACGCGACCAGGGTGCTGCGCGAGGAACTTCAGGAGCTCAAACTCCTTGAAGGTGAGGTCTAGGGTGCGACCGCGCAGCTTCGAGGTGTAGGTGGCCTCGTCGATCATGAGCTCGCCGCTGCGAATCTCCTCGGGCTCGTGCTCGGGGGCCCCGAGGACGTCACCCACGCGAGAGCAGGCCAACCGAAGTCGCGCCTCCACCTCGGCCGGGGAGGTGGTGTCGACAAGGACCTCGTCCATGCCCCAGTCCCACTGGACTGCTGCGAGGCCGCCCTCGGTTGTGACGAGGATGAGCGGAACGTTGACGCCGGTCTGGCGCAGGAGCCGGGTGAGCCCTCGCACGGCGGGGAGATCGCGACGCCCGTCAATGATGAGGACGTCGCAGTCGGGGGCATCGAGGAGGGCAGTCGGCTCGGCTGGGAGGGTGCGGATGTGGTGGGCGAGTAGGCCGAGCGCCGGAAGCACCTCTGATGACGGTTCCATCGCGCGAGTAAGAAGAACGATTCGCATGCCTGCCTCCCCTCGACTCCCCGCTAGTTTTCGAACGTCCCTAGGCGCCGCAGTCTACCGGCGCTCGAGATCGTGATCCGTGCGCGATGTGAGGACCCGCCTCAATGAGGCGACAATGGTCTCATGTACCCCGGTGAGGAGAGGACCATCATGACGTCTGATGGCGTCACAATCAGCGCGAACCATGTTCCTGCACTCGGTTCGGGATCACGTGACCTGTGCCTCGTCGTGGCCCATGGATTCACGAATGGCTGGCGCCTGCCGCGGGTGCAGCGTGTGATGCACCGGTTGGGTCAATTCGGCGGGGTCATCGGGCTCGACTTCCGGGGGCACGGGAAGTCAACGGGAGTATCGACCGTGGGTGAGCGCGAGATTCACGATCTCGATGCCGGCGTGCAATGGGCGAGGAAACTTGGCTACCGCCGCGTCGTCCCGGTCGGATTCTCGATGGGAGGCTCGGTGGTGCTACGTCAGGCGGCCATCGGTCGCGAGTCTGTTGATGCGGTTGTGAGCGTGAGTGCCCCTGCATTCTGGTACTACCGCGGTACCCGGAGCATGCGGA
>CAMAWO010000247.1 GCA_945861925.1 Bifidobacterium breve | reverse complement strand
CCGGATCGCCATGGACCAGTTTGTGATCGAGCTTGATGATCGCATCGGTGAGGTGAGTGCGGGCGACGATGTTGTCATCTTTGGTGACGAGACCAGCGGCGCACCGACCGCCGCCGATTGGGCGGTTGCTTCTGACTCGATTGGCTACGAGATCGTCACCCGGGTGAGCTCGCGAGTCCCGCGGCGCTACGTTGGTGCGCCATGAGCAATGACTTTGCGAGCGCACTGAAGGTTGCGGGAGCCGGTCTGCTCGCCGCCGGCACCCTCGCCGCGGGCGCCGCGCTGGGAGCGGCTGCGGAGCGGGCCTTCATGGCGCGCACTGCGCGGCGCGATGACGAGTGGGAACTCGAAGGCTTCGATGCCCAGATCCTCGAGCTTCCGGTCGAGGACGGCACCTTGTTGCACGTCGAGATCGACGAGCCTCATGATTTAGGTGCCGCGGGAGTCACGGTCATCTTCGCGCACGGCTACGCCCTGAGCCTTGACTCGTGGTACTTCCAGCGCAAGGAGCTCCAAGGTCGGGCCCGGCTCGTCACATACGACCAGCGAAGTCACGGCCGTTCGGGTCGCGCGGAGTTCGACACCCACCATGTCGATCAGCTCGGACGAGACCTCTGGCACATCATCGAAGCCGTGGCGCCGACCGGTCCTCTTGTCCTCGTCGGGCACTCGATGGGCGGTATGACGGTCATGGCTCTCGCGGAGCAGCACCCTGAGCTTTTCGCGGATCGGGTGTATGGAGTTGTGCTTGTCGCGACGACTGCCGGTGGCCTCAAGCAGGGGTCACTCGGCCTTCCCCCCGTGTTCGGGGGAGTGGTGAACCGGGTCGCCCCCATCGCTGCGGCTGCGCTCGCCAAGCGCAAGGAGGTCGTCGAGCTTGGGCGCCGCTCGAGCAGCGACCTCGCGCTCGTCCTCACCCGGGCCTATTCGTTCGGGTCGCTCGCTTCGGAGCAGGCCGGACGTTTCGTGGCGCGCATGATCGACGCAACGCCGATCGATGTGCTCGCTGAGTTCCTGCCGGCGTTGCAGGAGCACGACAAGCGCGGTGCCCTGCCCATCCTGCAGCAGACCGAGGTCCTCGTCATCGTCGGGAGCTCCGATCGCCTCACGCCCCAGAAGTACAGCGAGGAGATCGTCCGCGCGATTCCCGGAGCCGAGTTTGTCGTTATCCCCAGTGGCGGCCACATGGTGAATATCGAGTTCCACGAGGAGGTCGATGCGCTCATCGGAGGGCTCCTCGACCGCGTGTGGCGCAATGTGCGGAGCCTGCGGGCTGCTCAGTGACGGTGCTTGTGCCGACGGCCGCCCGCATGCGTAATCTTGCGGCGGGCCTGGCTACGGCATGTTGCGCGGGGGACCTCATCGTCCTCATTGGAGACTTAGGTGCAGGTAAGACGACTTTTGTACAGGGTTTAGGTCGGGGGCTCGGCGTGACTGAAGCGGTGACGAGCCCGACCTTCGTCATCTCCCGGGTCCATGAGGCCGCCGGTGGCGTCGACCTCGTTCACGTCGATGCCTACCGGCTCGGCAGTGCCGTCGACCTCGATGACCTCGATCTCGACGCGACCCTCGCGGACTGTGTCACCGTCGGCGAATGGGGGGAGGGCAAGGTGGAGTACCTTTCTCCGGACCGCCTCACCGTGCGCATCGACCGGTCCGATGATGAGCGCGACGAGATTCGGCGGGTGACGTTCACCGGCCATGGCGATCGCTGGCCGGCGCTGGCCCTGGCCGATTTGGAGTCAGGGTGGTGACCCTCGCGCTCGACACGGCCTCCGCCTGGTCGACCGTTGCAGTCGTCGACTACGGCACCGTCGTTGCCGAGGCTGAGCATCACGATCCCCGCGGGCACGCCGAGGTCCTCGCCACGCTCGTATCGCAGGTGCTGGCGCGCGCTGGCCAACCGCGGATCGATGTCATTGCCTGTGGCGTCGGCCCGGGCCCCTACACGGGACTGCGCATCGGGGTCACCACGGCGCAGGTGCTCGGGCTGGCGTGGCGGGTGCCGGTCGTGGGCATCTGCTCGCTCGACGCGATTGCCGCCTCGGGGGGCGAAATTGCCGCGAAGTCAGAGGCGTTCGTGGTCGCGACCGATGCGCGACGGGGCGAGGTCTACTGGGCCGTCTACAGCGCTACCGGCGAACGTGCATCGGGACCATTCGTCGGTCGCCAGGACGATGTCGACGAGGCAACCCGAGCCCTGCCCTGGATCTGCGCGCGGGCTGGTGAGCAGCAGGTGCGCGCGGGGGTTCTCGGTGCACTGGCGAACCGGTTGCTCTCGTCAGGCGAAACGCCGGGCGCCGCCGTCCGAACACTCTCGACCCACGGAACCGACGATGGCGCCATGGCGGGTGAGCTCACCGGACAGCGACTCCTCGCCCCCTTCCCGCTGTATGTGCGGCGCCCCGATGCCATGCCGGTCGGTGGGTCATGACGTCGGTGAGCGTGCGACCGATGCGCTGGCCTGACATCGAGGCCGTGCACCGACTTGAGACCGAGCTGTTCACGGTCGACCCTTGGAGCATCGAGCAGTTCTGGTCAGAACTCGCTCAGCCGACCCGCAGCTATGTCGTTGCCGTCGATGGCGACCGCATCGTCGGCTATGCAGGCGTTTTCGTTCTCGCGCCGGACTCTGATGTCCAGACCATTGCGGTGTCCCCACTCGATCAGGGTCGGGGCATCGGCGCGACCCTGCTGCGATCGCTTATCGACGAGGCGTCGGCGGCCGGGTGCCGACAGATGCTGCTCGAGGTCCGCTCCGACAACCCCTCGGCGATCGCGATGTACGAGCGTTTCGGATTCGAGCGCATCAGCCTGCGGCGCGATTACTACGACCGAGGGATCGACGCCATCATCATGCGACTTCGGCCAATCTCCGGGAGCACGGCGTGAACGAGCCCCTCGTCCTCGGTATCGAGACGTCCTGCGATGAGACCGGGGTCGGCATCGTCCGAGGCTCCACGCTACTTGCGGACGCCATCGCATCGAGTGTCGAGGAGCACGCACGCTTCGGTGGAGTCGTCCCCGAGGTTGCGAGCCGAGCTCACCTCGAGGCGATGCTCCCGACCATCGAGCGAGCCTGCGCCGAGGCTCGAATCGAGCTCGCTGATCTTGACGCCATCGCGGTGACTGCGGGTCCGGGTCTGGTCGGTGCACTCCTCGTGGGCACCGCGTCGGCCAAGGCTCTCGCGCTCGGACTCGGCAAGCCGGTGTACGCGGTCAATCACCTTGCGGGCCATGTCGTGGTCGATGAGCTTGAGCACGGCCCCCTGCCACCCGTCGCGGTGGGACTTCTGGTGTCCGGGGGGCACTCTTCGCTGCTCCTCGTTCACGACGACGCGGCCGACATCACGCCCCTCGGTGCCACCCTCGACGACGCCGCGGGCGAGGCATTCGACAAGGTGGCCCGACTCCTCGGACTGCCGTTCCCCGGCGGGCCGTGGATCGATTCGGCGGCTCGGGAGGGCGATCGTGCGGCCATCGCCTTCCCGCGGGGACTGACCGCCTCCCATGACATGACTGAGCACCGCTACGACTTCTCGTTTTCCGGCCTCAAGACTGCTGTCGCCCGTTGGGTGAAGGCCCAGCAGGCGGCCGGGAACCCGGTGAGCGTCCCTGATGTCGCCGCATCGTTCCAAGAGGCCGTCGTCGACGTTCTCACGCGCAAGGCGGTCGCTGCTTGCCTCGAGCATGGTTCAGAGCACCTCATCCTTGGCGGCGGGGTCGCGGCCAACAGTCGACTCCGGGCCGTGGCCGCAGAGCGGTGCGCTGCCGCAGGGATCACCCTGCGAGTACCGAGGCCGGGCCTGTGCACCGACAATGGTGCGATGATTGCGGCGCTTGGCGCCAAACTTGTGCGTCAGGGCGTGGTGCCGTCGGATCTCGGATTTGCAACGCGGTCGGTGCTGCCGATCTCGACCGTCGTGATCAATAAGGAGTCAGTGACGTGAGTCGGAATGGTGATGTGAGATGAGCTCAGTACGAACGATCGTGATCGTCGACGGCGGCCTTTCAACGCAGTTGGAGTCGATGGGCTGCGACATCAACGGTCCGCTGTGGACCGCGCGGGCGCTGCAGGAGAACCCGGCCGCCATCGAGGCTGCGCATCGCGACTTCATCACGGCCGGCGCGGATATCGTCATCACCGCGAGCTACCAGGTCTCACGCCAGGGATTCATAGAGGCCGGACATACGGCGGCTGAAGCAGATCGATCCCTGGGCCTCAGCGTTGAAATCGCACGGCGGGCAGCGGAGGGCACCGACACCGTCGTTGCCGCGAGTGTCGGCCCGTACGGGGCGATCAGCCACGACGGTCGCGAGTACCGCGGAAATTACGGCCTCACCGAGCGAGAACTCGCCGACTTTCACCGGGAGCGAATCGAGTTCCTCATTGCCGCGGGGCCCGACATGCTTGCGATCGAGACGATTCCGGATGTCCGTGAGGCGGAGGCCCTCGCTGTCGCCCTCGAGGACTTCGGCGGGTTTCCAGCCTGGATCACGTTCGCGGCGATGGACGAGGGACATGTCTGCGCGGGCCAGACGATCGAGGAGGCAGTGGCGGCAGCCGAGGCGATCCCCGGTCTTGAGCGGGTGGGCATCAACTGCACGGCGCCCGCGCACGTCAACGGCCTCATCGACCGAATCACGGCCGTTACCAGCCTGCCGGTCATCGTCTACCCGAATGCGGGCGGCACCTGGGACTCACTGTCGGGCCACTGGCTCGGCGTGACGCACGAGGACATCGTTCGCTGCGCCCGTGAGTGGCGCGACCACGGAGCCACCTGGATTGGTGGCTGCTGCGGAACGGAGGCTGACGGGATTCGGGCGATCAGCGAGGCACTACGAGGAGCGTGACGCGACGCCCCTTGTTCACCGCGATCACGATGGTCGCCGGGTTCGGGCCGTCGAGATCAAGGCGTTTGCGTAGGGCTTCTGGATCGATTCCGGTCGACCTGCCCTTGATGGTGAGGGCTCCTACCCCGCGTTCACGTAGGGCCCGCCGAAGGGACTTCGGGTCGCTCGGCAACATCTCCTCGACGGCGAAACTGCGAATGAATGGCGACGCCACTGGAACGTCGCCGCTGAGCCAGGTGGATCCTGGGTCAAGGTGCCAGGCGCCGAACACCGCGGCGAGTTCGTCGATGAGTCCAGCCTTGATGATCGAGGGATCGGGTTCGTGGAGCCAGCCGCCCACTTCGTCGACGTTCGTGCCGCCCACCGTGCCGGTGCCCTCGAACTCGGCGACATCGCTCTCAGCGCTAACGATCCGCACGGCGCGCCTCGACGCAT
>CAMAWO010000246.1 GCA_945861925.1 Bifidobacterium breve | reverse complement strand
CCTCCTGACGCAGTCTTCTGATCCCGCCTCCACCCATGCCGAATCTGTCGAACCGTTCAACGACAATCGCCCATTCGTCCTCAAATTTCACGAACGTCGATCCAGCGATCTCGAGTCCTAATGCTGCAGCCGCCGACATCGTGACATGCTCGACGAGCGCCTGGTTCTGCTGATGCCTGATGCCTGGCTTGACGATGTGAGTTGTCGCCGCCGCACCGTGCGCTTCATGCCACCTGCCGCCAATACGTGCGAGCGCGAACTTCTCCTGCTGTCCGCCCAGTGACCAGTGCTCCGCTGGCATGGTCCAGGACGCGGGGTCGTGTCTCAAGTCACGTAGCCGCCTGGCGATGTCAGCCTCATTGACCTCGACATGATCCCAGCCCATGCTGGCCAGCATGCCAAAGGGATCATCAGCGTTGGCTCCGGTTCGAATGGCCCAACGCTCCCGCGTTGACTCACACTCCGGAAGGAGTCCGTGGAGATACGGGGCCACTCCCCGCGGCGGTGTGGTCGCCGTCGTCAAAGGCAGGCGCGCGGATAGGGCTACGGTTCCGCTTCGCACGTACTCGGGTTCGTATGTGAACGAGGGTTGCTCTGCCCTGCCATCGCGTTCGAGCCAGCCAATCAGCGTTCCAGCGGGGAGCACGCACAGTCGCTCCCCGTTCACGCTCCATCGGGTGACCGGGCCACCTGCGCGGCCAACTGCCAGGACCGCTGCCGCCGCTCGGCAGCCGCTGACCGGGAATCGGCAACGGCCGCCTCCGCTGCGATGAGGTTCAGGACGTGCCCTGCCTCGGGCGCGCCGTTGACGCCTCCCGGGTCGCTCGCTCGTGCGAAGAGTCGCAAGTCGAGTGCAGCGAACAGGCGCAGGATCGACTCAAGTTCCGCCCGACGGTGCCCGGACTCCAGCCTCGCTAACCAGGCGCGAGAGACGCCCGCGCGCTGGGCCATCTGGATCTGGGTCCAGCCGCGCTCGTTTCGGGCTTGGCGCACGAATGCGCCCAGTTTGATCCAGTCAGCGATGACTGTGTCCGCCATTGGACGACATTCCGTCTACGAACGAAGACTTCACTGAACCATCTTCGAACGCAGACAATAGCAAATGTCCACGAACGACGACAACGTCAGTGCACGCGTCCGGCGGACTCCCGCCGCATCACCCAGTATCGTCGGAAGCCGATGGAGGGTGAGACATGAATCGCGAGCAATTCGAGAAGATGAAGTCAGACCGGGGGTTCATCGCAGCCCTTGACCAGAGCGGCGGCAGCACTCCCAAGGCCTTGGGCCTCTACGGCATCAGTGAGGGCTCCTACTCCGGCGACGAGCAGATGTTCGACCTCGTCCACCAGATGCGCAGTCGCATTGTTGCGAGTCCGGCGTTCACCGGCGGCCGTGTCCTCGGCGCCATCCTGTTCGAGATGACCATGGATCGCGAGATCGAGGGCCTCGGGTCCGCCGCGTACCTGTGGGATGTCAAGAAGATCGTCCCGTTCCTCAAGGTCGATAAGGGCCTCGCCGACGAGGCTGACGGCGCGCAGATGATGAAGCCGATGCCGCACCTCGATGCCCTCCTCGCCCGGGCGAAGGACAAGGGCGTGTTCGGGACGAAGATGCGCTCGGTCATCACACTCGCCAACCAGGCTGGCATCGATGCCGTCGTCAACCAGCAGTTCGAGATCGGACGCCAGATCTTCGCTGCCGGTCTCGTACCAATCATTGAGCCAGAGGTCGACATCCACAGCCCCGAGAAGGCGGCCGCCGAGACCCTGCTCAAGACGGCCCTTCTCGATCGGCTTGCCAGCCTCATCGATGACGAGGTCGTCATGCTCAAACTGACCCTGCCCGAACGGGACGACTTCTACGCCGAATTGGTTCACCATCCCCGGGTCCTGAGGGTCGTCGCGCTCTCCGGCGGCTACTCGCGTGATGACGCCAACGCGCTGCTCGCCCGCAACCATGGCGTCGTTGCGAGTTTCTCCCGGGCGCTCACCGAGGGTCTCACTGCGCAGCAAAGCGATGCCGAGTTCAATGCAGCGCTCGACACCTCGATCGAAAGCATCTACCAGGCCTCGATCACGTAGCCACAAGCATTCCCGGCGCCCACGCCGGCACCTCGGATGGTCTCCCAGGAGACCGTCGTGGACGTCGCCGCGGCGTAGGCGCGCAGCCAGGACGCGACGGTTGCCGGCCGCCTGACTCGCTGCCCGGCCTCCTCGAGATCGGAGTCGACGAACCGGCGGACGTACCCCCGGCGAGATTCCGCACCGACCTAGCTGGCTTCATTTGCCCTGCCCCGAACATGTGCGGTCGATGTCGCCCTGGTGGATTTCCGCGATCGCCGGGTAAGACGTCGTCTCAGGGGCCACGATGAGGCGCGTCCTGAGTGCAGGGAACCGAGCAAACCCCTGATCAGCGGTCACGAGCGTGGCGGACATGTCGATGCTCGCGCTTGCAAGCAGGGCGTCGTGGATATCGCCGCCAAGGAAATCCTGACCCCGCACGAGGTCCTCGAACACGGCCCAGCGGCCCGGCCCAGCCTCGGTCATCCTGATCACCGGTGAGGCGAGGACGCTGTTCAACGCCTCAATCGCCTCGCCGGGTTTCTCCGGGCTCTTGAAGATGCGCTGGTTGGTGACCACCCGCAGAAAGCCCACGGCAACCTCGGGGAGGATCGCGACCGGTTCTGTGCCGTGCCGCATCTCTTCGACGGCCATCAGCGCAACCTCGTGGTGCGAGGTCTCAGGTCGAACGGCGTAGACCAACACGTTGACATCAAGGCAGAGCATTGCCACCGTCCGCATTGTCGAGGAAGTCACGCACGGCGCTGTTGTCCGAAAGGTCCACATCGGCAGCGAGCCCGGGCGGCTTGCTCGACACGAATAGCGGCGGCAGTTGTCCGGGGGCGGGGGCCGACTGGAGCGCTATCCGCAGGGATTCTTCGATGATCGAGGTGACGGTGCACCCGCGGTGGGCTGCCGTCGATTTCGCGAGCCGGTAAAGCGCGTCGTCGATATTGAGTGTCGTGCGCATTTTCGCAGATTAGCAGATTTCTGCATGAATCTGCCGTTGTGCGGACGTCAACTCGTCCGCGCTCGGGCCGCGTCGGCAAGGGCCCGCGCGTCTCGAAGCGCGCAGCCGATCTCGGACCAGGTGAGTCGTCCCGACAACGGTCCTCCATACTCTGCGCTATGTCGCACCTTCTTCAGACCCGTGTCTCAGGCGGCGCTCGCCGAGTCGCTCGACATCGAGCACCACTCCATCTTTCAAGTCTCGACCTCGGGTGCGCTCGTTCAGGGGCTCTACCAGGGATGCGTTTCGGTTGCTGATCTCCGGCGGCATGGCGACCTTGGGCTCGGGACCTTCGAGGACCTCGACGGCGAGATGATCCTCATCGACAGACACTGCTATCAGGCGCGGTCCGATGGTTCGGTTGCCGAGGCGGACGACTCAGAGCTCACGCCATTCGCGTCCGTCGTGAACTTCGCAGCAGACTACGTCGAGGACATCACGGACGTCGCCACCTATGGGGACTTGCCCGCCGAGATCGACCGCATGCGGAAATCTGACAATGGCTTCGTATCGATCCGCGCCACCGGCACCTTCCGGTCCCTCCAGTTCCGGGCCGCGTGCAAGAGCGAGTCGGGGGTCGACCTCGTTGCGGCCACCGCCGGGCAGGCGCTGTTCGACTTCACCGACATCACGGGCACCCTCGTCGGATTCTGGAGCCCCCCTACAGCAAATCCATAGCGATCTACAGCAAATCCATAGCGATCGCCGGGCACCACATGCACTTCATCAGCGCCGACCGTCAGCACGGCGGTCACGTGCTTGACCTTTCGACCGATGCCCTCCTTGTGGAGTTGAATGACGTCAATGACGTCCGCCTCGCTATCCCTGAGACGTCCGCCTTCCTCGGAGCCGACCTCACCGGCGACACCACCGAGGCGCTCGATCTCGCCGAGCGTCACGTCCGGGGAGCCGAGCCGCAACCCACGGACAAGCGCTAACGGCTTTGGTTCCAGAGACTGGAGATCGGAGCGGCCCAGACCCCATTGCCCAGATCGAAGGTTGACGGGCCGGTATGCAGGACCAGCCCTCCGAGAAACCGATCCCCGATGATCTCGGCTAGCCATTTCACGTGAGCGGCATCCTTGGCTGACGGCGCTGCCGTCGCCTTCACCTCCACCGCGAGGATCCGGCCGTCCCTGCGCTCCAAGATGAAATCGATCTCACGATGACCGGTGGTCGATCGTGCATGAAAGATCCGAAACGGAACGGGGCCGAGATCGGCAAGCGGCGTGATCTGCTGGTGCACGAATGTCTCGAGCACTCGACCGAGGAGGACTCCATCGCGACGGACGGCGGGCAAGGACTGGGCAAGGAACGCGGCATCACAGACCATCCGCTTGGGTGCCTTCGCGATGCCGGTCAGGCGATTGCTGGACCATGACGGAATATCGGTGATCACGTGCATCCGGGTGAGGAGATCGTGGTACCTGCGTCCCGTATCGGTCGCTATCCCTGCCGCTGTGCGAAGTGATTGGTCGGTGGCCGTGGTCGCTGACACCGCAAGGAGCGCCTCGAGGTACCGGCGCAGGAGGACACTGTCAACCCGCTCACCGATATCGATCGGGTCCCGTTGGACGAGGTCGCTCACATAGGCCTCGATCCACAATCGCCTATCCGTCTCGGTGAGCTCCATAGCCGCAGGGAAACCTGAACGAAGGGCGCAGGCGAGCACCTCAAGGAGATCGGCTCCTTGCGAGGGGTGGCTCGACGCAACGTGCTCATCAGTGAGCATGCTCATCATCGGATTCCGGAGAGCGAGGGCAAGTCCTTCCGCGCTGCTTGCTCGGGCTTCCGCTTGGGTCATTGTTGCCATGGGGACGGTGATGACGCGGCCGGTACCAGCCCAGGCTGTCACGCCGGGCTTGGGATACGCGCTTCCTGTGAGGATGTACCGCCCAACTCCCCGGTTTCTGTCAACGGATCGCTTCACCGCCCCGAGCACTTCAGGCACCGACTGCCATTCGTCCAGCAGGGACGGTGCCTTCAAGCCGATCAGCGCGGAATCCGGGTCTGCAACGAAAATCGCTCGCTCTCGGGGTGAATCGAGACGGACGGTCTCTGCGGAGAACTGTTCGGCAGTTGTCGTCTTGCCGACGGCCCGGGCACCGGTGACCATGACTGCCGGGAACGCCGCGAGCACCTGCTGTAGCCGCGCGTTGGCCCAGCGAGGATAGAGGATCACGCCACTATATTAGTAATATTTCACGTCTCCTGTGAGTATAT
>CAMAWO010000245.1 GCA_945861925.1 Bifidobacterium breve | reverse complement strand
CCCTGAGCGGTCAGGGCATGGAGCTCTTCCAGGACATCGGTGGTCGAATCGGGACCTTTGCGGCCGCCGCCTTCCTCCTCATCGTCGCGTGGTTCAACTTTCGAGTCCTCGGCCAGCTCTGGCGGACGAACAGGGGCCTTCGAGATGGCTCATTGACCGACGCCGATGCGAAGGATCAAATGCGACAGGGCGGCCCAATGTCGCGCCTCCTCGGCGCACGACTCAACCGAAACCTGCGGTCCAGTTGGCAGATGCTGCCCATCGGCTTCCTATTCGGCCTCGGGCTCGAGACGGCCTCCGAGGTGGCCCTCCTCAGCCTCTCGGCGGAGGGGGCCGCGAGCGGGGCGCTGCCATTCGGAGCGCTCATCGCCCTACCGCTGCTCTTCGCCGCCGGCATGAGCCTGTTCGACACCATCGACTCGATCGCCATGGTCCACGTCTACGCGTCGACCACCGACGCGACGCAGCAGCGCATCGGTCTGAACCTCGTCATGACCGCCGTCACCGCGGCCATTGCCACCATCATCGGGGTCGTCTACCTCTCGGAAGTCCTCGTGCGCGAGGGTGGCGTGACGCTCCTGTCCCCGGTTGCTTCGCTCAGCGCACATTTCGAGACGTTCGGCTACATCATCGTCTCGATCTACGCGGTGATCTGGGCCAGCGCCCTGCTTGTCATCAGGCGCACAGGGCGGGTGGCGGCCGCCGCATCCGCGGCTCGCCTGAACCCGATGAGCGCCCCGTAGGCGAGGTCGAGGCCTGACGTATGCCCGATCGCCGCGAGATCCCCTCGCGCACTGCGGGCGGCATTGAGGTCCTGGAGGGCGCACGCTGCTAGGAGCCGATGCATGGGCTCAATTGACTGGCCGCGGGCCGCCCAGACGAGAAAGGCACGGGAGATCGCGTGGGTCGGAGCCTGGGCCACGATCGCGCGTCGCGTCGCCTCATCGCTCAGGCCAAGGAGCGCGTCCGCCATCAAAAGCCCCGCGGCCACATCATCCCCTGACGGGGTCAGCCCGGCGCCACGTCCAAAGACCCAACGACACGCTTCCCCGAGCCCGCCTCGATCCAGCGCATGCTCAAGTGACGTCGCGATAGAGTTCTTCGCATCCGACCCGAGGTCGAGCACCGGCTCGTGCCCAAGGACATCCCCGAGCATCCGCGCGATCGGTGCGCCGCTCGGCAACAGCTCTGGCTCCCAACACAGGGTTGGAAGATCCACCAGCCCACCCCCGATATAGAGGCGACCGCTGAGGACCACGGCCCGATCACCGAGCTGAACCTCTGGCGGGTCCTGAACCCGGGCGTGGAGCGGACCACTTGCCTCAGACGTCGACAGCAGGGCAAAGACGTGGCCGCCCACGGCGACGTAACTCGCTCGTGAGAAGACCGCGATGACCTCGCCCTGCCCGTCCCTCGCGAGGGCGTCCTTGACCGCGCGTCCGACATCGGGCGGTGGCCTCACATCCCGGCGCCGTCATCATCAAGGGCGAACAGCCCCGCGAGGAACCCCTCCATGGGAGCAGTCGCGACCCCCGCGCCGATCTGCCCACCGCCGGATGAGCGGTGGAGGATTCCCGTGGTCACCTTGGGTCGGATTCCAGTCTCGACCACCTTGCGGACGTCGACCGCAAGTGGGGTCCCGCGAAACCCCTGCACGGGAATCTTGAACCTGGTGCTGTCCGCGAGGCAGACCCGGGTCATCTCGTCAGTAGCCCGCGCGGCATCAGCCATCGACCCACCGAGGAACGCAGCCACGGCCGGGGAGCCGGCTGCGGCCGCTCCGCCGAGGCCCACGAGCTCAAGCACCGCACTGTCGCCGATGTCGAGCGCAGCATCCCGATCACTGAAGCCCGCGTAGTGAAGGGCGTCAGCGACCGGCGGGGCATCGGTGATGTGCCACGCCTGCGATGCTCCGATCTTCACACCGAAGGTTGTGCCATTGCGCGCCATCGACGTCACCACCGTCGAGCCCGGCACCTGCTGGGCGGAGAGGGTGAGCGACTTCGCGGCCGCCATGGCAATCGTGAGATAGAACAGGTGGTTCTTCGAGAGGTAATCCGCGAACTCCAAGGACTCGGCGTCATCCCCGAGTGCAGCGATGAACGGCAGCATCTCCCGAACGAGGAGGTTTGTCGTTGCCTGCGTGCGCATATGGACGTCGTCGCCCATTTGAACGCCCTGAGCGGCCATCGACATAATGTCGAGCGGACCCTTCGACTCAGCAAGGCCCTCGAGGATCCTCGCGAGGCGTGGCTGGGCAATGTCGCGCAGGAAGATGAGCCGGTCCACCGCAGCCGGGGTCTCTCGCCCAAACCACGGCACCTCCCCCGGACCCTGGTTCACCGGAGCGAACCCGCGCGTGCCCGCCTCGCGATTATCCGCAACCCAGACCGGCGTTGTCGGACCGAGGGCAGTTGCCATCGGTACCACCGTGTCATGATCGTTCGCAGCCCCGAGGAGAACCTTGCCGGATGCGAGGAGGGATTCGGCACCCTCGACATCGAGTGCCCACCCCTCGGCGACGACCGCAGCCCGCATCGAGCGCCGCAAAGGGTCGCACACAGATTCGTACTCGATCGGCGGTCCCGCATGCAGGAGCATGCGGTCACCAAGACGCGGGATGACGTCTCCGGCGGGCGCAACCGCGGTGAGCACGGGTGACGCCTTGTCCAGCCTCGCGATGACCTCAGCGTTCGCGACATCGAAGGCCACCGATCGGACGCCGTACGAACGTGTGAGCGCAGCCACCACATCAGGTTCACTTCCCGAGGGAACTCCCCAGACGACATGGGTCACCGTTGCCCCCTGCTCGCGAACAGCCTCGGCGAACAAGGGCAGTCCGAGGTTGATGATGTTCGCTTCGGTCGGCAGTTCACGCTGAGCTACGGACATTTTTTGTCTCCTTCATCAGGCGATGGATGCTTCAGGCGATGGATGCTTGACGTGCACGTTCGACGACTGATAACTCGCGCTCCTCGATGCGCGCTCGTTCGGCCAACGCCTGCCCGCGAAGCAGGTCCGCGATCGCGCGGCGCCTCGCGGACATGGACATGATCGAGGCATAGGCGCTCCCCCCGAGTGAATTGCGGCTCTCGACGAGCGCCGAAGGATCGAGAACCCCAGCCATATCCGAGTCGGTGATCAACATTGGATCGATCCCGATGTCGATCAATGACTCGGCGAGACCATCGGCAACGCTGGTTCCATCCTGCATGTGCACAATGGCCTGCGCAACCACCTCGTGGGCACGGTGGTAATCGAGCCCGCATCGCCTCATCACGACAGTGGCAAGATCTGCTGCCTCAGTACGTCCCCCATCCAGGGCCGCCGACATCGTGGCCTCGTTCACGGTGAGCCCGGCGATCACACTTCCAAGGAGTCGCGTGACGCGACCGGAAAGATCGAGGGCACGCGGAACCTCGCCGTAGGCGTATATGAATGTGTCGCTGCGCGCTGACGGGGCTTTGGCGAGCGCGAGTTGGCCGGTGAGCCGTCCGATCATGATCCCCGCAGAGCCCCGCACAACGGTGAGGGCATAGGGGTTGCGCTTCTGCGGCATGAGCACGCTCGGCCGGACAGCGTTGTCGGCCAGGGCCACGAAGTCGAACTCACGGCTGGCGAAAATCTCGAGGTCCTCAGCAAGGCGATCCTCGGCGAGGACGAGTGACGTCGCGTGAAAGAGCACGTGCGAAAAGGGATCGGTCTGCCACATCGCATCGCGGATGTGCTCCGCCGGGGCGCTGAAGCCCAGGGCGTCCGCTGCACCCTGCCTGTCCTTTATCAAAGGGGATCCATTCGCCGCCCCTGATCCGGCTGGACTCTGATTGACATTCGCATACTCCGTCATGAGCCGTTGGGCGTCGCGCAACACCGGATCAGCGAATGACAGCAGGTAGTGGCCGAAGGTCGATGCCTGGGCGGGCTGTAGGTAGGTGTAGTCGGGCATGAGGGTTCGCGCATGCTCCTCACTGCGGTCGCACACGGTGGTCGCGAGCTCGCAGGCATCAACAACGAGATCGAGCGCCTGACGTCGCACCACGATCCGAAAGGCGGTTCGAACCGCCTCGCGCCGGGTTCGGCCCGCCCGCAGGTATCCGGCCACGTCGCCGATCTTGTCGGCGAGGTAGGCCTCCCGCGAGGTCACCAGTTCCCCGTGCGTAGGGTCGTACCCGACTTCTTCGCACGGGGTGCTGTGCAGCATGAGGAGTCCGCGAATGAGGGTCAGCGCATCGGTGTCGGTGAGGGCTTCGATCGCCCTCAACTCAAGGGCGTGCTCGAGGTCCGCGAGGTTGAGTGCATCGTGAAGCACCGGCGCATCAGCGATCTCCCAGGCATAGCCTGAGGCCGCCAGATCATCTCGCTCCCCGGTCATTGGCGCCCCATCACGAGCGAGTCGCTGACGCTGAGGGACTCGATAGCGGCCGGGAGACCTCCGGTCTGCCAGAGCACCACAGGCTCCCGATCGGTGGCGTGCAGTTCCATTGCGACGTCGAAGGCCGGGACCCCGTAGTGCGAATCGAGGAGGATGCCTTCGGACTCGCGCATCAACCGGGCCCCTCCCCCGTCACCCTCAAGCGCATCGCTTTCCCCCGCACAGTCAACGAGCGTGAATGCGCCCGATGCAGCTGAGATCGTTCCCATGAGCGCGGAACATGCCATCGAGAGCGTGGCGACGTGGGCCGACATCTGGGCTGATGGCCGGCTCACGGACACCCCCACCACACGCCAGTCAAGCTCCATTGCGGCAGTCCCCGCCATGAACCCTGCGAGCGAGGCACCTGAGCCAACAGGAAGGACGATCGTGGCACGGTTTGGATCGATGGCGAGATCATCGAGCTGCCCGCGGACCTCGAACGCGGCGTCAGCGAAGCCCAGGGCCCCGATAGCGGTGGCGCCTCCACGCGGAATGGCATATGGGCGCCGTCCCTGAGACTCGAGTTCATTCGCACGCTTCGCGATGGCATCATCGACGCCACTGCGGTCGCACTCAGCGGGACGAATCGAGGCGCCGCAAGCCCGGGCCAGCTGAAGCGGCATGGACGACGCCGGATCACCAGCGACGAGCACCTCACAGTCGAGGCCGGCTATGAAGGCCGCGTGGGCGCAGGCACCGGCGAAGTTGGATGCTGGAGCACCGCCAGTGACGACCACGTCGCACCCCCGCGCAAGGGCATCCGCCATGAGGAACTCAAGTGGCCTCGCCTTGTTGCCCGCAAGGCTGAAACCGGTGAGATCATCGCGCTTGAGGAGGAGCGAGGCACCCTCGCGAAGCCGCATGGCTCGGTGGAGTGGCGTCGGACGGACCCCGAGCGGTAGGCGGGGGTAGCGCTGG
>CAMAWO010000244.1 GCA_945861925.1 Bifidobacterium breve | reverse complement strand
CCGTGTCGGCGGCAACCCCAGCCGCGAGCGCCACCACCGCCACCCCGTCCGAACCCAACTCAGCAGCCTCAGTACCCAGCCACAACCGCCGCTGAAACTCGGTCAAGTGAGGCCGCAACACCTCAAACCGGCGCGCCACCGACTCCGCCAAATCCGCCAAAGCACAACCGTACCGCCATAATCCTCAAAAAAGAGGTTACTAAATCACAGGCACTAAGGCTTCGTGGAGATCGCACGAGGGAGGGGAATCATGTTCTGTTCAGTCTGCGGAGCTTCTCTGACGGGCTACTCGCCGCGGTTCTGCTCGAATTGCGGCGCGGAGCAGCGGGCTCAGCAGGAGAGCTCCTCCGGGGCAGCGACTGAGCCCAGCCCGGGAATTGTTGCGGCGCAGTCTCTGTTGGCCCCCGACGCATCCTGGTCGGTTGGCGCGACACCGAATACCGGTTCGTTTCTCGAAGTCGGTCGCGTCGAAGTGGGCATGATGACCTTCCTGAGCACGATCACCCTCGGGATCTACTTCTTGGTGTGGCTGTACAAGTCGATGCGCGTGTACCGGACCCTCTCGGGTCGCGCCGGCGCCAACCTGGAGCAGTACTTCTGGGGCACGGTCATCGCATTCGGGTCGGCGATCATCCTGTCCTTGATCACCGGGGTGCTGGGCGTGCTCGCGCTTATCGCGGGGATCGTCGTCGAGGCGCTGCTCATCAACGAGGTGATCAAGGACCGTGATGCTGCGGCTCCTGCGAACATCCAGCCACTGCTTCCTTCTGCAGGCCTGCTCGTCACGCTTCTCGTCGTGGGCAATGTCGTGAGCCTGACCATCTGCGGGCTCATCATCGGGATCCCGATCGCCGTCTGGTTCTACTACCAGTTCTTCACCGGGCACAACCTCCTCATCGAGGGCCTCGAGCGCGGGCAGCGGGGCTGAGAGCCCTTGCCGATTGCTGCCGCTCCGCCTCGAACGCCGTTCGGCCATTCGAGACACCCGCCATTCACTAACTAGTACTGTCGCAGATCACGAGTCCGATCAATGTCTGGGAGCGGAAGATGATCGTAAACAGCGTGTCCTGGCGACCAACGGTTGTCTGGGCAGGTCTGGCACTGTTCATCTCGCCATTGAACGAGGCAGGGGTCGCTCAGGGGCTCCCGTCAATCAGTCGGGAGTTCGCGGTTCAGCTTGCGGACCTGCGATGGATGATGCTCGGCTTCTTCGTCGCAGTCGCAGCCGTTCTGATTGCCGGCGCACGGCTGGGTGACGTGCTTGGGCGGCGGCGGGTGTTCATGGCCGGCCTGATGATCTTCGCAATGGGCTCCATCGCGTCCTCCGCGTCGATCAATTATGCGATGCTCCTTTCCACTCGCGCAGTCGCGGGAGTCGGCGCAGGGTTGTTCTTCGCGGGGCTCCTCGCAATCATCACGCAGGCAGTTCCCAAGGCGATGCTCGGACGGGCCTTCGGCCTCTGGGCGTTTGTGGGGGCTGGAGCGTTCATAGTCAGTGCTGTTGCGGGAGGCATGCTTGCGGAGCTAGCCTCCTGGCGCTGGATCTTCGTGATGAACGCAATGTTCGCCCTCGTCGTGTTGGCCTTGACGCCGCGCTTCTTCGAGGCAGACGCCCGCGTGGGGCGGGCGCGGCTCGGCGATGTGCGCGGGCTCTTGGCGATCGGGGCGAGCATGATCGCTCTCACCGTGGGGCTTTCCGAGGCCCCGATCCGGGGCTGGACATCGTTGAGCGTGATGATCGCGATCCTGCTTGGGGTGGCGGCTGCCTTCGTCGCGTATATTTTCGAACGGCGGGCAACTTCGCCACTGGTGCCTGCGGCCCTCTTTCGTGGGCGTGGCTACCTCGCGGGCACCGCGGCCATCACGATCGGCTACGGGTCCGTGGGTCCAGTGGTGTTCGCAATTCCGATCGGCCTCTCCCTGACGGATGGACTGGCGCCCATTTCAATTGGCTTGATCATGCTTTCCTACGGAATTTGGTGGCTCGTGCTTCCGCCATTCACCGGCCGCCTCGCCGACCGGCTCGGCCCTGCATCGATGCTCTCGGCTGGCTTTGCAATCGGCCTGATCGGGTGCCTACTCGTGACCGTGGTGCCCGGCATGCAGGGGATCGCCGGCCTGTGCTGCGCGCTCGCACTGCTCGGCATAGGCATCGCCTTCATCGCGCCAACGTCGAATCGCATGACCATGGTGAGCGTCGTCCCTTCCCTGCAAGGTGAGGCGTCGGGGGTCAATATGACGGCGCGCTTGCTCGGATACCTGGCGGGTGTCGCGATCGTGGGCAGCCTCATCGCATCGAATCTGGGGGAGTTGAACGCGAGTGCCGGGACGATGGCCGCTGTTGGCGACCTGAGCATGGTACTCCGGGCGGTGTGGGTGCCAGTAGGCGTTGTCATGGCCCTAGGCCTCGTGGTCTCCGCAGTCTGGAGCCGGGGTCTGCCCGGTCGACCGGCGGAGCTCGCCGAAGCCTGAACAACCATCGTAGTGCCTCAAGTCAAATTGCCCGCGAAACTTGATCGGTGCCTCAATTAGGAATGCCCGCGAAAATGGCGTCGGTTCAGCTGGCTTTGACTCGGATGCCTTTGCGGATATCTGGCAGGGTGCTGGGGAACGAGGCGAGGTACAACTGCTCGGTCTTGTCCTTGGCGAGTTTGAGGAGCATGACCTGCAGCTCGGCGATCTGGCGGCCGATCGCTGCGGGGTTCAGCGAGTCGCGGTAGGCAAGTAGTTCGGCTTCCTTCCTGTTCCGGTGAGAGCACGTGCGCGGCGAGCAACCGGTCTAGGGGAGTCTTCGGTGTGTCGTAGAGACGCTTGCGTTTGCCATTGACGTTGGAGGCGAACCCGATCGGTTTCTTGGTCGGGGTCAGGTAATTGAACCGGTCGTTCACGAGCCGCCAGAGCCGGTTCAGTACGCGCAGTTCGGCGTCGGTGTCGTACCGATAATAGAACCCATACTTACAGACAAGGTGATTGTTCTTCGACTCGATGGTCGCCTGATCGTTCTTCTTGTAGGGCCGGGACCTGGTGAAGAAAATCTTCAGGTCCACGGACCAATCGATGACCGCATGATTGAGAAATTCCGAGCCGTTATCGACGCTATGCCGTCGGGTTAACACCGACATTGGTAGGCAATACATCCAAAGCGTGGATGATAGGTCTGTATCTCGCGGTGAGACCGACAGCGGGTCTGTGCGTCACCTCGGCATGTAGGTGCCGATTCATTGCAAGCGGGCGAACTCAGTGCAAGCGCCCGCCTGATGGGGCCGGAGCAAGGGCGGCGGCATCGCCAGAGGGGGCGTCGTCCGGGTCGGCCTGAGCCTGTGAGAAGGCTCATCCACGCCATACGACGCATCTCGGTAGTCCTCGCTGCGATCCCCCGGCACAGTCGAACCCTAGGAATCCTCCGTGTTCGCGGAGCCAATCTGACCGTGAACCCCGGTTCGCACCTTCCGTGCAAAAAAAACCGACCGACACCGAAACCTTGACAGCGAGACTGCTGGATTTATGGTATGCATATCCAATTCTTATTCACATAAATATCCTCCGGCTCGCCCGGAGAGGAGGAGGTTCCCCAGCCATGGCACCCAAGGACTACGGAGTCGAGGAGTTCACCATCGCGATCCCCGACGAGCAGCTCGACGATATGAATGAGCGGCTGCGTCGCACCCGATTCCCTCGCGACTTCGGCAACGACGACTGGCGTTACGGCTACAACGGTGATTACCATCGCACACTCGTCGACTACTGGATCAACGAATACGACTGGCGCGATGTCGAGCGCCGCATGAACGAACTGCCGAACTACAAGGTTCACCTCATGGGGGTGCCACTGCACTTCATTCATGTCAAGGGCAAGGGACCGAACCCGATGCCGCTACTCCTGCACCACGGCTGGCCGTGGACCTTCTGGGACGTGCGCAAGGTAATCGGCCCACTGACTGACCCGGCGGCATACGGCGGCGATCCCAATGATTCCTTCGACGTGGTCCTGATCTCACTTCCTGGCTACGGCTTTTCGTCACCTCTCACCGAGACCGGATGGAACTGGTGGCACACAGCCGATCTGGAGAATGCCTTGATGAAGGACGTTCTCGGATACGAGAAGTATGCGACTGCGGGCGGGGACTGGGGTGCGCTCATTGCGCAGCAGCATGGCCATAAGTACGAGGACGATGTCTTCGGCATCTACACGCACTTCCCCGCGCAGATGAGTCACTACCTTCCCGAGCATCCCGATGCCCCGCCCGGCGTTGAGTTCGATCCTATTCTCGGATTGCCGGCGGCTAGTGAATACACCGACGACGAGAATGGCTGGTTCGATCGTGGAAAGCTCTTCGTGCAAAAGGAGAGTGGCTACGGTGAGATTCAGCTGACCAAGCCGCAGACTCTCGCTGCACTCGTCACGGACTCTCCGGCCGGACAGCTCGCATGGATCACTGAGAAGCGCTACTTCTGGGGACTCGAGGAGCGAGGCGAAGGAACCGAGGCGTTTGAGAGGGTGTGGCCGAAGGAGGACCTGATCACCACCGCGGCTGTGTACTTCCTGACGGAAACCGGCGGAACTTCATCCCGGTATTACTGGGAGTGCCGTGGCAATCCGTGGAAGCCATCGCACGACCGCTTCCCAGTGGTTGGGGCCCCGACTGCAATTGGCATCTACGCGGGCGAGATTTACAAGCCGCCGATGACTTGGACCGAGAAGTACTTCAACCTCCAGCAGTACCGGGTCCACCCGGAGGGGGGCCACTTCGCTCCCCTGGAGGTTCCGGAGATTTACGTCGACGACGTGGCGACGTTCTTCCGTCAGTTCCGCTGATCGAGGGGGCGTGCGGTAGGTGCGGGAGACGGCCCGCCGCACGCCCTTTTGCATGAAAATGCCGTTACAAAATCTCTATGAAAAAGCCCTTGACACGGGGCAGGGTGTCTATCAGAATACATGTCAATGCATGAAGTAAATATTCATGCAGGGCATCTACCCCCACATAAGGAGAGTTCCATGAGTACTCACGCAATCCTCCGCCGGCGCACGCTGGCGGTTGCGGTGGCCGGTATCAGCGTGGTGGCCTTGGCTGCTGGCTGTTCGTCGGCCGGTTCATCCAGCGCTCCCGCGGATGCTGCGGCCAGCGCTCCCGCAGATTCTGCGGCTAGCGCTCCGGCAGTTGACGCCGCTGCTGGCAGTGGCTGTGCCGAGACGGGCGCCGGCTGCGACCCGACGCTCGGCGAGGCCAACAACCTCCAGATCATCGCCTCGGTGATCAATACGACGAATCCCTAGTTCGCTTCGAACATCGAAGGTGCCCAGGAGCTCGGCAAGAAGCTCGGCATCCCGGTGCAGATCGTCGACTCCGAGGGCAGCTCCCAGAAGGAGATCTCGAAGATCCAGGCGATTCTCGCTCAGGGTGACAAGA
>CAMAWO010000243.1 GCA_945861925.1 Bifidobacterium breve | reverse complement strand
CGGGCGTTAACGAATGGGGAATCCCTCTACCCATTGCTCGAAGCACTTGTCAACGAAACTTATGCCGAAACGAGTCCTTTCGGCCAATTGTTGGATGATTTCAAGGCGGCGTCCGACACGGAGTTCGTGACGGACGCGGAATTGGCAGACCAAAGGTACGCCGGCGATGGCGAACGTAAGTCACTTAAACTCAACCCCTATTTTCTTTCGAAATTGATCTATGACGGAACGACGCTTGAAGACTTCTTCGGGATCCTGCAACTGAAGATCACCGGTGACGTCCCCGGCGGTGGTGGGTTTTCGGCCTTGATCGTGGGGTAGTCCACGATGTTAAGGGCCATCGTGCAAAGGTCAGTGAGTAGGGACAAATCAACTCACGAGAGGACTTTGCACGATGGCTATGGATCAGTCTGCCTTGTTGGAATTGTTGGATGCGCTTAAGGGAGCGGGTGTCGATGATCGTGTGCGGATCGCCGCGCAGAGCATGTATCAGGCGTTGATCGACGCGGAGGCCGAAGGGGTGATCGGTGCCGGCTTCTGGGAGCGCACCGAGGGCCGCACGGCGATCCGCAACGTGTCGAGGCGGCGGCTGCTGTCCACGACCGCCGGGGATCTGGAGTTGCGTATTCCGAAGCTGCGGACCGGGTCGTTCTTCCCGTCGCTACTGGAGCGCCGCCGGCGCATCGACCAGGCGCTGTTCGCGGTCGTTATGGAGGCCTACCTGCACGGGGTGAGTACCCGTAAGGTCGACGACTTGGTGAAGGCGTTGGGTGCGGACACCGGGATCTCCAAGTCGGAGGTTTCGAGGATCTGCAAGGACCTGGACGAGGAGGTCGGTGCGTTCCGCGACCGCAGTCTCGCGGACACCACTTATCTGTACGTGTTCTTGGACGCGACCTACTGCAAGGCCCGGGTGAACCACCGCGTCGTGTCCCAGGCCATCGTCGTGGCGATCGGTGTGACCGCGGACGGACGCCGTGAAGTGCTGGGTATGGATGTCGGTGACAGTGAGGACGGGGCGTTTTGGACTGCGTTCTGTCGCGGCCTCAAAGCCCGCGGGCTGGGCGGCGTGCAGCTGGTGATCTCAGATGCCCATTCGGGGCTCAAGCACGCAATCGCAGCGGTTTTGATCGGCACCAGTTGGCAACGGTGTCGCGTGCATTATGCCGATGTCCGGATTATGCCGATGTCCTCGGCGGTTCTCTTGTGCGGCAGGGGTTTTGGGCTTGCGTGGTCGGCATAATCAGAGCGCTTCGAGCCAGGCGAGGAGTGTGTCGGGTGGCTGGTATCGGCCTGTCGGAGTGTTTGGCGTCTTGGTTCTGGCGAGTGCTTTCTCCTTGAGTGCGAGGTCGGCGTGTAGGTAGATTTGGGTGGTGTCGACGTGAGCGTGGCCGAGCCAGAGCGCGATCACGCTGGTATCGACGCCGGCGTGCAGTAGCCGCATCGCTGTGGTGTGTCGCAGCACGTGCGCGGTGACCGTCTTCCCGGCCAGCGACGGACAACCGCGGGTGGCCTTGTCGGCGTAGTGGGCAAGCCGGTGTTCGACGGCATCTCGACTCAGTCTGCTGCCACGACGGTTTGGAAACAGTGGCGCGGTCGGAGCGACGACGCATTCGGCAAGCCAGTCCCGCAGCACGATGTCGGTGCTGGTCGTGATTGGAGTGATCCGGTCTTTGCGCCCTTTGCCATGACAGGCGACGTAGGCGCCCGCACCAAGGTGAACGTCGCTTTGGCAGAGGCCGGTCAGTTCGGAAATACGGAGCCCGGTCTGAACTGCGAGGCCCAACATGGCGTGGTCGCGCCGCCCGGTCCACGTGTTCTGGTCACAGGCTGTGAGGAGGGCGTCGACCTCGGCCTCGGTGAGGTAACTGATCAACGCCCGTTCGAACCGTTTGGGTCCGATCGCCAACACTCGGGCAATATTGGCGGCGTGTTCGGGATGGACCAAGGCCGCGTAACGGAACAGGGAGCAGATTGCTGCCAGCCGGGCATTGCGGGTCCGGATGCTGTTGCCACGGACGGTTTCGAGATGGTCGAGAAAGCCGCCGATCAGGGGCGCGTCGAGGTCGCCCAGATCCAATAGTGATGGCGCGGTGCCGGTGCGGTCGGTGGCGTAACTGAGGAGCATCCTCCAGGTGTCGCGATAAGTCGCGATCGTGTGAGGGCTTGCGTTGCGCTGCCTGATCAGTCGGTCGGTGAAGAACGCCTGCAACGTTGGCGCGAGCGGACTCATGACTGTCCAGCCAAATGTGCTTCGAGCCGCTGCCCGGCCAGGGCCATCAGCTCCGGAGACGCCGACAGGTACCAGTAGGTGCTGCCCGGGTGGACGTGGCCCAGCCACGTCGACAACAGTGTCAGTTGTTTCTGCCCATCCTCGCCGGCAGCGTAGGCCTGCCGCATCGCCTCGACGGCAAACGCGTGCCGTAGGTCGTGAATCCGGGGCCTACACTGCGCCGATTTGGGCTCAAGTCCAGCCAGTGCAACCATGCGGTGGAATGTGTGGTGGACATTGCAGTAGAGCAGCCGGGTCCCCGCCATCGACACGAAGAACGCCGACGCCCCGGCCGACGGAGACATCTGGTTTCGGAGTCGTTGATACTCGGCCAACGCCGTGACCGTGGTCGGGTGCAGGGCGAGTTCTCTGGCCTTGTCGAACTTTCCATGACGGATCAGCAGCAACCCGTGCTCAAGATCAACATCACCACGATCCAGTGCGATCGCCTCCCCAATGCGCATCCCCGTCACGGCCAGCAGCCCAATCAGGGTGGCGAACGTGGCTTGTCGCAGGCCAGTGCGCAGCGAACCTGTGGCGGTGATCAGAGCAGCGACGTCACTTTGGGAGTACAAATACGGGACAGCCCTCTGCGGTCGTTGCGGCAGCAGATCGGTGGCAGGAACTTCGTGGGCCGGGTCCAGTCCGTGCAGGTAGGTCGCGAACCCGCGCACCACCGACAGGCGGTAGGCCGACCAGTTCGATCTTTGCCCTCCGGCAGGCAACAGTGCCCAATCCAGCGCAGCATCGACCCTCACGTGCTCGACACCGGCGTCGTGAAGGTGTTTCAGGAATTGGGTGAGGAGCTTCTCCGGGCGTGCCAGCCGGTAACCCAGTGCGCGGCGCAGCGCCAGATAGTCGGCCAGATCCTTGGCCAGCGGCCCGGTCACGACGCACCGCCGTCAGCAGCGACTGGCCAAGGCCTGGCCAGTGTCGCGAGCGCGTCGCGGTCGACTTTGGCGTAGATCGCGGTGCTCAACAGTGAACGGTGCCGCAACACCTGACCGACCTCGGCCAGCGAGCTGCCCGACCGCAACATCGCAGTCGCCGCAGTATGGCGCAACCGGTGAGCGTGGATCTTGCCCAGACCAGCACGCTGTCCCACGTTGAACACCACCGCCGTCACCCCGCCGGTCGTCAACGCCCGATGCGGCGCATGCACCCGGACGAACACGCTGCGTCCCTGCGCAGTTCCGGGCCTGCCGCGGCGCAAATATGCGGTGATCGCCGCACCCACGTCGGCCGGCAGCGGCAGCCGTTCGATTCGGTTTCCCTTGCCGCGAACCGCGAACTCGCCCCGGCGCCAATCGATGTCACCCAACTCCAGACGGGCGACTTCTCCGGCGCGCAGTCCCAGACGCGCCAGCAGCAACAAGATCGCGTAATCCCGCCGGCCAGCCGGTGTGCGCCGATCACAAGCGGCCAACAACTTCCGCAACTGGCCAGGGTCCAGACCTTTGGGCAAACCCGACAGGCTCCAACCCGCCACCGACGGCACCGACGCCGCCGACGATGTTGGTGTGACGCCAGTCAGGTGTAGCCAACCCAACAAAGAGCGCAACGAACAGACGATCAGCTTCGCTGACCCAACAGCACGACCCGGGCATGCAGCCAGTACGAATCCGGTGACATCACCAGCCGACAGCCCGGCAAGATCAAGGACGTCACCTTGGAGCCGGGTCTGAATAAATGGCCGCACGCAGTCCACGTAGCCGCGTGCCGTGCCGACGGTCAGCCCCCGCTCGATCAGCAGATACTCGCGGTAGCGGCCCAGCAGGGCCTCCACCGGCCCGAGGACAACAGGCTCCGCGGCCGGCAGCAGGCCGAGCGACCTGAAATAGTCCAGCAGCGGTTGCAGTGCCTTCGACGACCGATACTCCACATATCCCGCCTCGCGGCGCTGCGCCAGATACCGCTCAATAACCGTCGCGCTCAGATCACCCAGCGCGAGGCCCTTACCGTTCAGCCAGCGATCCAGGTGCGCAATGAAACACAGATGCTGTTCAGCCCCAGGACGCGAATACCCCTGCCGGAACAGCTCCTCGACGAACCCCTCCGCGTAGGACTCCAGCGGCCCCCGCACGAACGAACGCAACACTTTGACCATGACACTTTCCTCTCCAACGATGGAGAACAAGCGTCCTTCAGATCACCCGATTATGCCGACCACGCAAGCCCAGAATTCCCGTAACGCAAGGGAATCTCGCGCCACATCGGCATAATCCGGACATCGGCATAATGCACGTTATGCCGACGTCGGCATAAGGTCCATTTCATGCGCAACGTCTTAGCGGTCGTGCCGAGGGGCAATGCAGAGATGGTCGCCGCAGCGATCCGAACGATCTTCGCCCAGCCCGACGCCAGCCATGTTGATGAACAGTTCGGTGTCATCGCAGGCATGCTGGGCAGGCAGTTACCTAAAGTCGAAACAATGATGCAAGAGGCCAAGGAGGACCTGCTCGCGTTCACCGGCTTCCCCCAAGTTCACTGGCGTCAACTCTGGTCCACCAACCCGCTATCTGTTAACCGGCCCTCAGGCGGCGCGTTTCGGTTTGCAGCCTGACGTCCCGGCTTACCGAGCCTGGCCGGTCAAAGATGGCAGCGACGACAGGGGTGGTCCAGATGGTCTTGGCGGTTCGCTCGAACGATGGAAAGCACCAGCTCGTCGGTGACTGGCCCGATCTAGAGGTCGCGAACGACTTCCTGGACCACCTGCGGGTCCGCGCGTTTTCCCCAGCCACCCGACGGGCATACGCCTTCGACCTACTGAACTTCGGGCGCTTCTTGCAGGAGTGCGAGGTGGCCCTGGTGGCGGTCAACGCGATGGACGTGTTCGGCTGGGTGGACTGGCAGAGCCAACTGGCGCCCACCGTGGGCAAGGTGGTGACGTTGCGGCCGCGGACAGTCGCGCCCTCGACGGTGAACCGCCGGGTCGCGGCGGTCCGGGGTCTGTTCGAGTTCCTCGTGATGCGCCAGGTCATCACCGCGAGCCCGGTCCCAGCGCCGCGGCGCAGCAGTGGCCTACGCCCTACCCCGCGCGGCGTGCTCGGGCACCTGGGACCCGGGCGGCGTCGATCCGGTGGTCACCTGGTCCGCCAGGACTCCCGGTTGCCGGAGTCGTTGCCACTCGCAGACGTTGACGTGTTCTTGTCCGACCTTCGCACCCACCGCGATCGGGCCGTGGTCTTGTTG
>CAMAWO010000242.1 GCA_945861925.1 Bifidobacterium breve | reverse complement strand
GGTAGAAGGTCACGTGACCCACCTCGATATCGCGCTCCGCGAGGAGCTCCTCCAGGTCCCGGTAGGAGAGCCCGTAGTGCAGGTACCAGCGGACCGCGAGCAGGATCACACATCCGGCGGGAACCGGAACCCGGCGAACCCCGACGGAGCCTGCACCGGCGGCCTCGAAGGGCGAGTGCGCTTCATTCATCCTGCCACCCTCACCGGCACCGGGCGACCCCTCAACGCAACGGTGCAGCCCACCCATATGCCGTGGCGTGTGGGAGTTGTTCCCGTGTTCGGCTTGTGTCAAACACCCGGCACGTCGACAGGGACGACGGGCCCAGGCCGAGGTGGTCGGGGCTCCCCAGCCCTGACAGTCGTTGATGGCGCTCGTTTCTGGTTCAGTTTGGTGGGTCGATCGCAACTTCGAGTTCGTGGTGCGGGCCTTGGGGATCGACCATGCCAAAGATGACGATGCGTGTTGGCTGTCCGTCCCAGCCCTGCTCGATCAGGCCTTGGCGGGCCTCTCTGATCTCGGCTGCGTACTCGTCGGCTATGGGCCGAAGGAGTGCCAGGGGGCGACTGATGAGTAGTGCGCCGCCGCCGTCACCGCGTTCAAGTACCGCCAGGACTCGATTGAGGGGGTTGAGTTGAATTGCTCGGGGGTGGCCCGGCATACCGAGGTAGAGGTCGATGGCGACTGCGTCATGGCCCCACGGCAGGACCACTGGGAATACCTTGCGGTCGATCACCGCCTCGGTGTGGTGTCGCAGTTCGGAGCGGGGGACAGCGATCCTGAGGGCGTGCACCCATCCGGGCGCCACTTTTCGATGTGTGTGGGTCACGGCGAGGTATCGATCGCCATTTTGATCACGCGCCACCGCGGCGGAGCCGAGGCCGAAGTGCCATTGACCTGACTCGTGGTAGGACGACTTGATCCATCGACCGCCCTCGCGGTGCGCCACATAGATATCCCCTGTTTGCCTATGACTGGTCAGGGACCACGAGGATCCGTTTCCAAGTTCGGTGTGCTTCACCTGGAAGCGGAAAGTGCGTCCCGCCGCGACTTGCAGTATCGGGTCGGGCATGGCTTAAGGCGTTGATGTTGCGGGCTGTGTTGCGAGCAGGTCGACTAGGGCTGGCTGCCCGTACGTCAAGAAAGTGATGTCCTCGCGTGTGGTGTCGAGCAAGTTCCGCTGGAAGGTCGCCTTCATGCATCCGTCGACAAGGTAGATGCCCGGGGTCTCGGGGTCAGGAGACAGTCGGCGGCGGGTGATCCGGTTAGTGGTGAGCCGATCCTCAAGGTCGACGAGAGTGATCTCACCGATGAGAATTGGCGGTGCTTGTATGTCGCTTGATCCCATGTCCGTGGTCTGGACCGGCCGCTTATTTAAGGATTCGATCTCTTGGCGGATGCCAGCCACAGCCGCGTCGATGACCTCTTCACGGTCAGGCTCACCTGTCAACACGATCTGCTTGATGATCTCTTCGACTGATGACAGGACTGGTTGTGCACTTCCAACGATCTCGGTGAAGTCGCCGAAGTCTTCGAGGATTCCTTCATAGACGCGTTGTTCAACAGTGTCGGCGTAGAAGTAGTTGCTGATGTGGATGTCCTTGTGGCCGGAGCCGATGCGATCAATGCGGCCAATGCGCTGTTCGACGCGCATCAGGTTCCAGGGCATGTCGTAGTTGATAAGCCTGCCGCACGTCTGCAGATTGAGGCCTTCGCTCATGGAGTCTGTGCCGATGAGGATCCGGACATCGCCGGTTCGAAAAAGGTCCTTGATCTCGGACTTGGTGACGATGGCCCACATCTGAGCCTTGGCGTCGAACACCTCGCCGCCGCGCCCTGAGTAGCAGCCAATGCTGGTCAGGCCCGCTTCAATGACGCGCGCGCGAACGTACTCCATCGTATCGGTGTACTGGGTGAAAACGAGGGCGGAGTCGTATGTGAGGAAGGCCGTGTTCAAGTCGGCGATAAGGGTGGAGGCTTTGCTGTCTTCGCCGGTGATATTGTCCAGGCTCGTGAGGAACGACTTGAGTTCCTTGATCTCATCCCCGAGGAGCGTTACTGAGGCATCGAACTCTTCGATGTCGAAGAGGCTGCCTTCGACATCGTACTGGTCGTCATCGGAGAGAAGTTCACCAAGCGCGCGGCCGTTCTCCAAGACATCTAGGCGGCGGCGGAGCGAGCAGCGGATGGCTTCGAAGGATGACGTCAGCCGGCGGCGGTACACGGTCATGATGAAGCCAAGTGCCTGTTGGGTCTGCTTTGTCTTGTATGAGTTGTAGTGACGTCGGATGTAGTCCTCGATCCGGTCGTAGAGGGCCCGCTCCTCGTCTGTTAACTTGATGAAAGCGTCAGTCACGTGACGGTGCGGGATGTTGACATCTCCTGGGATGATCCCGGCAGCCTGATACTCCCGCATCGTGTCTCGAGTGTTCCGGAACACGCGGTCACGCATTGGCGTGTGCCGGCGAAGCCATTCATCGGCCATGTCCGATTCTTCTGCGGTGAGAGCCTTGGCGGTCTCCGGTGCGATCGGGTTTCCAGCCAGGCCGATGATCTTCTGTGACTTGACGAGACCCAGTTGTGACTGGATGTGGTCCTCGAGGCGCGAGTCTCTCTCTGCGTCGGGTTGGGAGAAGTAGTCCCCAAGCATTACGGAAAGCGTCCTCCAGTCCCGGTCGCCCGGCTGCGCGCGGAGTTTCTCGTAGTAGGCGATGAAGTCCTTCGCGGACTGCCCCCACCGGCCCGGTAGGCCAAGTAATTCGATCAGATCCCAAGCCTCATGCGCGTTCATCTGCATAGGTGTGGCCGAAGCGAGGTAGAGCGCGCTCCACGAGCCGGCGGTCCGCATTTCGATCAGCAAGGAAAGCAGCGAGTTCGGTGTGTCCGTCGGATTAGAGCCACGGCGCCGCGCGTGGTGCGCCTCATCGACCAGGACCACGTCCCAAGTGCCTGCCTCGATGATCTGCTTGCGACGATCCTTGCGACGGGCAAGTTGGGACGACGCGAGTACGATCGGGAAGGCCGACCACGGGTTGGCTGCGTCGACTTCGAAGTCCTGGTCGTTCCGGTCTCGGAACAGGTGCGCCCCGCCGGTCGAACCGAAGTATCGGGGCACATCGAGCCCGACCTTCTCGTGGAGTTCCTCCTGCCACTGCTTCATGACCGAAGCAGGCACGAGGAGAAGCGCGCTTCGAGCCGTTCCCGAAAGGAACAGTTCACGCAGCGACAGGCCAGTCTCGATCGTCTTGCCGAGCCCCACTTCGTCCGCAAATAGGTAGCCCCGCGGGTAGGTCTCCACCACGCGACGGATCAAACGTGCCTGGTGCGGCAACGGCTCGACCGGCGCGGTGCCCACGGCGGTCCACCGGCTTCGTACCGGAGCGGCAGCGATCCATGCCAACTCCTTGAGTGCCTCGTCAGTGGACGGCTCGGTCGGAGCCGGTGGGGTCGGGTTCAACACCTTCCAGATTGGGTCCGTCGTCGGCGGGACGTAGTCATTGGGAACGAGTGCGAGCAGCCGGTCCTCGACACGCGCCATGTCGAGGACGACCCAGCCCTCGTCTGGGCGGTCGCGCCAGTGAGCGTCGAACCGAGCGACAAGGTCCTCACCCTGCTCGGTCCAGACCTCGTGCTTCCACGACTTCGCGACAACGAAGGTCTCGTGGTTGTGGATCCAGCCCGAGGCTGTCTCGTTGTCCGAGCCCGTGAACGCCATACGGTCCCCGGCCGCGTCGGACAGGATCCCGTACTTAGAGTGGAAATATCCATGCGCCTGCTCAGGTTCTAGGGGAACTCCGTCTTCGTCGACCGGGATGCCGACCTTGACTTCGAGCAGGCCCTCGCGGACCATCCACCCCAGCATCTTCAGGTACTCATCACCAACCGGATCGTCCTCTGACGCCAGGTCCTCACCGCCGATGGCAGCCTGGACCGCTTCGTCACGCTGTCTCGTGCCCGCTCGGATCGCATCCACGTCCTCTGGCGCGAGTTGAGCACCGACGATTAATCGCATCTTCCCACCGTTGTTCTGAGCATTTCGGAGGAACGGCAGCAGCCCGCGAGCCGCCACCTTCAGAACCCGGGAGGAGAAGTAGCCGGCAGCCCTGTCGTAACGGCAAGCCCGTTCCAGCGCCGGGATGTAGAAGTTGACCAGAGGGTCGTTCCCCGTGGAGTACGTGCCACGGAACGGATACGACTGAAGGCTGAGGGCCGCCTCCAGTATTTCCTCCACCGGGCTCGACTCGGTCGGTGGCTCTGCCGTGTCCACGGACTACTTTCCGTCCGCCCCGAACAGCGACCCCTGCTCGGCGACATCCGGTTCTGCCTCGTCGACGGGAAAAGTCACATACTCGCTGAGGTAAGCGGTCACCAGTGTGTTCAGCAGGCCCGCCTCTGGGATCACCCAATCACCCTTGATCTTCGCACGCGGGATCGTGTTGATTAGACCCTGGACGGCGGCATGGAAGCGCCCGTCCGTCGTCAGCCCTGCCCTGTCCATGAAGACCTTCGCCGCCGACATGCCATCCACCTCGCCGATGTAAAGGGCGGTGTCCACAGCGTCGATGATCGAGTCGAACGCCTTCGCTTCGGGTCGCACCCCTGGCAGTGCGCTGTCGGCGTCGCGGCGAAGTCGCTCTCGCGGAGTCAGCAGCCGGACCGCCCCCGACTTCTTCTCAATGATCTTCGCACGTTCAAGCTCGTCCACGTCCTGACCGCCAACAGCGAGTGCGAGCAGTCGGGCTGTGTCAAAGGGGAACTCGCGAGCGGAGAAGATGTCCCAAGCCAGCAGCACGAAGTCCGTATATCCGTCGATCTGTGCAGCCTTGCCGACGATGCGCAGGCGGCGCATCCGAACCACCTCCTCGCGGGCGAGATCCAGTGCCTCCTCGGGCCGCAGCAGTCGGTCTCGCCCTACCTCATCGGGCGCAGTTGAGTAGACCGGCCAGTACGCCGAGATCACGGAAAGGGTGGGTCCGTATGTGGAGAGTAGTAGGTCAACGCCCTCGATTCCATCGGCCTGGAAGCGGGTCGCAGCATCGCGGGCGGCTTGACGAATCTCACCTTCGATGTCATCGAGGAAGACCTTGCGCGAAGACTGGTCAGTCAATCTCTTCCGGCACACGAGCATGATCGTGGACGCGGCAGAGTTCATGTTGGCCTGATTTAGAGCGTGCTCGGACTCGGTGTTGACCGGCCATGAGGTTTCGATCGTGAAACCGGCCTGAAGGAGCCCCATCCCTAGCGTGTCCCACGCCTCAGCGCGCTTATGAGTGAACATCACCGACAGCACACCGTTGTCCGCAAGGATACGGCGCGCCTCGGCGAAGATCGCCGTCATCTTCGCCTCGTAGTCGACTGTAGCCAATTCGCCTTTCCGCTTGCCCATTGCGGCGAACCGAGCCGGGTTGGCAATCGCTTCGTTTTCCTTGTCCGTGAGGTCTCGGGCGAAGAAGTCGGGCAGGACGCGGCCCATGGTGCGCTTCTCCCACACGTAGAAGA
>CAMAWO010000241.1 GCA_945861925.1 Bifidobacterium breve | reverse complement strand
AACTCCCACCGTGCCACATCAGTCCCAATAATCACAATCCCCACGCGCCACTCTGAACACATTGTTCACTTTCGATACACGATCGGCGAGCGTGACCTCGTCCCACCATGCGGGAAACTCGCGGGAAACTCGCGGGAACCCGCCGACGCGCAGGTGCGTCCAATGCGTGAAAGTCCCAATGACAGGCGCGTCCGGCTTACGATGGACGCGCACGACCCGGCAATTCCCTGATCGCCCCCTCACGAACGGACAACCACCCGCATGACCCAGCCCGCACGGCGCCGATGGCCCCGAGTTCTCGCAGCGTCCCTCTCAGGAGTGATCGTTGCCGTGACCCTCGCCGGGGTCGGCATCAATGCGATGATGGGGCGACTGCAGGGCAATATCACCGCGGTCGACGTCTCCGATCAACTCGGGGGCACACCCGGTGGGACCGACGGAGCCATCGCCGTCGACGAGGCTGGCAACAACGAACCACTGACGGTACTGCTCATGGGAAGCGACAGCCGCGCCGGCAAGGACAATCGCGGCTACGGCAGTGCGTCGGAATTAGGCGGCGCTCGTTCGGACACGACGATCCTGCTGCACGTGAGCGCCGACCGGAAGAGCGCCATCGCGGTGAGCATCCCCCGCGACACGCTCATCACCCTTCCCCAATGCAAGTCCGACGGCAAGACCGTGGGTGGATACGAGGGTAAGTTCAACGCGGCATTCGACATCGCGGGCCCGGGTTGCACGATCAAGGCCGCCGAGGAGATGACCGGCCTCAATATCGACAACTTCATGATGGTCGACTTCGGCGGATTCAAGCGGATCGTCGACGCGATCGGCGGTGTCGAGATCTGCCTCAAGGAGGACGTCAACGACGAGAAGAGCGGCCTGGTCCTGAGCAAGGGCAAGCACACAGTCGAGGGCGAGGAGGCCCTGGCCTTCGTCCGGGCACGCAAAACCCTCGGTGACGGCTCCGACACCTCACGAATTCGACGCCAGCAGGCGTTTATCTCCTCCCTCACGCGCAAGGTGCTTTCCAGCGGGACCCTCCTCAACCCGGCGACCCTCGTGAGCCTCCTCGATGCCGCCACCCAGTCACTCACTGCCGACCCCCAGCTCGCGAACATCGATAACCTCCGAGAACTCGCGCTCAGCATGAAGGACCTTCGACCCAGCGACATTGCCTTCGTCACGGCGCCATGGAAGCCGGCGGGTGACGGGGAAAGCGTCCTCATCAACGCGAAGAGGGCCGCGCCCCTGTGGGAGGCGATCAAGCTCGACTCGACCTGGCCACCTGCACAAGACGCCGACCAGCCACTGCTCAAGACAGAGCCGGAGCAGATCTACGTCGATGTGCTCAATGGGACGTCGACGAAGGGCAAGGCCAAGAAGGTTGCCAAGGAGCTCCGCGAGGCCGGCTACCGGGTCGTCGAGGTGGGCAGCGCTCCGGGCAAGGACATCTTCGCCAAGACGGTCGTCCAATACGATCCTAGATGGGATGCGTCTGCCAAGACCCTCGTATTTGCTGCGGGGGCAGGGGGTGAGTCGATACCCAAGCATGGCCAGCGCATGACCCTCATCATCGGCGAGGACTTCACGTCTATCAAGGACGTGACCATCTCAAAAATCGCGGGGGACCAGTCGGCAGATCTCAACACCGCCGACGAAACCTACTGCGCGGCGTAACCTTGCGATCGTCAGCAGCCGCCTAGATCACCGGCGGTCGGCCCGCACGGGTCATGGCCCAAACGGTGCGCCAGCGCATCGGCCGGCGTCCGCCCGGATTCACCGTCATCCCCTCCCACAGCCCGCCGAACCACGAGCGAAGCGCGGCCCGGTTGTGCATGCGTAGGAGCGTGAGCCCGATCCAACTTCCGACATAGATCGGCTCGAGGACAAGGGGAAGGTTGCGGCGAGCCAGCCACACCCGATTGCGGGCGTTCAACCGGTAGTAGACATCGTGCCTGGCTGGATCGATGACCGGGTGGTTGACAGACAGATCACCGGCGTACCAGGCCACAAAGCCCTCGTCCCAGGTGCGCCATACGACCTCGATCCCTTCGTGCGCATAGAAGAAAGGGTCGGGCCAGCCCCCCACCGCATCAAATACATGGCGCCGCATGGCGACCGCTCCCTCCCACAGGGAGGTGGCCGGTCCCGGCTCGGCAGGATCCCCCACCCGCAGTCGCGGAACCCATCGGCCGGGTGCTGCCGCCCCGGTCGGATCCTCTACGCGGGGCTGGACGAGTCCGAGCCTTGGGTGTGCTTCAAACCGCTCGGCGATCGCGAGAAGAAACCCCGGATCCGGCAGGCTCGCGTCGTCATCGAGAAAGAAGAGCAGATCGCCTTGGACGAGCGGAACGCCGGCATTACGCCCAGCGGGGATACCGACGTTCTCCGCTAGGCCGAGCGCCCGGACTCCGTTCGGCAAGCCCTTGGGCTGCCACCCGTTGCCGACAACGATGATGTCGAGATCAACCCCCTGCTGGGCCTGCAAGGACTCGAGGCCGGCCGCGAGCTCGGACGGCCTTTTGCCCATGGTGAGGACGACGACACCGTAGGCGCGACGATCAGCCGGAACCGTCATCGAAGTCGGCTGGAGGACAGGATCGAGGCTAGGTGACCAACCACCGTCACCACCCCAAATACGAGGAGTCCCCCAACGAGCACCCTCGTCGCCACGAGGTCGCCGGCAGCGACATCAACAATCGAGGCGACAAGGGCCAGGAGCGTCAGTTCCACCGAGTGGTAGGCGCGATGGAACGGGATGAACCGAGCCAAGGAGCGCAGACTTCGCAGGCCACTGCTGCGAGGCGCGGCCACCTCGGCCTTCTCGGTGAGCCGGGGCATGTCGTTGTAGGCGCGCGAGACGTGCACCATGTCGTTGAGCGCCTTGTTGTAGAGGACGAGGACGGCGAGCAGAGCGCCCATGAACGGCCAGGGCGAGTCGAGCCAGCCGGCGTCTGGAAAGCCTGCAGCCCGCAGCCCTAGCGCGATGGGAATGAGGCCCTCGGCGGTGTAGTGGCCGACTCGGTCCAAGAACACCCCGGCGGGCGACGATGTCTGCCGCCACCGCGCGACCTCGCCGTCAGAGCAGTCCCAGAGCATCTGCAACTGACCGAGCAGGGCGGCGAGTAATCCGCCCGGCAGCCCGGGGATGAGGAGCGCGAAGGCCGCTGACGCTCCGGTCGCGATCATGAGCCAGGTCACCTGGTTCGCCGTGATCGTGGTGCGCAGAAGTAATCGGGTCAAATAGGGCGAGATATCACGGAGATAGACATCAGCCACCCAGTGCTCAGAGTTTCGTCGACCGGTGATTGCAGGCGGTTGACAGACTGCTCGAATCTGGGCGAGGGTCGGTCGAGATGGTCGGTCGGTGAGGCTCACGTCATTCCCTTCAATCCCGATGCCCGAAGCTCGCCAGCCACTGAATCGATGCGATGAAGACGAGAAGCAGTGACCATACAACGATCCCGACGACGAGTAGCCCTCCGAGGACCGCTAGGCCACCAAGTGCCGCGAGCACGATGATGATCGTGCGGCCGTCCCAGCCGAGCCCGGACCAGACGAGCCACCGCGGGGGCGCCTGCCCCGCTATCGCCCGATAAAGGGTGTCGTAGTGGTGGAAGGCGATGATGGCCATCCACCAGAAGCCGAGGACCATAAGGCCGGGGAAGGCCGAAAGGCACAGGAGCGCGACGACCCCAAGTTCGAGGAATCGGAGGCAGGCGGGCACTGCCCAAGCAGCCCTCGACGACCAGAACCGCTGCCACGTCGCTGCCGACAGACTCCGCGCGAGCACCGACGCAACGGGACCGGCATCCGACTGGCGCGCGAGGAGCAGCGCGGCATCAGCTGGAGCCTCGCCCGCCCAACTGAGAGTCCGCAGGATTCGTCCGGTTGTCACGTATGCCAGTGCGACGAGACCGAGCCCGAGTAGCAGGCCCAGCGCCCACGCGGCCCCGAGGAACGCGGCAGCCAGACTGATGACGAGCCACCTCTCACCGATCGGCATGTGGATGGCTCGTTTCGCCCACCGCACTCCGCTTCGGCGGTTGATGCGGGACGACATCTCCATTGCGCCCTGCACGGACCAGCCTGACTCCGTGGTGGAGGCGCCGTCATCCGGGTCGGTGACCGCCCGAGGCTCAACCCGTGCCTCCCTGCTGCGCTGCACCCTTGCGAAGTCGTAGTCCGTCATGTGACGCGCGGTCTGGAGAACGAGCATGAGGATCGCGAGCGGCCAGATATTCACGCCGGTGACGGCGGCCGCGCCGATCGCGAGGCCCGCGTAGGCCAGGTACTCCTTCACCCGATCGGTTGAGGCATCGAGCCAGGCCCCGAGCGCCGAGAACCGCCTCGTGGCGCGCGCGACTTCACCATCGACGCAGTCGATGACCAGACTCAACTGGAGGAGCACCGCCCCGAGCGCGAGGGCCCAGCGCGAGCCGGCCGCGAACGCGCCCGCAGCCCCGATGCCGACCGCAAACGACACGAGGGTTACCACATTCGGGCTCATATTCAGACGCAGTGCGAGCCTCGTCAGCGGCTTCGACAACCGCCGGACGACGAACGTCGAGTAGAAGCCATCATCCATGCGGTTCGCCTGTAGTTGGGCGATGCGCTCATCGGAGACCGCGGCGACTGCCTGCGCTGCACCCACCGGATCCGCCGGGTTTCGAAACCAGGGCACATCAACAAGTTCGATCGCCTTGCACGGCGTTCCGGATCGCACGATTGCGACGGCGATAAGCCGAGTAGCGTCATGCTCATTCCCATCGAGAGCACCTGACTCGAGAGCATCGGCCGTTACCGTAATGGCCTCGCCCACCGTCTTCGCATCCCTTGAAGCGACGACGAGAGCCCCGACAAACACATGGTCGGGCGCGGTCACCCGATGGAATGCCGAGCCAACTGAATTCACCAGGTGGTGGCGAACCCTGGTGTCCCCCTGTGCCGATGGGCGAACGAGCATGGCCGTGCCGGCGAACGGGTCTGCGGTAATTTGGGCGAGCGCGGCATCGGCGATAACAAGGTCTGGTGCAACAACCGCAGTCGGGCCGGTAGCCACGGACAAGGCGCGGGCAACGAGCCGCAGGCCGCGGGCGGTGTCAGCTCCGACGGGCCGCAGAACCTCGATCACGAGCCCTTCTTCGACCGTCGCTTCAATCTCGCACCGGCATCGGTGCGCAGCTTCTTCGCCAGAGCCCGGGTGAGGTCCTTGCTGCTGGGCTCCTCCTTGGTAAGGAGGACGAGGGTCGCGAGCGCATCAACCGCGGCGTCCATCGGAACCGAATCAAGCGCGGAGTCCAGCGCCTTCGGCGGCGACGACACCCTCGCTGCCAGCGCGTCGAGGGTGCCGATCACCTTTACTCCGGAATCGCGGATGGCGGCCGCTATCTCGGTGCCCCGAACAGCAGCGGCGTCCAGAGCCCAGTCGGGGGTATGGAGACGTGGGTCATCGTGTGCTGGCTCACGCCTCTCGACGATGCTCTTCGCGACACCGACACGAACAAGTCGCTGGT
>CAMAWO010000240.1 GCA_945861925.1 Bifidobacterium breve | reverse complement strand
CGCCGGACGGCCTCATCGACCTTCGGATGGCTATAGCCGAGGATGTTCGTGCCGACGCCCATGAGCCCGACGTCGAGGTAGGCCCGATCGTCGAGATCCCACACCGTGCACCCTGACGTGCGCGAGAAGTAGGCGGGCCAACCCGCCGGCAGATACATCTCGGCGCGCTTTGAGAGCAGCATCGAGCCGCCGGGAATCAGGGTCTTGGCCTTCTGCCAGAGCTCGCTGCCTGTGGACATGGGCCAAGGCTACGGGTCTGGACCGGGTCTCTCGTAGCGACCGGCCCAAGGCGGAATCTCCGTGGTCGGCGAGTAAGTGGGAGTGGATAGCATACGCTCCAAGCACCGCGAGGTGGAGTAGCGCGACGGGGATGAACACCATGACAACGTTGATGCAGGTTCGTATAGGGCTTCGCCAACACCGCAGGACGCTCATTGAGGTCTTGGCGACGTTGCTCGTGAGTTCTGCGTGCGCCCTCATTGTACTTTGGCCATCCCTGCATGCACTCAACGTGCCGTGGGGAGCGAGCGACATGACGCAGTACTACTTCGCAGCAGATCTCTGGCAGGGGTTGAGTTCAGCAGCCACAGAGGATTTCGGATTTCCCTACGGGATGGACCCGACTGTCTACTCCGGATTGGATGTCATTCCATACGACTTCGCGCGCATCGTGAATTTGATGACGGGGAGTCCTTTTGTCGGACTCAACCTTCTGCTGCTCATCTCCTTCCCGTTGGTAGCGGTTCTGGCCTACGCGGCGATTCGCCTTGTTGGACTTCGTGGGCCTTTGGCCGTGGCACTAGGGACCGCGTTCACATTTGTTCCGTTTCACTTTGGGCGAGGAATTGGTCACGTCGCTCTAGCGACCCTCTTTGGCGCGGTCGCAGGCCTCATCCTCGTGCTGCTGATTGGATCCGGACGTATTCAATGGTGGGTGGCGAAAAGTCGCGGGTGGGTTCAGCTTCGCTACGTTGCGCTCGTTGGCGTGCTGGTCGTCACTTCAGCGTGGTCAGGGTTGTACTACGCTGCATTTACTGGGATTTTCCTTGTTGCTGCAACCATCTGGCGTGTGGCGCAAGGGGACTCTGCGCGACGTCTTCTCGTTCCTTTGCTGTCCATCGTGGGCGTTGCCGTTTTCTCGGTAATCGGCCTGCTGCCCGTCCTGCTCAGTCGTGCAGGTGAGGCGGGTGCCACTGCAGTCGGCCTGCGTGACCCAATGGACTCAGTGACGTTGGCTGGGAATCTTGCCGTGGCGATTGTCCCCCAGCCGTACAACATCTGGTTCCCCGCCTACAACGACTTTATCTGGGAGATGTTCCAGGGCCCCGGCTCGTCGGACGAGCCTCGGCTCATGTCGAACTTCGGTACGTGGATAACCACAGCCTGTCTCATAGTGATGGTTGTAGGCCTCGTCGGAATATCCAGACGGCTGGCGCAGCGGCGTGGACTCACCGGTATCGGCGCTGGTAACACCGGTGAGTTGTCCCAACCCCCGCGAGCAAGCCTTTCCTACATTACGTACCTCCTCATGGTTCTCCTACTCTTCTTCATGCCGTGGGGTTTGAACTTCTTCAGTGCCTACTTCGTCACCGCCCAGATTCGAGCATGGAATCGGCTCGTCCCGCTCCTCCTCCTTCTGTTCATTCTCGGAGCAGCGTCCGTCCTTAGCACAACTCGATTGGCCAGGAATGCCCGGTGGTCCATGGCGGTGGCGGCACTGATCATCGCGGTCACCGTCATTGAAATGATTCTTCCGTGGCGTAACCTGTACGCGTGGGCGGCGGATAACGGCCGTACTCGAATCCACGAGGCCTACTCCTATGCAACTGACGTGAATCGGGCGATACCAGAACGCTGTGGTGTGCTCACGCTGCCCCTGATGCTGTACCCCAATAATGGCCCGGTCATGCCGGCCATGGATGACTACGACCACCTCCTCATCGGCTTGACCAATCCTGAGAAGCCCATTTCTTACGGTTCAATGCGAGACACCCCGGAGAGCAACTGGCAACTTGATTACGTTGGAGTACCGACACCCGAGCAGGTCCGTGAACTCCGTTACATGGGCTTCTGCGCCATACATGTCGATACATTTGGATACGAAGATCCAGCAGCCATTCTTGCGCCTATGGAAGCCATCTTGGGCGCACCCGTAGCCGTCTCAAGTAACGGTCGCTGGGAGATGTTCTCGCTCAAATGAGAGCGAGATCTGGCGCCTGCTCGATCCCTACCGCGGCGATTACTTGGCGGAGATGTTGAATCCGAGCAGAGCGGTGCCAGTGGGGCTGAATCGAAGGATCGTGAGTGTGCAATTGCCCACGTGCGGCATCGTGGATCGGTATCGGTCGAGATCCATCCCGGTGACCGTCGCGATGATGAGTCTTGTCACCGTCGAGTGGCCCACCACGAGGATACGGCCCGCCGGATACCGATGGACAATCTCGTCAAGGGCCGGCATGATCCGTTCGATTGCGGCCTGCCCGGACTCGCCGTCGGGCAAGGGCGACGAAGCGGGATTCGCGACGAAGGACTCGTAGGCCGCGGGGAAAGCGGCGGCCATTTCGACACGCGTGAGGCCCTCGCCCTGCCCCCAGTCGATCTCAATGAGTCGTGAGTCGATCGAGAGGTGGACGCCCGCTGCTTCAGCAGACGAGCTTGCTGTGGTGGTGGCTCGCTGCAGCGGGGATGAGTACACGGCGTCGAGATTGGCGTCTTCGGCCCAGGCCGCCAAAGCACGCGCCTGCTCAAGGCCATGCTCGGTGAGCGGAATATCCGAAACACCGGCATAGCGATTCTCGGCGTGCCAGACAGTCTCCCCATGCCGGGCAATGAAGATCGTTGTCACATCGATCACCCCTGCTGCGGTGGGCACGGCCCGCAGGTCGTCTGGATGCCGATGGTAGCGAGCACGGCGCACGCGATTGATAACCTCATCCCGTTCGTATACGAGGTGGCAGGTGTCGCGAGCACTGCCGGGCCATGTGAGGGGAATCCATGTCGAAGTCGCTTATCGCGAGGGGGGCCTGGATCGCAGCAGCCGCTGCGGTGCTGGCGACCATCGTCGTCCTCGTCCAGATCATCCGAAACCCGGTTGGGCCGGGGTCCTACCTTCCGGACCTGACCTCGTCTGCACTCACCGCATCAGCGGTGCTGCTCATTGTCTTCGCCCTGCCCCTGTTCATCCGCAGTCTGCGTATCAGCACCAGTAGATGGCTGCCCTGGCTGGTGGGCGCGGTGTCGGCGTCGGTCTCGCTCGCGCTCTGGTTCCTCGTGGCATCAGGCCAGGACTCCAAGGCGGCGGCGTTCTACTCGGGACTGCGGATCCCGAAGCCCCAATTTGTCATCGAGTTCTGGGATCTCTCACTCGTCATGAAGAGCATCGACTGCTCGTCGTATGGATTTGACGTCTACAAGGCGAACAACGGCTGCATGCAGGACGCCTCCATCTACGGCCCGGGCACACTTTGGCTGAAGTACGTTCCCTTTGGCATCTTCTCCGAGGACTCCGCCCCTGCAGTTGGCGTGATTGCGGTCATCGTGTCGTCGCTCGCCCTTGTGTGGCTCGCGCGCTTCTCCAGCGGGCGTGGGCAGCTCGTCCTTCTCATTGCCGCGATTGGTTCACCCTGGCTCCTTCTGCTCGAGCGAGGTAATTTCGACGCGTTCGTGATCTGGGCTGCCGTCGTCACCGTGATCCTTGCTCGCCGCTGGAACAAACTCTGGTCCTGGCTGCTGGCAGCCGCGATCCTGTGGCTCATGGGCACCTGGAAGTACTACCCGTTTGCGATGGGGCTCATGCTCATCCCTGCGCTGCGCATCAAGCGCGGGTGGATCGTGATCGCCTCCTTCGCGGTGGCCTCGGCAGGATTCCTGCTCCTCACCTGGGAGAACTTCCGCTTCAGTGCCTCAGCCAATAGCGGCATGGTCGACATTCGCGACTTCGTGGTGCTCGGGCGCATCCCCCTTGTTGGCCGCATGATCGACGCGGTGCCAGGAGGTCCCGCGATGCAGGCGGGCGACTACCTCGTCTTCGTGCTTGTCGGATTGGCAGTTCTCTGGGGAGTGCTCGTTGGGATGAGCGTGACCCGCCCGAGGGTCGAGGAGGCCATGCTCGCCGTTGCCGGCTCGTCCCTCTTCCTCATCAGCATCGTGATGTCCGGATTCGGTTACGCCTACAAGGCCTGTTTCCTCCTCCTCGCTGTCCCGATGCTGAGCCGGCCAGGTGCACGGGGATCGCGAGCAACCTTTTACTCGTCGCTCGTCATGCTCGTCCTTGTCAGCATCTGCAGCATCGTCGTATGGAACACAACGCTCGCGACGCTTGCCGGCATGATCGCTGCGGCTTTCGCATTCGGCGCATCCGCGGCGATCCTTATCCGATCGCTGGCCGCCCGAGAGGATGCACCGCCGGCAGCCCTCGGGGGCCAATCCGCCACCGATGTCATCGTGCGCTGAGATCGATCACCTGGGCGAACCGCTTGCGCTGGCCGGGAACATCGCATCCCGCCCCCATTTCCGCAACGGTGAGGGTGGCGGGGGCATCGGTCGGCTGGTCCAGTGCGAGGTCGAAGGGGCTATCGGCGTCCGGTAGAGCAGCCACCGTGGTGCTCGTGCGCTGCCCTCCTGCCTCGAGTGTGAGTGTCACGGGAGTCGGTCCGCACTTCGGGGCCCTGACCCGCCCTGAGACCCCGGTCACCGGTGCTTCAAGGCTTGTTGGGGTCAAGGTGAAGAGGGCTTCGCGCTGCGTCGTCCACCACCAGGTGCTCTGCAGCACCGAGTCTCGAGTGAGCGCGGTGAACTCATCAGGCGTGATCATCGGCTGGTGCAGGAATGCGAACGCGGCCGGACTCATCTCGGCGTCGGGCGCGGCCCAGCCGCTACCTAAGCCGTAGAGCTCCCACCTAGTGTCAAAGCCGGTGGCAAGCGGCGCACCGAATCGTCCGCTGAGGTCGGCCTTGATCGCCGGCAGGGCCTCGGAGACATACCCGCGAGTGTCGAGGTGGATCGCGCAGAAGCCGGACTGCTTGAGTTGGGCAACCTGATTGTCGTTCGGCACCTGGGGCAGCTGCGAGCTCCACACCCCGGCATCGGTGTTCTTGACCGCGCCGTAGCTCCACCGCTTCCCGGGATTCGCGATGGAGGTCCAGAAGTGGTCGTAGTCATTGATGCCGCGTTGGACGCCGAACTCCGGATAGGCCATATACGGGAGCTGGAGGATGCCGCAGGGTTCAGGGATTGCAGTATTGACGGCGGTCGAGTAGTCACGGGCGGCGGTGGTGATCTCGCCGGCCTCGGTCGCGCTCGTCCGGTATGCGCCGCGGAAGGGGAGGGCTGAATCCAGCCCGGCAATTCCGATGATTGCCACAGCCACCGGGATCGCGATAACGGCACGTTTCGTCCATGGCACCGACCTGAGCACGGTTGCCGCGCCGAGGATGAACAGCAGGAGCAGGAACGGCAGGAGCCTGTTCCAGCCCCTGATCGAGGCCGTGACGAGATCGGCGAACAGGAAGTTCAGGCCCCAGGGG
>CAMAWO010000239.1 GCA_945861925.1 Bifidobacterium breve | reverse complement strand
ACCCCGAATAGGGGTACGGAGCGACATCAACCAGCCGAAACCGGGGTTGGGTCAGGCGGTGGACTGGTTCTTTAATTCAGTTTGGTGCCGGCGGAGCGCAGGTCCTCGCAGCCGCGAACAACGCGGTCGGCCATGCCCTTCTCGGCCAGCTTGCCATAGGCGCGCGGGTCGTACTGCTTCTTGTTGCCCACCTCACCGTCGATCTTCATCACACCGTCGTAGTTCTTGAACATGTGATCGGCGATCGGCCGGGTGAAGGCGTACTGGGTGTCGGTGTCGATGTTCATCTTCACGACGCCGTAGTCAAGAGCCTCGCGGATCTCACTGAGGAGCGAGCCTGACCCGCCGTGGAACACGAGGTCGAACGGCTTGTCCTTGCCGTACTGCGCGCCGACGGCACCTTGGATGTCATTGAGGATCGACGGAGTCAGCACCACATTGCCCGGCTTGTAGACACCATGGACGTTTCCGAAGGTTGCCGCCACCATGTACCGACCACGCTCGCCGAGGCCGAGAGCCTCAGCGGTGGCAAGGCCATCGTCGATCGTCGAGAAGAGCTTTGCATCATGCGTCGCCTCGATGCCGTCCTCCTCGCCGCCGACAACACCAATCTCGATCTCAAGAATGATGTGTGCCTTTACGCAGGCCTCGAGCATGCGTGATGCGATCTCGAGGTTCTCCTTGAGCGGCACGGCCGAGCCGTCCCACATGTGCGACTGGAACAGCGGCTCAAGGCCCTTCGCGACCCGCTCATGCGAGATGGCGATGAGCGGTTCCATGAACCCGGCCAACTTCTCCTGCGGGCAGTGGTCGGTGTGCAGGGCGATGTTGACGTCGTAGTGCTTCGCGATCGAGTGGGTGAACTCGGCGAGGGCGGTTGCGCCCGCCACCATGTCCTTGATCATCTGGCCGGACGCGAACTCGGCGCCACCCCACGAGATTTGGACGATGCCGTCGGACTCGGCCTCGGCGAATCCGCGGATGGCCGCGACGATGGACTGTGAGGAGGTGCAGTTGATCGCCGGGTAGGCGAACTTGCCAGCCTTGGCTCGGTCGAGCATCTGGCCGTAGACCTCGGGGGATGCAATGGGCATCGGTTGCTCCTGCGATAAAGGGTGAAGGACTCGCGAACGCCTCCATCCTTCCATCACGACAACGTTTACATTGAGGCAGGTTCGCTGCTGAGTTGTCGGACTGAGCGAAAGAGGAGGGATCCGAGAATTGCCGCAGTTGCAACGGCGGCAGCAATGAGGAAGGCCTCGTTTGCCCCGACGCTCACAATGAGCGGACCGGAGATCGCCAGGCCGATGGGACCGAACATCAGGGAGCCCATGGCGTCGTAGGCGCTCACGCGTGACAGGGCATCGCGTGGGATGTTCGTCTGCATTGCGGTGAACCACCAGACCGCGAGGAGTTCGAGGCTTGCACCGCAGGCGAAGGAGGCGAGTGCGACCCACCCGATCGGCAGTTCGAGGGCGAGCGTGACGAGCCAGAGTGGCAGCGTCAGCATGGCGACCATGCCGACGACGAGCGGCCTGCGCACTCGCAGTTTGCTCGCGACCACTGCTCCGAGGAGTAGGCCCACGGACTGGAAGACCATGATGAGCGCCCAGCCGGCAGCCCCGCCGTAGACCTCGCGTGCGAGGACCGGGCCCATGACCTCCTCTGCCCCGCGCCACACCATGACGACAAAACTGAAGGCTCCGACGATGACCACGACCCAGCGATACGACCAGAACACCCGCCAGCCATGAGCTAGGTCGCCGAGGGTCGACTCGCCGGAACTGTGGGGCGTGGAGACGTCGCGTATCGAGAACACAAGCAGCCCAGCGATGATGAACGAGACAGAGTCGACGGCGATGGCCCACCCAGAGCCGATAAGGGCGACGAGTACCCCACCGATGGCGTTGCCAGCAATGAGACCGGCATTCGAGGCGACACTCACGAAGGCGTTGGCAGGCTGCAGATGATCGTCCTCGACCACCTCAGGAACCAGGCTGCTCATCGCGGGCCACCACAGCGCGTTGAGGCAGCCGGAGATCGCTCCGATGATGGCGAGGAGCGGAACCGTTGCGCTCCCGGTGAGGAAGAGGACCGCGGTGAGCATGACGAAGGCACTGAGGACGAGATCCGTAACGGCGATGACCTTGGCCCGCCCGAGACGATCGGCGACGACGCCCCCGATGGGCAGAACCAGAACGAGTGGGATCGCCTGAGCGGCGAGCACGATGCTCAGCGAGGTTGGGGTGGCTCCCGGAAGCGACAGCACGCCGAAGGCGATGGCGATCGGGGCCACGCCGTTGCCGATGTTGCTGATCGTCCGAGCGACGAACAGCTTGCGGAATCGAGGATTCGCAAGGAGCGCGCGCGTCGACGTCGACTCAGGCACGGTGCCACCCTAGGCGCGTCAGCCGACACGCCCTAATAGGTAATCGCGACGGGCAAGGAGTACCTCGAGGGGAGCGGAGCCTGATGGTGGGCCGGGCACGGCCTTGCGCAACTCGATGTGGACCTCGGCGTGGCTGCTTGTCGATCGTGAAGCCCACTGGCCGACGAGGCCGTGCACCTCCCGCCGGAGGGCGTCGACATCTCGCCAGGTCGCGCCATCACCGGCGACATCGTCATCGAGGTCATCGAACAATGTTGCGGGACCGCGCTTGCGCAGTTCGGCGTCACGGGCAGCGAGCAGGGTGGCGGTCTGCTCAGCGGTGAGCAGACCGGGCAGTCCGAGGAAATCCTCGTCGTCGGGACTGACCTCGGCGGTGATCGCCCGCCCGCCCTGGAGCAGGTGCGCGAACTCGGCCTCTGCATCTAGGGCGGTGAACTCAGCGGCACCGGGCTCGGGAGCAAGCCGTTCGATGACGAAGTCCCCGAGCCCCTCCTCGGCCGAGGGTACCCGCACGACGTGATTGCGGACCTCCTCCATCTCAGCAGCCAGGGCGAGCAGTGGCCTGACCGCAGGCAGGAAGACGGTGGCACTCTCGCGGAGATTTCGAGCGCGGACAACGCGACCGATTGCCTGCGAAAAGAACAGGGGAGTCCGATACGACGTGGTCCACAGGCACACGTTGAGGCGGACAATGTCGACGCCCTCAGAGACCTGCCGGACCGCGACCAGCCAGCGCTCGGTGCCCTTGTTAAAGGCCTCGATCTTCTTGCTCGATCGTGGGTCATCGGATAGGACGAGCACGGCCGCGTGCCCGGTGACCTTCTTGACGAGTTTCGCGTACTCGCGTGCGGACTCCTGATCCGTCGCGAGCATGAGGGCGGCAGCATCGGGAGTGCCGGACTCCCGAAGGTCGGTGAGCCGCTGTTCGGCGGCAGCGATGACGTGTGGAATCCAGTTGCCGCCCGGATCAAGTGCGGTGCGCCACGCAGCTTCCTCGAGGCGCTTGGACTCATTTCCGGAGAGCGAGGCGCTCAGGACCTCGCCCGCGGAGTTCATCCAGCGACTGGTGCCCGAGTAGGCGGCGAAGACAACTGGTCGGACGACGCCATCGGCGAGAGCCTCGGCGTAGCCGTAGGCGTAGTCCGCGTCGGAGAGGAGTTCGCCGCCACCGGAGTCCTCATATCGGACGAATGGAATCCGCTCATTCGGGTTCGTGCGAAATGGCGTACCGGTGAGACAGAGTCGACGCGCGGCCACACTGAATGCCTCGACGACGGCGTCACCCCACGAGAGGCTGTCACCCGCGTGGTGAATCTCGTCGAGGATCACGAGGGTGCGCTTCGCCTGGGACCTTGCCCGGTGGAGCATCGGGTGCGAGGCCACCTGCGCGTAGGTGGTGATGTAGCCGTCGGTGCCCGGACGTACGGGACCGACGCTGTTCTTCAGGGTCGGGTCGAGGAGCAGGCCGGATCCAGTTCCGGCATCGGCCCACTGGGTGCGGAGGTGATCGGTCGGGACGACAACGATGACTCGATCGATGAGGCGCGCCTCATGAAGGCGCCGGGCTAGGGTGAGGGCGAAGGTGGTTTTGCCGGCTCCCGGGGTCGCGGTGACGAGAAAGTCCTGGGGCTTCTCGGCCTCGTACTTCTCGAGGGCCTCCCGCTGCCAAAGGCGCAGTTCCCGGGGTCGCATGCTCATCTGAGCCCATTCTAATCCCGAGCACTGACAGCCACCGAACGTCCGATGAGCTATGGAAGCGCTGATCTTCCTATCCCTCCTCATCCCCTCGGGTCTCACCTGAGTCAGATCCACCCCGAATCCGGCTGAGTTGTGCTGTGACGAGGGACTCGTCGGGATTCGGGGTGGATCTGGCCGAAATGGCGATCCGCCTAGATGGCGGCTACGGCTGCTGGCCGAATGAGTGCCGGCGGATCCACGCGTGCATCGCGACAGCCGCGGCTGCGCCGGCATTGATGGATCGCGTTGATCCGAACTGAGCGATCGAGAGCACCGCTGAGCAGGCGATTCGAGCCTGCTCCGACAGCCCCTCACCCTCCTGACCGAAGAGCAGCACGCAGTTCCGCGGCAGGTCGAAGGTCTCAAGGGGGACCGACCCGGGGAGGTTGTCGATCCCGATGAGTCTGAGGTCGCCGGCGCGACACCATTCGGCCAGCGTGGTGGCGTCCGAGTGGTAGCGAACATGCTGGTAACGATCCGTCACCATCGCACCGCGCCGGTTCCAGCGGCGCCGGCCGACGATGTGGATCTCAGCTGCGAGGAAGGCATTTGCGGTACGAACGACTGAGCCGATGTTGAAGTCGTGGGAGAAGTTTTCAATCGCCACATGGAACCCGTGTCGTCGCTCGTCGAGGTCCTCGACGATTGACTCGAGCTGCCAGTATCGGTACCCGTCGACGACATTGCGCCGGTCGCCGGCGAGGAGCAACTCGGGGTCTAGCCGCGGGTCATCGGGCCATGGCTCAGGATGCGGACCGACCCCGGGCGGTTCCTCACCGATTTCCACTCCGGTGACGATAGCCTCAACTGCATGCATGCGCTTACGACTGTCGTCGATGCCCTCGGTCCTGATCCTGAAGCCCTCCTCCGCAACTTTGGCACGGTGGCATTCTGGGTGGTGCTCGGCATCATCTTCGCCGAGTGCGGCCTGCTCATCGGCTTCTTCCTGCCGGGTGACTCCCTCCTATTCGTCACCGGCATGCTTATCGCCCAGGGCTTCATCGCGATCAATATCGGTGTGGCGGTGGTGCTCCTCATTGCCGTGGCCATTATCGGCAACATCGTCGGCTACTGGATTGGGCACAAGGTGGGGCCTGCACTGTTCCGAAAGCCAGATTCTAAGCTTTTTCGCCGCGAGTACGTCGACAAGACCCACGCCTTTTTCGAGAAGTACGGGGCCCGTGCGATCGTCTTGGCCCGATTCGTCCCGGTCGTGCGCACCTTCATCACCGCGATTGCCGGGGTCGGCCGGATGGACTTCGGGAAATTCCTCACCTTCAGCGCCATCGGGGCGTTCCTCTGGGCGGGCCTCGTAACCCTCGCGGGCTACTTCCTCGGCAATGTGCCATTCGTGCAGAAGAACATCGAGGTCATCCTCATCCTCGTCGTCGGCGTGAGCATCCTGCCGATCGTCGTTGAGTTCATCAAGCATCGTCGCGAGCGG
>CAMAWO010000238.1 GCA_945861925.1 Bifidobacterium breve | reverse complement strand
GAGAGCCTGACCGTCTACTCAGGCCGCAGCGAGGAGTTGATCGCCCCCTTGTTCGCGAAGTTCACCGAGGAGATCGGCATTCAGGTCGCCGCCCGATACGGCGACAGTGCGGAGCTCGCCGCCCAGCTCGTCGAGGAGGGCGACGCCTCGCCTGCCGCCGTGTTCTTCTCCCAGGACGCCGGAGCCCTTGGCGCGGTCGACGTTGCGGGACTGCTCGCGCCACTGCCCGCCGGCGCCGCCGATCCTGTCCCTCCCGCCTACCGCGCGCCCAATGGCCACTGGACCGGTGTCACAGGTCGGGGTCGCGTCATCGCCTATGACGGCGAGCAGCTCACCGCCACCGAGGTGCCTACCTCGGTCTTCGACCTCACTGACCCAGCCTGGAAGGACCAGGTCGGCATCGCGCCCACCAACGCGTCATTCCAGTCATTCGTCACCGCGATGAGGCTGACCGCCGGTGACACCGCGACAAAGGCCTGGCTCGAGGGCCTCGTCGCCAATGGCGTGAAGAAGTACGAGAAGAACGGGTTGATCCTCGACGCCGTCGATGCCGGCCAGATCAAGCTCGGACTCGTCAACCACTACTACTGGTACGAAAAGGCCGCGGAGGTGGGCGCGGAGAACATGCGAGCCCAGGTGGCATTCACCGCCCCCGCGGACCCAGGGACCCTCGTAAACGTCGCCGGTGTCGGCATCCTCGCCGGCGCGGCAAGTAACCCCGCGGCCCAGCAGTTCGTCTCGTGGCTGCTCTCCACCTCGGCGCAGCAGTGGTTCGTCGAGAACACCTACGAGTACGCGCTCGTCCCGGGCGTGGCGCAGGCCGAGGGGCTTCCGGCACTCGATTCGCTGCGCGGGCCCGACGTCCCGCTGGCCGAACTCGCCGATCTCCCCGGCACGCTCATGATGCTGCAGGACGTCGGATTGCTGTGAGCAGACCGGGCCAGGCACCGAGGCTCCTCGTTGCCCTCAGTGGAGTCACCGCGCTCGTCGCGGTGACTCCACTGGTCTATCTGCTCATACGGGTCCTTGATGCCGGACCGGAGAAGATTGCCTCGTCCCTGCTGCGGTCCCGCACGCTCACGACGACCGTGACGAGCATCGAACTGGTCGTCGTGGTCGTCGCCGCGTGCCTCATCATCGGGGTCCCGGTCGCCTGGCTGCTGGCCCGTGCCCGGCTGCCGCTCAAGGGACTGTGGATCGTCCTCGCGGCCCTGCCGCTCGCGATGCCCTCGTACGTCGCCGCCTACGCCTGGATCGCCGAGTTCCCGGCGATGTCGGGGTTCTGGGCCGCAGCCCTCATTCTCACCCTCGTCTCGATGCCGTACGTCATCATTCCCACGACCGCGGCCCTACGCGGCATCGATCCGGCGATGGAGGAGGTCGCTCGGTCCCTCGGCCGCAAGCCCTGGTCCGCCTTCTGGTTCGCGGCGATGCCCCAGGCCTGGCCGGCGGCAGCCGCAGGATCCCTCCTTGTCGGGCTCTACGTCCTCTCGGACTTCGGCGCCGTCGCCCTCTTCCGCGTTGATGCCTTCACCAGGGTCATCTACACGTCCTATCGGGCCAGCTTCGACCGCACCTCGGCTGCAGTCCTCGCCGTCGTCCTCGTCCTGCTCGCAGCAATCCTCATCTACGCCGAGCGCCGAGTCCGTGGCCGCACGGCGCGGTGGCGCACCGGCAGCGGATCGGCACGCCGCACCACCGAAGTCGACCTCACTTCACGGCAGCGGGTCATGGCCGTGCTCGCGCTCACGGGTCTGGCGATCCTGGGCCTCGGCGTCCCGACGTTCTCGCTCCTGCGCCGGCTCAGCGAGGGCACCCGGCGTCCCCTCGATCTCGCCGAGCTCGCAACCGCCACCGCCAACTCCTTCGGCGTGTCACTCCTCGGCTCACTGCTGGCCGTAGGGCTCGCGCTTTCGGTCGGAGTACTGGCCGCGAGGTATCGGACGAGGTCCTCCCGCGCGCTCGAGGCCGTCTCCTACTCAGGGCATGCGTTGCCCGGCGTCGTCGTCGGACTCTCCCTCGTCTCGCTCACCCTCGTCGTCCTGCCCGCCATGTACCAGACGGTCGCGGCACTCGCCCTTGCCTACGCCGTGCTGTTCCTGCCCAAGTCCATCGGCGCCACGCGCACGTCCGTCGCAATGGTGCCACCAGTCCTTGAGCAGACAGCCCGAACACTCGGCAGGGGTCCGCTGCAAGCCTGGCTGGAGACCACCCTTCGGCTTTCCCTGCCAGGGATCGCCGCCGGCGGGCTGCTCGTACTCCTCACCGCCATGAAGGAACTCCCAGCCACCTTGATGCTCCGCCCCACCGGCCTCGACACCCTCGCCACCGAACTGTGGAGTCGAACGGAGATTGCCGCCTACGGAGCGGCCGCGCCGTACGCACTAACCCTCATTGCGGTCGCGGCGATCCCGGCCTGGCTGCTCACCCGAGCGTCGGATCGGGCGTCCCGCTCGGTCGATGGCGACACGGAAGCCCCTGCGCGATCACCCCTCAGTACGGTGAGAACATGACCGCCGTCGGCGTGAACGCCCTAGAGGCGGGTTACAGCGCGGTGCCCGTGCTGTTCGACCTCAACCTGCAGGTGCCGAGCGGGCTTTTCCTCGCGGTCCTCGGCACCAGCGGCTCTGGCAAGACCACGCTGCTCCGCGCCCTCGCCGGGTTCATCAAGCCAACGAGTGGATCGATCACCTTCGGCGACACCGTCGTGGCGGGCCCCTCCTCCTGGGTTCCGCCGGAGCGCCGACGGGTCGGGATCGTCCCGCAGGAGGGCGCCCTGTTCCCGCACCTCGACGTCTTCGGGAATGTAGCCTTCGGACTGCGCGGTCAGCCTCGAATCGAGGAGCGGGTGGCCGAGGTTCTCGAACTCGTCGGACTCGGGGGCCGGGCGATGTCGCGACCCCAGGAGCTCTCCGGCGGTCAGATGCAGCGGGTTGCGCTGGCTCGGGCCCTCGCGCCTCGACCCGATGTCGTCCTCCTTGACGAGCCGTTCTCGGCGCTCGACGCCGGCCTTCGACAGCGGGTTCGCCATGAGGTCCGTTCACTGCTCTCCTCCCTCGGCACGACATCAATCCTCGTCACCCATGACCAGGAGGAGGCCCTGTCGATTGCCGACCGCGTCGCGATCGTCCGGCACGGGCAGATCGTCCAGGACGACACTCCATCGCGCCTCTACGAGGCGCCGGCCGACCTCGAGACCGCCCGCTTCATCGGGGCCGTCGTCGAACTTCCGGCCACGCGCATCGACGATTCGACCGTCATGTCTGCCCTGGGCCTCACCGAGGTTGACATCAGCGGCGCACCGGTGCGCGATGGCGTGCTCACGCTGAGGCCCGAGCAACTCGTCATCGTCGATGAGCAGCGCGTGGGGTCAGCGGCCCGGCCCGAGGGTGCGACCGGGCGGGTGCACGCAGCCTCGTATCACGGTCACGACACGGTCATCACCGTCACGCTCGACACCGGGGAGCATGTCGATGTGCGAATACCCGGCCCGGTCCCGTCCATCGCCGGCGACCGGGTCCGCATCCTCGCTACCGGGCGGGGCCGGCTCTACCCCACACCGCTTGCTCACGGCCAGTGACCTTGCGCTCAGCGGTCAGGGAACAATCGGGTAACGATGTCACCGGGTGACCTCGAAATCACGGTGAGCAGGACCCCTAACCCACTACGGTTCAAGCGCCGGTAGGTGCCTCGATGAAAGGTCAGATACCCCTTGACGCAAGTCACTGTCGCTATCCGCCTGCGTGGACTTCGCCGGCAATTCGGTGACGTCGTTGCGGTAGACAATGTGGTTCTCGACGTCTACGACGGGGAGTTCCTTACCCTCCTCGGCCCGTCCGGCTCCGGCAAGACCACGGTCCTGCGCATGATCGCCGGATTCGAGAAGCCCGATGCCGGCACAATCGAACTCGCTGGCACCGATGTCACGCGCATGCCCCCTTACGCACGCGACGTCAATACTGTCTTTCAGGACTACGCCCTCTTTCCCCACATGAGTGTGCTGGAGAACATCGAATACGGTCTGAGGGTGAAGAAGGTCGCGAAGCCCGAGCGGGTCGAGCGAGCTCGCCAAGCCCTCGCCGACGTCCGCCTTGAGGGTTATGGAGACCGTGCCCCGTCGGCTCTCTCCGGCGGCCAACGCCAGCGGGTCGCCCTCGCTCGCGCCCTCGTGAACCGGCCGCGAGTTCTCCTCCTCGATGAACCACTCGGTGCGCTCGACCTCAAGCTCCGCGAGCAGATGCAGGTTGAATTGAAGGAGATTCAGCGCGACGTCGGCATCACCTTCGTGTTCGTCACCCATGATCAGGACGAAGCCCTCACCATGTCCGACCGCATCGCCGTCTTCAACGAGGGCCGCATCGAGCAGATCGGCACGCCCCTCGAGGTCTACGAGCACCCAGCCACCGTGTTCGTCGCGGGTTTCGTCGGCACGTCAAACCTCCTGCGCGACAACGTCGCGCTCGCCGTCCTCGGAAGGTCCGGCACCTGGTCGGTGCGCCCCGAGAAAATCCGCGTCACGAAGGGAAACCTCACCGCTGGCGCAGGGGTCCATGCCGTTCCCGGGACCGTGCGCGAGGTCATCTACGTCGGCATGTCAACGAGGTACGTCGTCGATCTCGATGCTGGTGGTTCGCTCATGGCCGTAGCACAAAACTCGCAATCTGATCTCGGTGACGCAGCGACACGACGAGGTGATCGCGTCACGCTCTCCTGGAACACCGAGCACGAATACTCCCTGGGCTGATCAGGCCACAGGTAGTTACCCCACGTGCATCCGCATGTGGTCATGCAATAACGAGGGAGGATGCAGATGCACACACAGCGCCTGCTGAAAATTGCCGCGGCGACCGCCGCGGTAGCAATGGTCGCCGCTGGTTGCGGTGGCAGTTCTGACAGTTCATCGGCGAGTTCAGCCGCGGCACCCGGAGGCGCGGCATACGCGGGCCCGGTTGGTGATGGCGAGGGCACGGTAAACATTCTGGCGTGGCCGGGCTACGTTGAGGACGGCTCAACCGACCCGGCCGTCGACTGGGTCACCGGTTTCGAGAAGGAGACCGGGTGCCAGGTCAACGTCAAGACGTTTGGCACCTCGGATGAGGCGGTCAAGCTCATGCAGGGCGGCGGCTACGATGTCGTGTCGGCATCCGGCGATGCCACGCTGCGTCTCATCTACGGCGGGAACCTCCAGCCCCTCAACGCTGATCTCGTTCCGAGCTATGCGGACATCTTTTCGGACCTGAAGTTGCAGTCCCACAACAGCGTTGGTGGCGTTCCCTACGGCGTTCCGCACGGCCGCGGAGCCAATCTCCTCATGTGGAATACCGACAAGGTGACTACCCCGATCGACTCGTGGGCATCAACCTTTGAAGCCGATTCACCGTATGCCGGGTCGGTCACCGCGTACGACTCCCCCATCTTCATCGCCGATGCCGCTGTGTACCTCATGGCAACGAAGCCTGAACTTGGAATCAAGGATCCGTACGCACTCGACAAGACCCAGTTCGATGCCGCGATCGCCCTGCTCGAGCAGCAGGAGCCCCTCGTCGGCGAGTACTGGAGTGACTACACGAAGGCCATCCAGGCGTTCAACTCC
>CAMAWO010000237.1 GCA_945861925.1 Bifidobacterium breve | reverse complement strand
CGACATGCAGTACCTCTACCGGGATGGCGATGACTGGGTGTTCATGGACACCACGAATTTCGAGCAGTTCCAGGTCCCGGACGCCGTGGTCGGGGATGCTTCGAAATATCTGCTCGAGAACCAGGTCGCGAATATCTCGGTGCACGAGGGCCAGCCGATCATCGTCGACCTCCCCGCATCAGTCGAATTGATGCTCACGTACACCGAGCCAGGCCTCCAGGGTGATCGCTCGACAGGGGGCACGAAGCCCGCAACCTTGGAGACCGGCGCCGAGATCCACGTGCCGCTGTTCCTCGAGTCCAACACGAAGGTAAAGGTCGACACTCGTGACGGCTCCTACCTCGGCCGCGTGAACGACTAGTCGAAACCGCCGAATGTCTGCTCGGAGCAAGGCCCGTAAGCGTGCGCTCGACGTCCTGTATGAATCTGATATGCGCGGAACGTCGGCGAGCGACGTCCTCATGTCGCAGGTGGACCGCAGGCTCGAGTCAGGCGACCCAGCGCTCAACGCCTATGTGAGCGAGCTTGTCGAGGGGGTGCAGATTCACCGGGAGCGCATCGACGAACTCCTAGGTACTTACGCCATGGGTTGGACCCTCACCCGGATGCCGGCCGTTGATCGTTCGATCCTGCGGATGGCCAGCTACGAAGTGCTGTGGCGTGATGACATTCCCGATGCGGTGGCGATCTCCGAAGCGGTCGCGCTGGCCCAGGAACTCTCGACCGAGGAGTCTGCGACGTTCGTCAACGGCTTGCTCGGTCGACTATCAGACGTGAAAGCCCGGCTTGGAATCGAGGCCGCGCGACCTCAGCCCTTTGAGGCTTGAAGGGTGTAGGTGAGTGGGAGCCGGGCTGGTCGATCCTTCAACACCCATTCGCCGCCCGAGGCGGAGACCATCTGCTCGGGGAGCGCTGCCCAAGGCACGCTCATGTGTTCGGTGAGCCCGGTCAGGGTCAGCCCGTGGTTCATGACCGCGGTGATGACCTCGGCGAGGCCGTGATTCCAACTGTGGGTCACGGTGTTCTGCAATCGCGCCTCTGACTCGACGTAGGTTGTGTCCTCCACGTCGATGATCGGCTCGGCGGTCTCGAAGTACGGATGCCCGATGACGAGCATGTCGTGAGCCTCGTAATCGAGGGACCACAGCACCGGGTGTCCTTCTCGCAGGAACAGACGGCCACCCGGCGCGAGCAGATCGGACACTGTGTTAGCCCACCGGTCGATATCGGGAAGCCAGCACAGTGCACCGATACCGGTGTAGACGACGTCGAACACCCCACTTCCGAGAACCTCCGGCGCTGAGTAGACATCGGCTTCGACGATGTTGACTGGGAGTTGAAGGTCAAGGGCGAGCTGCCGCGCCACCGCGACTGCGGGAGGGGAGAAGTCGAGCCCGGAGACGTGCGCGGCACCGAGTCGGGCTAGTGACACCGTGTCGGTACCGATGTGGCACTGCAAGTGAGCGACGCGTTGCCCCTCCAGCGAGCCCAGACGGTCACGATCGAACCGCACGACGTCGCTGAGATGTCCGGGGTCACTGCGGAATCGGTCGAGTCCGTACTCCAGCGAAGCCGCGTGCAGCGGAACACGCTCATTCCAGTTGCTGCGGTTGATCGCGAAGGAGTCCATCCGTGCAGCCTACGGACGCACATCACGCGGGCAAGTGTGCCCCGGGTGAGATTTGAACTCACACTGGACCGAGTTTGAGTCGGCTCCCTCTGCCGGTTGGGGTACCGGGGCGCAGGGTAAAGCGTAGCGGCGCCTGCGGGCGGGGCAGTCGAGCGGCCTGAATGGAGCAGCCTCCAAACTACGCTGGCGTCATGGTGAACGATGCGATGTCGAACAGTTCCGGCGGGGCCTTGAACGAGGCGGTGATCGATCGCGAGGTGATCAGGGTGCTCGTGGCTGAGGATGAGGCACTCATTCGCCTTGACCTCGTGGAGATGCTCGAGGAACTTGGCTACCAGGTGGTGGGCCAAGCCGGTGACGGGCAGCGGGCCGTGGACCTTGCCAAGGAGTTGCGCCCTGACGTGGTCCTGCTCGATGTCGCGATGCCGGTTCGGGATGGTCTTTCGGCCGCAGAAGAAATCGTTGATGGTGGACTCGGGGCAGTTGTGATGCTCACCGCCTTCAGCCAGCGCGACACGGTGCTGCGAGCCGCTGAGATAGGCGTCATGGGATACGTCGTCAAGCCGTGCTCTGGGTCTGATCTCGGCCCCGCGATCGAGATGGCCCGGGCGCGATGGCTGCAGATGCGCGATCTAGCGGAGCAGGTGGGTGACCTGAGCGAGCGAGTGGGGGCCCGTGAGACGGTCGACGCCGCGAAGACCCTCATGCAAAGAGCCCTCGGTCTCACCGAGGCTGAAGCATTCTCCCTGCTGCGGCGGCAGGCAATGGACGCGCGCATCACGCTCGCCGAGGAGGCCTCGCGGGTTGTCGCGAACGCAAAATCGCATCAGTAACTCACGGTTTATAACGGATCGGTTACGAAGGGGCACCGAAACGCTCCGCGGTTACCCCTCGGTAGAAGAAGTCGTCATAGAATCGGATCACCGCGACGACAAAAGTCGTCGTTGACATGTATCCAAGGAGAAACATGAAGCGCTCTTCGGTCCTTAAGTCGGCCGCCGTGCTCGGTGCTCTTTCGCTCACGCTCGCCGCATGCGGTGGCAGCAGCGAGACAGCGGCATCGAGTGCAGCACCGGCTGCAAGCAGTGCGGCGCCGAGCGCCGCAGCCAGCGAGGCAGCAGTCACGGCAGCCTGCAAGATCGGTACGATGCTGCCGCAGACGGGCAACCTTGCATTCCTCGGCCCACCCGAGTTCGCGGGCGTCGATCTTGCTGTCGCACAGATCAACGCAGCAGGCGGCGTCCTCGGCAGCCCGCTCGAGAACCTCGTGGGTGACTCGGGCGATACCAGCACTGACATTGCATCGCAGACCGCTGACAGCCACATTGCTGCTGGAGTTTCCGCGATCATCGGTGCGGCATCCTCGGGTGTTTCGCTCACGGTCATCGACAAGATCACCGGTGCGGGCGTCATCCACTTCTCCCCGGCGAACACCTCGCCAGCCCTCTCCGATTACCCCGACAACGGTCTGTACTTCCGTACCGCCCCCTCGGACCTCTTCCAGGGCGCTGTGCTCGGTTCGCTCATGCTCGATGCGGGCGTCGAGAAGGCCGGCATCCTTGCGATGGACGATTCATACGGTACCGGCCTGGCCGATGCACTTGATGTCAACTTCACCGCAGGTGGTGGCACCGTGACCGCAAAGGTCATTTACAACCCGCAGGCCGCCGAGTTTAGTGCTGAGGTCGGCAAGCTCAAGGCGAGCAAGCCCGGTGCGATCGCCGTCATCGGTTTCGAGGAGTCGGTGAAGATCGTTCAGGAGCTCATCAAGCAGGGCATCGGTCCGGACACCGTTCCCCTGTACCTCGTTGATGGCAACCTCTCACAGGAGGCGTTTGCCGACCTGCCGAAGGGCATCATGGTCGGTACCAAGGGCACCCTCCCGGGTGTTGCAGCGAGCGCGGAGTTGCAGGGCGAGTTGCTCACAGTCAATCCGGAACTGACCGAATTCCCGTACGCAGCTGAGGCATACGACGCAGTCAACCTCATTGCTCTCGGCATGGAGGTCGCGAAGTCCTGCGACGGCGCCGCAATTGCCGCCGCACTTCAGGGTGTCTCGAAGGACGGCGAGAACTGCACCGACTTCGCTTCCTGCAAGGCGCTCCTTGATGCTGGCACCGACTTCAACTACGAGGGCCAGGCCGGCCCGGTTGAGTTCGCTGACAATGGTGACCCCAGCATCGCCACCATGGGCGTCTACGAGTACGAGGCGAATAACAAGTACGTTCCTCGTCTCGATGAGTTCGTGACCGGAACGGTTCCCACCTCCTGAGGTTGGTTCCGTCGGCGAGTGTGAACTCGTGACCAGTGAGCGTGGGTCGATCCCGAAAGGGATCGGCCCACGCTCATGTCATGAGTCACCTGAACGCCAAGTGCAGTAGACAGTGAAAGGCCCCGACCTCGCGAGCTGAGATCGGGGCCCTGCTGCGTGCGCGTCTGGCGCAGGGATGCTTAGGCCTGTGAAAGGGAGCCCAGATACAGTTCGATGACCTTCGGGTCATTCGCAAGCTCACGTCCGGTTCCCTCATAGGCGTTGCGCCCTTGATCAAGGACGTACCCTCGATCGACGATTTGGAGGCAGCGCCTGGCATTCTGCTCGACCATGACGATTGTGACGCCCGTCGCGTTGATCTCCTTGACGCGCAGGAACACCTCGTCTTGGAGTGCGGGGGATAGGCCAGCACTCGGCTCATCAAGGAGGAGCAGGCTTGGGCTCATCATGAGAGCCCTCGACATTGCGACCATCTGGCGCTCTCCGCCCGAAAGTGATCCTGCCCGCTGCTTGCGTCGCTCGCCCAGCATCGGGAAGAGGGTTGTCACCATCTCGAAGCGTTCCGGGAACTTCTTTGGCTCCTGGTAGACACCCATCTGAAGATTCTCCTCAATGGTGAGTGAGGGGAACACGTTGTTCGTCTGCGGCACGAAGCCCACCCCCCGGCGCACGAGCTCATCAGCCCGTAGGCCGGTGATGTCGTGGCCGTGCAGGGCCATGGTGCCCGACCGAACCCCCACGAGTCCAAAGACGGCCTTGAGGAAGGTGGACTTGCCTGCACCGTTGGGGCCGATGATCCCGACGAGTTCGCCCTTCTGTGCATGCAGGGTCATGCCGTTGAGGATGTTCACCCCGGGGAAGTAGCCCGCTTCGACATCGATGGCGTTGAGGAGTGGAACCTTATGCGGCGGCACCTCGGTGTGCGGCGGCTCGGGGGTTGATGTATCACTAGTGGCCGCCTGCTCGCTCATGATTCCTCGCTCTTGGTCAGGGAAACACTCGTGTCGGTCAGCGATTCGCCGGATTCTGTCAGGGCAACATCGTGATGGGCGCCGAGGTAGGCATCGATAACCGCCGGGTTGCGCATGACGTCAGCGGGCGGTCCCTCGGCAATTATGGAGCCTTGGGCCATGACAATGACCCAGTCGCTGATGTCGCGAACCATGTCCATGTCATGCTCGACGAAGAAGATCGTGATTCCGGTCTCGCGTAACTCCTTGATGTGCTCGAGAAGGGACTGGGTGAGGGCCGGATTCACCCCGGCCATTGGCTCGTCGAGCATGAGCATCGATGGATTCGACATCATGGCCCGGGCCATTTCGAGCAGTTTGCGCTGGCCGCCTGACAGCGATCCCGCGAAATCATCCTTGACGTGGATGAGATTGAACTGCTCGAGCATGCCGAGCGCCCGCTCGGTGATCTCCTCCTCCTGCTTGCGCCAGAGAGCCGGAATGAGGGCACGGAAGAGGCCCTCGCCGGTCTGGCCCTGTGCTCCCAATCGCATGTTCTCTAGGACGCTGAGTTTATTCAGGACCTTCGTGAGCTGGAAGGTCCTGATCATTCCCTCACGGGCAACCTTGTATGCGGGGGTCCCAGCCAGCGGTGATCCTTCGAATGACCAGGTGCCCGTGTTCGGCGGGTCGAAGCCGGTTATGACGTTGAAGAAGGTGGTTTTGCCCGCCCCGTTCGGGCCGA
>CAMAWO010000236.1 GCA_945861925.1 Bifidobacterium breve | reverse complement strand
AACGCTGCCGGCAGGCCGCGTTCGGCGCACATCGCCAGCAGGCGATCCGCCGACTCCGGCGGCACGACGACGACGGCCCGCCCCGCTGACTCGCTGAACAGGTACGTGAACGGGTCAACGCCGTCAGGCACTGAGCAACGTCCGCCAGCATTCGACGCGAGCGCCATCTCGACGAGAACCTGGGCGATGCCACCATCGGAGACATCGTGAGCCGCGGTGAGCAGGCCTTCGAGTGAGCCTGCCACGAGCACCTCGCCGAGCGCCCGCTCGCGCTCGAGGTCGACGGCCGGCGGGAGCCCGCCGAGGTGGCCGTGCACGTGGTGGGCCCACTCGCTGCCGCCGAACTCGTCGTGGGTGTCGCCGAGGACGTAGATGAAATCGCCGACCGGGCCCCAATTGATTGGCGTGCGACGGGCGACATCTTCGATGACGCCGAGCACACCGACCACGGGGGTCGGGTTGATCGCGGTGTCGCCGGTCTGGTTGTAGAACGAGACGTTGCCACCGGTGACCGGGATGCCGAGCTGCAGGCAGCCGTCGGCGAGGCCGCGGGTGGCCTCGGCGAATTGCCACATGACCGCGGGGTCCTCCGGCGAGCCGAAGTTCAGGCAGTTCGTGACGGCGAGCGGGCTGGCGCCCGAGGCGGCGACATTGCGGTACGACTCAGCGAGGGCCAGCTGTGCCCCCGCGTACGGGTCGAGCTTCGCGAAGCGGCCGTTGCAGTCGGTCGCGAGGGCGATGCCCAAGCCCGTCTCCTCGTCGATGCGGATCATGCCGGCATCCTGTGGCTGAGCAAGCACCGTGTTGCCGAGCACATAACGGTCGTACTGGCTCGTGACCCAAGACTTCGAGGCTAGGTTCGGCGCGGCCACCATGGTCAGGAGGGTCGCCTTGATCTCGTCGGGCGAGGACGGACGATGCAGTCGCTCGGCGGTCGGGGCATCGGCTTGCAGGGAGTCCTGCCAGGCGGGGCGGGCGAAGGGGCGCTCGTAGACCGGGCCCTCGTGGGCAACGGTGCGCGGCGGGACGTCGACGATGCGCTCGCCGTGCCAGTCGACCGTGAGTCTGCCGGAGGCATTGACCTCGCCGATCACCACGGCCTCTACGTCCCACTTGTTGCAGCGCAACAGGAATTCGTCGAGCTTCGACGGTGTCACGATCGCACACATGCGCTCCTGCGACTCGCTCATGAGGATCTCCTCGGGCGAGAGCGACTGGTCGCGCAGCAGCACGCGGTCGAGCCACACGTGCATGCCCCCGTCGCCGTTCGAGGCCAGCTCGCTCGTGGCGCATGAGATACCGGCGCCGCCGAGATCCTGGATCCCCTCGACAAGACCGGCATGAAGTACCTCGAGGGTGGCCTCGATCAGGAGCTTCTCCATGAACGGGTCGCCGACCTGCACGCTGGGGCGCTTGGTTGGGCCGCCCTCACTGAAGGTCTCGGAGGCCAGCACCGACACCCCACCGATGCCATCGCCGCCGGTGCGTGCGCCATACAGGACAACGAGATTGCCGACGCCCTTCGCGCTCGCGAGGTGAATATCTTCATGCCGCATCGCGCCGACACACAAGGCATTGACCAGTGGATTACCGGCATAGCTCGCGTCGAACACGACCTCGCCGCCGATGTTCGGTAAGCCAAGGCAGTTGCCGTAGCCGCCGACCCCCGCGACGATGCCGGTGAGCACTCGCCGGGTATCGGGGGCGTCGGCCGGGCCGAACCTGAGCGGGTCCATGACGGCGAGGGGTCGGGCGCCCATCGAGAGGATGTCGCGCACGATGCCGCCGACGCCGGTCGCGGCCCCTTGGTAGGGCTCGACATAGGACGGATGATTATGGCTTTCGACCTTGAAGGTGACCGCCCAGCCATGGCCGATATCGACGACGCCCGCGTTCTCGCCGATGCCGACGAGGAGTACGTCGGTCTGCGGCTTCTTCTCGCCGAACTGCGCGAGGTGCACCTTGCTCGACTTGTAGGAGCAGTGTTCACTCCACATGACCGAGTACATGGCGAGCTCGGATGATGTCGGACGCCGGCCGAGGATCTCGCGAATACGATGGTACTCATCAGGTTTTAGCCCGAGGGCTGCGAACGGCTGCTCACTGCCGGGAGAGGCTTCGGCGGTGGCAACGGTGTCGATGCTCATGCGTTCACCAGCGACGTGAGGATGCTCGTGAAGAAGGGAAGGCCATCGGTGGTCGGCCCGGTGAGCTGCTCGACGGCGTGCTCCGGATGGGGCATGAGTCCGACGACGTTGCCCCGCTCATTGCGGATGCCTGCAATGTCGCGGCGGCTGCCGTTTGGGTTCACGTCGAGGTAGCGCGCGATCACCCGGCCCTCGCCCTCAAGCACGTCGAGCGTTGCCTCGTCGGCAACGTAGCCACCCTCGCCATTCTTCAGGGGAATAACGATCTCCTGCCCCTTCGCGAAGCCTGAGGTCCACATTGATGACGTGTCCTCGACGCGCAGGCGCTGGTCGCGGCAGATGAAGTGGAGGCTGTCGTTGCGGATGAGCGCGCCGGGCAGTAGGTGCGACTCGCACAGGATCTGGAAGCCGTTGCATATTCCGAGCACCGGCAGACCTGCATGCGCCTGCTCGACGATGGTCCTCATCACCGGCGCGAACCGTGCAATGGCACCGCAGCGCAGGTAGTCGCCGTACGAGAACCCGCCGGGCAGGATCACGGCATCGACGCCCCTAATGTCGTCGTCGCCGTGCCACAGCGCCACCGGCTCGGCGCCTACCAGGCGAACGGCGCGTGCCGCGTCACGATCGTCCAGCGAACCGGGGAAGGTCACGACCCCGATACGAAGGATCAACGGGTCTCCTCGACCACAAGGCGGTAGTCCTCGATCACCGGGTTGCTGAGGAGCTCGGCCGCGAGGGTGTGCATGAGGGCGAGCCGCTCGCCGGTGACATCGCCCTCGACATCGATGACAAACTGCTTGCCCTGACGAACATCGACCACCCCGGTCAAGCCCAGGCGGCCGAGGGCCCCTTGGACGGCTCGGCCCTGAGGGTCGAGGATCTCCGACTTGAGCATGACGTCGATGACGACGCGGGCCACGAGGACTCCTGAATGTGGAGGGTATTGGTGTGTACGATCCTAGCGATGACCGGGCAAGGCATTGCGGGGTTACGGGATGAGGGTGAACTCCCGGTCATCGAGGGAACGCAGGATCGAAAAGTGGCGGCGGTCGAGGGTGCAGATTGTGCGCGTCTGGTAGCGATCCGCGAGCACGACGAGGGAGGCATCGGTGACGCCGATCTGTTGGTCGGCGTAACGCGCGATGACCCTTGAGCAGGTGATGAGGTCGGCCACTCCCATGATCGGGAGTTCGTATGCGCCGGAACACAGCTCATTCAATGCGGTGAGTTCATCCCGAACTCCGCCTCGCTTGGCAATGACGGAGTCGAGTTCGGCCACGACATAGGGGCTCACGACGAGAACGTCATCGGTTTCCGTGAGCAGGTCGGCCACTGTCCGATGATCGCTGTCAGCGCAGACAAACAGCGCGAACAGCGCACTCGTGTCGACGATGATCAATCCACACCGAATCCGTCGAGTATTTCATCGAGATTCCGGGCAGTCATCCCCTCGGAGTCACCGAGGATGATTCCACCACGCGGACGAGGCCGGCGCGTTTCCTTATCCACAGCCTCGCGAACGATCTGGGCCTCGGTGGTCCCTCGGCGCTTCGCCTCAGCCTCGAGCCTCGCCTTCAACTCATCGGGAAGGTACACCGTCGTCCGCTTCATGACATACATCGTGCCATATGTCGAGAGGCGGTAGCGTCCCGTCATGAACAAGCGTGCCTACGACATGGTGTGGGGGAGCATGCTCCGGACCACGACCGTCCTCCACAAGGCGCTCGACCGTGTGACGGGCGGCCGACTCGGCCGCAGGTTCCCAGGCGGCGGGCACGTCGTATGGATCACCACCCTTGGGCGCAGGTCCGGCGAGTGGCGGCGCACTCCGCTGCTCGCTGCGCCGCACGATGGAGCGTGGGTCATCACCGGTTCGAATGCCGGCCAGGCCGAGGTGCCCGGCTGGGTGTTCAACGTTCGTGATCATGCCGAGGGATTCGTTGAGCTTGACGGGGTCAGGCATGCGGCCGTCTTCACCGAGGTCGTCGGCGAGGAGCGCGCCGCGCTCTACTGCAAACTCATCGATCTCTGGTCGAGTTATGCGATGTACGAGCGCAACGCCGGACGGAAGATCCCCGTATTCCTCGTCAAACCCGTCACGGATTCCGCACGACGGTGATCTGCACCCCGAACATCGATGAACCGCCGATTTCGGCAGAACTCGTCGACATTCGAGGTGCAGATTGAGTTTCTAGCCCGCGGGGGCGCCACCGCCACCTGCGCCGCCGCCTCCGCCTGAGTCAGGAGCTGGGCCTGCGGGTGCACCGCCTCCGCCTCCGCCTGAGTCAGGAGCTGGGCCTGCGGGTGCACCGCCGCCTGAGTCAGGAGCTGGGCCTGCGGGTGCACCGCCGCCGCCTCCGCCTGAGCCAGGAGCTGGGCCTGCGGGTGCACCGCCGCCTGCAACGCCCCCGGGCTGGCCTGGCTGCCCGGGCCCGCCGGAACCTTGGGGGCCGGGATTCGGACCACCGTTCGTTCCGGGATTCGGACCACCCTCGGGGCCGGGGCCGGGGCCGGCCATCGCCCGGAACTGATCGACCTGTGCGCCATTTACCTGCTCAGGGCGCCCTGGGCGCTCCCTCACGATGATGTCGCCGGTCTGCGGATCGAACTGTGCCCGGCTATCGATAACCCCGCCTCCCGGGTTCTCCTGGGGAATCTTGAAGGCCGGACCCTGACGACCTGATCCGTCGGAGAAGCCGATCGGAGCTTCGCCGCGCCGGTTGTTTGGCCCGACGTTGAAGCTTCCGCCGTCCGGCACGGGTGCATTGAAGCTGTTGTACCCGTTGGCCATGTCCACGTCGGCTTCACGGCCGGGTGGGGGTGCCACCTCGACCCCGCCGCTGTTCTCCGCCCGGAAGGTTGACCTGTTGTCCTCGCGAGGCCCGGTGCTCGTGCGCACGGTCACGCGCGGAGCACCATCGGAGTCGATGGACATCGTGTATTCGGCGTCGTCGCGCGTTTCGTTCGTGTCGCGCGACCGGGCAACACCGTCTGCCTCGAACTCAGGAACACGATCCCGATCGATGATGACCGATGTTCCGTTGCCCGACAAGCCCGCGCCGAGCAGTGGCCGGGCGGAGATTCCGCGAGGAAAAACAGTGTTGGGATCCGTCGTGTCGTAGATCTTGCCATCAACGGTGAGCGTGACGCCGACGATCGTGCCAGCGTCAGCAGAGGTGACGAGGAGGTTGGAGGTGTTGCCGAGAGCGCTCACCGTACCCTTCGTTGCCGAGTCACTAAATGGAGCACTCGTCGGCACCGCCCGAGCCGCCATCGGGGTGAGGTCGATGGTGGACTTTCCACCCGCCCACCCATCAGTCGGAGCGCCCGGTGTGGTAGCCCCTGCCGCGTAACTCCAGCGCTCGGTCTCGGGATCGACAACGATCTGCTGCACTGTCCCGGGGTAGTTGTTGTCGTATACCGAAATGGCGTACGTCTTGCCGTTGAAGACAACAGCAAATGGCGTG
>CAMAWO010000235.1 GCA_945861925.1 Bifidobacterium breve | reverse complement strand
GAACTGAGAGTGGGCGACCTGGTGGTTGTGCCGGAGTCGGTCGTGACTTGACCTATCGGTCCACGCTGGACCGAACTGCCTACACCCAGCGAATCAGCTGCATCAGCGAGTCGGCCAGTGAGCGCTTGCGCTTCGCCCTGGCGAAGCTGGATGTCCTGCGTACGCCTTCCCTGGAAGTGCAACTGTCCGCTGCAGTGGGTCAGAAGATCACTGCGGCGAGGGTGTCCAAGAGCAACCCGTTGATCGTCGAGTTGACCTTGGCTGACGGCTCGCGGATCGAGTTGTTGAAGAAGCCAGGCAGCCCCGCGCCGGGACCAACATCCCGGACCAAGCGCAGCGTTCGTGGAGACCGACCCAAGTCGTAGTTGGGTCCCGGCACCAACACGAACGTGCCGCCCTCGTGTCGCTACCCCTCGAGCACGGGGAATGGTGGTTCAGTTGGCGCCCGCAGGCGCGAATAGTTCATGGAACCGGAGTTTCCGTGCTCATTCCACGACCTGATTCGGTGTTCGATCGCGCGCAGGACCGGTCGGATCCCTCCGATTTCGCGGGCAGTTGCCAGCCGAGGGTTGGCGATCGACGTCGACACTCCAGCCTTCATCGACCGCCTGCCTGACGAGGCGAGCCCGCTCATGGTCGCCGAGGCGATCGAGTACCGGCTGGCCCACCCGGCCGACCGCGAGGTGATCGAGGTGCTGCGGGTCGACTACCTCGAGCGCAAGTCGCCACGGGTGTACGCGCAGGAACTCCTCGCAGTCCTAGCCAGCCAGTAGCCCGACCCTGCTGGCGCGTTTGGGCAGGTTGGTGTCGCTGTGGGCTACGAGAACGCTCCGAAGCACGACATCTACCCGACGCAACGCGTCGGATCGCCGGGAGATCTTCGTTTACTCGGCTCGGAAAGCGAAAGGGCGACCCGGCCATTCACTCGTAGACCCGCTGGTCGCGCACCTGCTCGAAATCGTCCTGCGTGAGGGTGTGAGAGAAGAGCTTGACGACTGGGCTTCGAAGCCTATTTCGGCCTCCCCATGAAGCGATCTCAATGTGGGCGCCGAGACGAGAGGCCGACTCAATCGCTGGAATGAGATCGGTGTCGTGTGAGAACACGATGCCAACCTCGAAGTCCCGATCAATTGCGGCTTCGACCAAGTGCACGGCAAGTTGAACGTCCACACCTTTTTCCTGGGCCTTGCCCGAGTTGCCTGGCTCGCCCCAACCCTGCGGATATCGCAGTTGACGTCGAAACACATGCACTCTGGGATCGGCTCCCCACGCAGAAGCTTGACGGTCGGAGCGTGCCGCCGCTTTCGGTTCACGGCGGGGATCAGGACGGCCCCTGAAAACGTGAACGGCCTTCAGCTCACCTCCAGGTGCACGCCGCGCAACGAGAAGCGTGGCCAGCAGGAGCGGGTCGACCAAACATAGGTGCCGAGCTTCGGCCTGCTGGCACCAGCTGCCGTGGCCTGTGAGGTGGACATTCTGATAATCAATGAACACGTGCACTATCGGTGCCAATGGACTCCCCCGAGTAAAAACCCCGCCAGTCCCCTTGCGGGGAGGGCGGGGAGCAAGGTCAAAAACATAACCCGGGATCGGTGTACATGTCAACAACGAGAACGAGAGGCTGAGTGGCGCGCGAGGTTACTGTCAGCAGGCATCTGACGGGGTCGCATTTGGGCGGGATGATGTCGCTGCGGCCCACAAGAACGCGCCGAAGAGCGACATCTACCCGCCCGAACGAGGACTGGCGGGGACTTCGCTCGTCTGAGCGGGGGATCGTAGGTATACGTTCTTACCGGTGAAGGCGGCTAAAAAGTATACATTTTAGATGGGTAGGGCGGTAAGAACGTATACTCTTGCGTCATGGGGACGAAACTTGGCCAGTTGGCGCAGGAGCTGGCGACTCAAAATCCTTGGTGGCGAGATCCCCGCTGGCGAACACGCGACCTGGACCTTCTCGAGGTCGAGAACTCCGGCCTTCCCTATCGCTCAGGCGTGCTCGGCGATCTCTCACCCGGGTGCCTCTACCTGCTTCGAGGCCCCCGGCGCGTGGGCAAGACGGTCGCGATCAAGCAACTTGTTGAGGACCTCATCACCGCAGGGGTTCCGCCTACTGCAATCGTTCGCGCGGCCGTCGACGGCTGGTCGGCGCGTGACCTGCGGAGCCTCACTCAGAACACCGCGCTCCCCCGGGTCCCATCTGGACAGCCGCGGTATTGGCTGCTTGATGACGTGACGTCTGTGACCGGCGATTGGGCCACCCAGGTCAAGTGGATGCGCGACAACGATTCGGAATTTCGGTCATCGACAGTGGTCCTCACTGGTTCGAATGCCACGGGCCTGACCGAGGCATCAGGGCAGCTCGCCGGTCGTCGCGGTGGCGCTTCGAACCTCGACCGCACCCTCATGCCGATGGGGTTTCGAACGTTCGTCCAGCAAATGCAGGGCCCCGAAACTCCTCTGCAACCTCAGTTGCCGCTCACCGGCCTGCATTCCCCGGCCGCGGCAGCCGCGTACCAGGATCTTCTTCCATGGCTCGGCGACCTGGTGCCGCTGTGGGAGCAGTACCTGTCATACGGCGGGTACCCGCTGGCGGTGGCGGCAGCCCATCAGGGTCGGCAGATTCCTGGCGGATTCGTCGAGGACATTTTCAACATTGTGGCGAATGACGCGTTCATTGCCTCCCGACTCGGTGCGGCGAAGGAAATGGCCCTGCTCGAGCGGCTGTGGGAGACAATCTCCAGTTTCGCCAACATGACGAAGGTGGCCGACGACCTCGACATCCAAACCGATGCCGTCACCAGACACGTCGAGTACCTGCGCGATTCGTACCTGCTCTGGCAGTGCCCGCAGAAAGGCGACCGCATTTGGGTGGGCAGGCCCAAGACGCAGGACAAGATCTACGCGGTTGACCCGATCGTTGCCCGCCTCCCACATCTGCGCAATGCCGGGCGCCAAGACATCGATCCGACGGTGCTGAGCGAAATGCAGGTTGGCAATGCGATCCGTCGGCGGGTCGTCGCGGAGCAGCCGCACTTGCTCAGCGACGACTTCCTGTTCCACAAACGAACGCCCACCCGAAAGGAGATCGACTTCGTTTGCGATCATCTCGGCGGGGTTGCGATAGAGGGCAAGTACACGGAGGGTTCGTGGCGCTTGGAAGCTGCCACGGTCAATGCCTCCGAATGGGCGGGGATTCTTGCTACGCGCAATGTTCTCGACACGAGCGCTAGCGGTGATCGGGCGTGGGCTGTGCCTGCCGCGTTCCTCGCCTTCCTGCTCGACACATGACGGGCCGAGCGATGGCATGAGCGATTCAATGTCAACTCGAGTAACTATTCAGGTCCCTTGCGGGCCGGGTCGCTGAGTTGGAAGCACGGTTGGGGAACAATTCACATCACTTCTCGAAGCGGCCGAGCAGTGATGGGTTGGCTAAGCCAGCGCTAAAGTCGTAACGCCGCGCATCGGGACGTAAGCCGGGCAAGCAGCAAGGTGGTCAGGGCTCCCGTTTGCAGCTGCGGGACGTGCCTGATGAGGTGCGTGTCCATGCTCCGAACGACTGCCGTGGTTGTGGGGCGGATCTTGCTGACGCTCCCGTGGTCGGTGAGGTGAACATTCTGATCTTCGATGAAGACCTGCCCAAACGGGGTGCGGCGGTGCGTTTGGCCTTCGAGGAGTGCCGGGGCCTAGGTATACGTTTTAGACGGCCACACCGTCAAGAATGTATACATTTTGGACGGTATCGCCGGTAAGAACGTATACCTTTGCCCGTCCCGTCCCGTTGGGGTCGCCGCTCGTGCCCCGAGCAGGACAGCGCCCGAACGCGCCGATAGTTCATGGCGCGGGAGGTGTGCGAAATAATGTTAACTTGAGTTAACATAACTCCAGTTAACATTCCATCGGAGGTTCCGTGCTCATTCCCCGACCCGATTCGGTGTTCGATCGCGTGCAGGAGTGGTCCGATCTCTCCGATCTCGCCGGCGACTCACGGCCGGGCATTCACCTCGGGATCGTGTCCGGACGTCGCAGGCAGGGCAAGACGTTCCTGCTGCGGGCGCTCACCTCGGCCGCCGGCGGGATGTACCACCAGGCGCAGGAGTTGGGGCGCGGACAGTCGCTTGACCGGTTCGCTGCCGACGTCGCCCGCGCACGAAATCTCCCTGTTGGCTCACTGCGCTTCACCGACTGGGACATCGCACTCCGAACCGCCCTCGCGTACCCGGCCCGCGGTAGCGAAGTCGACACGGCCCAAGCGGGGCCGAACGTGCTCGTGCTCGACGAGCTGCCATATCTGCTCGCGAACTCCCCGGAGATCCCCAGCGTGCTCCAGGAGATCATCGACGAGGCGGCATCACGCGGCCTCCCGCCGAGGTGCGTCATCGTGTGCGGCTCGGCCCTGTCGGTGATGACCGACCTGCTAACAGGCGCCAAGCCGCTGCACGGCCGGGCGCAACTGAACATGATGATCAGACCGTTCGGCTTCCGCTTGGCTGCGCAGTACTGGGGGATCACTGATCCGACAGTCGCATTCCATGTCGATGCGGTGCTCGGCGGTACAGCCGGGTACCGACCGCTCATCGAACAGGATCCGCCGGCGACGATGCGGGGGTTCGCGCCATGGCTGGCGCGATCGGCTCTCAACCCCGCTCACGCGCTCTTCAACGAGAAGGACTACCTGCTCCGCGAGGATCCGCGCATCACCGACAAGCAGCCCTACAACTCGATTCTGTCTGCTGTCGCAGGCGGCGCCCATGCGCGTTCGCAGATCGGCAGCGTCGTGGCCCGCGACAGCAGCGGGCTGCAGCACCCGCTCGAAGTCTTGCTCTCGGCCGGATTCCTTGACCGCTCGCAGGATGCGCTCACTCAGAAGCGCTCGACCTACACGATTGCGGATCCGATCGTGCGCTTCGGCGAGGTCGTCGTCCAGCCCTTCAACGTCCTTCTCGAGCAGCGCGACGTCACCACGGCCTGGGCGGCGGCCCAGCCTGACTTTCGCGCACGTGTCCTGGGGCCGCACTTCGAGCGTATGTGCCGTGATTGGGTGCAGAGCGCTGCCGGCCAGTGGCCCGAGCCAGTCGGCGTCGTCGGCACAACGGTCGTGAGCGACCCGGCTGGCCGATCTCAGCATCAACTCGACGTTGTCGCCCTGCGCCGGGGCGATCGCGCGGGCCAGCAGGGTGCCCGCGTTGTCGTCCTCGGAGAGTCGAATTCGGGCGAGCAGGTTCGCACGCTCCGCGATCTTGAGCGGCTCCGTCATATCCAGGGTGTTCTCGCGGGTCGGGGCACCGATGTCGCCAGCGCGGTTCTCGCGGTGTTCGGTCGCGGAGGGTTCGACAAGGCGCTGAGGGCGGCAGAGGCCGCCGACCCGATGGTGCGCCTGATCGACCTCGCCGACCTCTACCGATGACCACCGCCGGGCGCGAAGGATATTCTGAAGACAGAATCACACCCCGCACGCCTCGTGCGCGGGCATTGGACGGCTCACGGCAGCCCAGCGAAACGGTGACCTGAAGGATGACGACGGTCGGCATTGACCTCGAGCAGTTCATCCGCGACCCCTACGCGACCGGCATCCAGCGGGTGCTGCAGCAGCTCGCCATCAACTGGCCCGCCGGCGAGACC
>CAMAWO010000234.1 GCA_945861925.1 Bifidobacterium breve | reverse complement strand
TTGGTCGTGGTGTTCACGACATTGCCGGTCACGACGGTGCTGTCGCTGGCATTGATCGCAGCGCTGCTCGGGGCAAGCGTGTGGACCACACGCAACCCATCCAGCGTCACCGTATAGACCGTGGGCGTCACGAGGCTCGAGCAGCAGTTTGTAACAGCGGCAGCGGCAGCGGGGGCAATGTAGGTCGCTGCGAACAAGGTGAAGTGAGAGGCCAACGCGGTGACGGTCATCGAGCCGTCAGCTTCCAACACGCTAGTTGAAGAGACGGTCGACCATTCCGTTCCCGACCAGAACTTCATGCTCATGTTAGTGGGCGTCGCACCCGTCGGCACCGAGTTAGCGGGCACCGTCACCACAACGGAGACGGCCGAGTTGAAGTTTGTGGTGACCTCGTTGCCGTCTGTGTCGAGAGCCTGTGCTGACACTGCAGTCAGCAGCGTGCCAATGGATGTAGGAGCAGTCAGAGCCACCTCTGCAAGCGATGCGACCGGTTCGACGACGATTCTGTCGGCAGTGGGGATCGCTCCGATCGGCACCGTGACTCTGACCGTGGCCGACCGGTCCTCCTGCCCGTTCCGCTGCCTGCTGGCGGTCGTGGTCTCGAGCGTCGTGGGGGCGGCATTGGAATGTATGGCCTCTTGCGGATCGAGAATCGTGATGGTGGATTCGCGTTGTCGGTTGGCCCGCGTGTTCAGATCGTAGTAGCGGTACAGATTGCGGCCACTCCCTACCTGATTATCTGTATTGGTCACGAAAACCGTAGCGAGTCCAGTAATGCCGACTGGCATTCTGATGCTGATGCGCGTGGCACTCAAGCGGACGACGTTGGTGGCGTCTCTGAGACCTACTCGCACCGTGGGATTAGCACTGAAATCAGTCCCGGTGATGATGACGGGGTTGCCGCCAGCCCTCCCCCCACTGATCACATTGAGGGAGATCACCCTCGGACCACTGATGTACGTGAATACACCGGTTCCAGTCCCGGATCCGCTAGCGTCAGTATTCGTGACAACGACGTCGACGAGCCCGGCCTCACGGGCAGGAGTCGTCGCCGTTATCGTGGTGGCATTCACAATGGCGACACCTGTCGCAGTCACTCCTCCGAACGTGACTGATGCGCCAGCAGAGAAGCCAGTCCCAGTAATGGTGACTGCGGCGCCTCCAATAACGCGTCCTGAATTTGCTGCAACTGAAGTGACGGTGGGCGAAGCGACATACGTGAACAGGTTGCTGCCGACTCCCCAACTGCCAGCGACGTTAGCCACGGAGATACCAACTGTCCCTGCCGCGTTGGCCGGGGCTGTTGCGGTGAGCGTCGTACTGTTCAAAACGTTCACATTTGTGGCGAGCACGGTGCCAAAGCGGACTGTAGCGCCGGTCACAAATCCGGCGCCCCGAATTTCAACTTGACGGCCACCCGCAGTCCCGCCATTGCCGGGAGTCACCGCGGTAATTGCTCCGAGACTCGCATAGGTAAATGCCCCGACTGTGGTCTTGCTAATTACTTCTCCCGCAAGGTTGAAACGGACAGCAACGTCTACAGGCCCCTCTGCATGGGGAGGAGTCGTGATGCGCCAGCCACAAGGCTGGCCGCATCGTTGCGCGCCATTGGTGCCGAGAGTGCCGTCGAAGGTGATCCCCTGGTTCCAATCGAACGCAGTTCCATCGTCGCCCCCAGGTCCCATTCCTCCGGTTGTGATTGCGACGTCAACAACGGTACCGCCAGCGGGAAGCCCACTATTGGGAGTGAGCACAAGAGTACCCGGCAGCATCCCCGCATCTGAATACTGGAAGCAATACGCCACCCCGGCCTGCGGATTGCACAATCCTATTTCGGAGATGCTGCGCCCAAAGCCGTAAGTTGAGGTTTCCCCGTCCGGGTTCGTGACATACACCGATACAAAAGCCGTGTAATCAACGGCCGGTGTCGTAACACGAAGCTTGGTCGAGTTGATGAAAACCGCGTTAGTCCCGAACGTGATCACTTGGTTCGGGTTGTTATGCGATCGCCCGAAACTGACTCTTGCTCCGTTTTGGAAGTCTTTCCCGGTGATCTCAATGAGCCGGCCGCCGCCATTCCATCCAGCACGCGTGCCCGCCCCGATGGCCGTACCGAACTCTCCCGTAATGGACTGGAGGTCTATCAACGTAGGCGGAGGCAGTCCTTCGAATACTCCCAAAACCAAACCGCAACCCGGGTGACTAAGCGCCCCTAACGTACCGTCACTAGACAGGGCAACTTCTCCGGCGGCTTGACCGCTCGAGCAGCCAATATCCGCTGTAGTGAGGGAAGTAGTTACCCAACTGTAGCCACCGTTATATGAAAATCGAGCTCGCGCTACCCCACCGAATTCGGGGGTCGCAAGGATCTTTCCTCCCGGCGCCGTGGCGATCCTAGTCGTGTCGATGCTTGCGTTGCAGTCCCTGTCACAAGCGAAGACATTGGTGATTGCAGTCGGAAATGAGCTTGACCCCGCTGAGAATGTAGGCCTGCCGTACGCGTATTCGCCGTCTACCGACACTTCGAACGCTCCGCCCTCCCAGGCAGTGAAGGTTGTGCCACCATCGAGGGAGTACCACCGCGAATTATCCCAAGCCGAGACTGCGATCTTCTGGCCATCGCTCGAAACTGAAACGCTGTCGTATCTTTGATCATTTGCAGCCGCGCCAGGGAAACGGGCATTCGGCAACTTAGACCAAGTCGTGCCGCCGTTAGCTGAGTAATAGATGCCCTTGCCGCCGTCTCTTGAGGGATGGCCAACGGCAGCCCATAGCTTGGTCCCGTCAGCGCTCATGGCGATGTCGCTGTAGAGCAGTCGGTTGTTCGCGAATCCCGCGTTTGCCCGACTCCAGGTCGTGCCGCCGTCAGAAGACACCCAGATCGAGCCAACGGAACAGCACTGATGAGTCACTGATTCCCGAAGAAACAGCTTCTGTCCATCCGCGCTCGCGACGAGTTCTGCCCACCACCCGCTATGTTGATCGTCTCCTTGGCCGTCCGGTGCAATCGGTCCATTCAGGTTTGTCCAAGTCAGACCGCGATCAAGTGATCGGTGAATCAGGCCTGCTTGTCCGGGTACACCCGATGCCGCCACGGTAATGATCGGCGTCGTAGCGTTGTTTGCTTGACTGATAGCGACGGCCTTAACCGCAGCACCGGCCACGAATCTCTCAACTCGCGACCACGTACCTCCCGAAGCTCTGACGGCGGTGACTGTGAACAGTCCTGCGCCAGTTCCGACCTGGCCATCTGGGTTGGTAACTACGACGTTCTTAACGCCTGCGGTGTTCGCAATCGTAATGGCGGTGAGCGTTGTGGCATTCACACGTTGGACGTTTGTCGCTGCAGCGCCACCGATCACTACCGTCGGTGTACTTGAGAATCCGGTGCCCGTGATCGTGATATGAGTTCGACTAGTGCTTGGCCCATTGTTGGGCAAGATCGAGGTCACGCTAGGAGCGGCATCCACAGCTTCCGCCGGGGTGACGGGAGACAGAAACAGGCTTGTAAGCGCAGTCGCGAATAACAAGACGATAACTGCCGCGAGCCGACGCATCTGTGATTGTAACTTTCATGCTCGATAGCCAACGTTTGATTAAATAATAGGGCCCAACTCGTTCGGTGCCACGTCCGAAGAGCGAGGCTGACTATAAAACTCGTGATGATCTTACTATTCATCGCACCTACAACTTTCATGTTTCATCCTTGAGTAACGGGCCACTAAGTGGAAGGCGCTCGCGGTCGCCATACTGCTTGAGAGCGGTATTGCGCATCGCAAACGGTGCGCAGCGAATTGGCTGCCTCTGCAAAGCCCCGGCCGCGTCCTGAGCTGGCGTGCGGACTGCTAGACTCCGCCCATCGCACGACCGGATCCGCGATGGCGGCGCGCACATGCTCGTAACCGATGCCCAGGTCCACATGTACGCGGCAGAGACGCCGGCTCGGCCGTGGCCGCACGAGGGCCGAGGTGCGCCGCCGGCGAAGCACGCCCGCAGCTTCACCGCCGAGGAGATGCTGGGTGCGATGGAGGCGGTCGGCGTCGACCGTGCCGTGATCGTCCCGCCCGTGTGGGCGGGCGAGGAGCACAACAACGCGCATGCGCTGGCGGCGGCCGAGCGCTACCCCGGCCGCTTCGCGGTGTTCGGACGCCTCGACCCGTACGACCCCACGAGCCCGGAGCGGCTCGAGCACTGGCTCGAGACGCCGCACATGCTCGGCATCCGCATGAGCGGCCGCTGGAACACGACCCCGACGATCGCCGTCGACGCGTTCGCTGACCCGGCACTCGAGTGGTACTGGACGGCGTGCGAACGCCTCGGCATCCCGCTGATGCTGCTCACCTCGCAGCACGTCGCGAAGCTCGCGCCGATCGCGGCGCGGCACCCGAACCTGAACCTGATTGTCGACCACCTCTCGGCGGTGCTCGGCGGCACGCACACGGTCGCCGAATCGTTCGCCGCGATCGACGACCTTGTCGAGCTCGCGCGGTACCCGCAGGTCACGGTGAAGGTCGGGAACGGGCCCAACCAGTCGTGCGAGGCGTACCCATTCACCGATGTGCATCCGTACCTGCGTCGCCTGTACGACGCCTTCGGCGCGCAGCGGCTGATGTGGGAAGCCGACATCACCCAGCTGACGAAGAACACCTACGCAGAGTGTGTGCGGCTCTGGCAGGAGGGGCTGCCGTTCCTGACGGCCGACGACAAAGACTGGATCCTCGGGCGCACCGCCGCCGAGGTGCTGCGCTGGCCTGAGCCCGTCTGACGCGCGCGGCGATCTGAGGTTTCGGCGGCTCTACACAAGAAATCCGATGTTGCGGCTATCGGCGAGAAGCGTTGTGCGACTCGAACGCGGAGAGGCGCTCCGGCGTCACAAAGCGGTTGGCGGTGCTGCGGGCACTGTTCAGGTATCTGGGGTGTAGTCTCTGCGCGATCGGGCGTAGGAGGCACGTGTATGTCGTTCGGCGAGGCAATCAAGTCTGGCTTCCGCAACTACGTGACGTTCAGCGGGCGTGCCACGCGTTCCGAGTACTGGTACTGGACGCTGTTCATGGTGCTCGGTTCGGTAGGCGCGTTCATCCTCGACAGCGGCTTGGGGACATTCGGCATGCTAGGTGGCCTGTTCGCGCTCGCGATGTTCTTGCCGGCGAACGCGGTGAGCGTCCGACGGCTGCATGACACTGGCCGCTCTGCCTGGTGGCTGCTCTTTTTGTGGTGCCGGTGTTAGGGGTGGCGGTGGGGGTATACGTCCTCACCCGGCCGAGCGAGCGCGACACGAACGAGTACGGGCCGCACCCCTAGCCCCGGTACCCCGTAAGTATCTGCTCGGCATCACGGCTCGTCCCGACGCTGCCTTACCCCCCACACGAAGCCGAGTGCCTCTAAACGGGCAACGCGCTCAGCAGCCAGCGTGCTGCGGGTACTGCACCGGGTATAGATCGGTCGTCGATCAGCCATGAATTCTGATTGAGCCCTGCTGCTGCGCCGCCTCGATGGCCAGTCGATGCACGGACACCGCGTAGTCGCCGCCCATGACCCACGGATCGCAATCCCACGTCGCCCAGCGCTCCTCGAGTGCAAACCCGACCGCCGCCGCCAACTCGTCGTAACGTTCGAGCGCGAGGCGACCGGGCTGTAACTGGAAGCC
>CAMAWO010000233.1 GCA_945861925.1 Bifidobacterium breve | reverse complement strand
CGCGAGTCTGGGTGTGGCAGGGCCGGGCTCGCGGATGCCGAGCACGAGCCGGGGCCGGCAATCGCCGCCAGTCACCGTGTTCAGCGCAGGCCTCAACCATCCCGACTCACCACGCGCACCACGTTCTGGGACGTCAGTTCTCCCTCTCGGCTACCATCGAGAGCCTGAGTGATTTGCTCAAGCACCTTCAACTGCATCGAACGTCAACAAATGTCTCCACCGCGTTCACGCCGGGATGTCGAGCACCAACCGTGGAGACATGCTCCGCGACACGCAGATCAACATCTGCCCGTCCTTGCGCTCCTCGTCGGTCAGGAGGTCGTCGCGGTGGTCGATCTCTCCTGCGAGGACTTTCGTCTGACAGCTTCCGCAGGTGCCTTCTTCGCACGAGAAGAGCACGTCGACGCCCGCCCGAACGATCGAGTCGAGGATCGATTTGTCAGCTCCGACCTTGATCACCGGTCCGTCGAAACCGAGCTGGACTTCACAGGCCGAGTCACCCGGGTGGTGCGCCTCGGACGTGCCCGGCTCGGTGATGAATCGCTCGAAGTGCAGGCGCGCCCCATCCTCCGAGGCCTCCATGCCGACCTGCACCGCGGAGATCATTCCGGGAGGGCCACACACGTAGACCCGGGCCCGCGGATGAGCCGCGAGCTCCGAGGCCACGTCGATCAGGCCGCAGCGATCCTGCGGGACGATCACCACGGAGCCGGAGAAGTCTGAGAGCCGGTCGAGAAACGCCATCTCTGGCTTGCTTCTGCCCCCGTAGATCAGGCGCCATGACGCTCCCCGGGCCTCTGCCTGCTCGACCATCGGCAGAAACGGGGTGATTCCGATACCGCCCGCGAGGAACAGGTACTCCAGAGCCGGCTCGAGCGGGAACCGATTCCGAGGGTCCCGGAGGGCCAGCTCGGTCCCCACGACCACCTCGCGATGGACCTCCGAGGAGCCACCCCTGCCGTTGTGCTCGAGGAAGACCGCAATCTCGTACGAGTCAGCCGAGAGCGGTCCACATAGGGAGTACTGCCGCACCAAGCCGGAAGGTAGAACCAGGTCGACATGGGCCCCCGGCGACCAGGCGGGCAGGGGCGTGTCGACCGGCTCGAGAGTCAGGCCAACGACGCCCATGGCGAGCAGTTCACGTCTGGCCACCACCACGCGCCTCAAGTCCCTCAGCAAGTCAGGCCCCGTACGATCCGAATGCCTCGACCTTCGCCAGCGACGCCAGACGCTGCCGGTACAGCAAGCTGGCCGCGTCGGGGACCTTGATGTGCAGCTCCTCCCTCAGCGACAGGGGAAGCTCCTCAGGACGCTGGCTCTCCACCACCGGGCGGTCCTGCTCCATGATCATGTTCGTGAAGTCGCCAAACTTGCTGTCCAGCTCGTCCAGTGAGTGATTGCGAACGATGAAGACGAAGAGCTCGGTCGTCTTAGGCGATCGCGGAAGTGTGAGCTGGCTGATGATCGTCTCCCTGCCCGTTCCCACCTCGATCTTCTTGAGGTGGATGGTGAAGGGCACCACCAACGTGTACTCGTATCGCACCAACTGCGTACCGTCCGCGCCATAGAGGTCGCTCGGCTCCACCTGCTCGAGGGAGTACCTGAGGCCATCGTCCAGCTGCTCGACCGCGTAGGGCTCGATCTCGGACGTGTCCTCGCTGCCGAGGATCCCGGTGTGCACGTACGCGAAGTGAGAGAAGTCCATGAAATTCTCGACCGCCCTGGCAGCCGACGTGTTCCAGATCTCTCGATAGCTGATGAAGGAGTGCCATCCGGGCTGCCCCACGACCTCGCCGGGGAACTCCGGGATCTCGGCCAAGGGCTCGCCCATGCACACCCACACGAGGCCGTACTTCTCAACCGCTCGGAAGGCGGTGGCTCGTGCCGAAGAGGGGATGGGTGAGCTCTCCGGTCGGGAGGGAATCCTGACGCAGGCACCGTCGCGGTCGAACTGCCAACCGTGATACGGGCAGACGAGCTTTCCGTCGCGGATCCGCCCAAGCGACAGTGCGGCTCCCCGGTGAATGCACAGGTCGCGTAGGGCTGCGGCTCCCCGCTCGTCTCGGAAGAGGACGACATCGTCATCAAGGAGCGCGAACCGTTTAGGCGCCTCGGTGACCTCCTGCGACGTGCAGATGGGGTGCCAGAACCGGGTCAACTCCGTGGTGCTCATCCCAAATCCTCCGTAAATCGGTCTTGCCCAAACACTTCTCTCGCCGCAGGCAGCCATCGTTTCCCTGGCTCCTCCAGTGGTTTGTGGGGCGGCGCAGCTGTGGGCGCCTCCCCACAAACTCCAGTCAGCCGCCAGAGGTCAGCGGAGTCCGGGGTGCGCAGAGCTCTCCGGAAGAGTGATCTTTGTGCTCGCCAGATCGGCGAGGACCTGCTCGAACTCGGCTCGGACCTCAGGGCTGACTGAAGGAGAGTCCGAGTAGTTGAGGGCCTTCAGGCCGCCCGACCCGTAGGTCAGGTTGTACGTCGTCGGCTTCTTCAGGCCATTCTCCGACTGCGAGATCAGGTCCTTGATGACACCGGACCAGTCCAGATTAACCGTGAGCACCATGCCATTTGGCGACCATTCACGTCCATCGCCGCCCCAAGTGGCGCACTGCGCCTTCGCCTCGTCGCACAGGCGCATGCCACCGACTGAGTCCTCCGTTGACGACAGGAGGTAGATCTGCTTGATGCCTTGGTCGAGGAGCGCCTGAACCTGCTCACGGCTGGCTTGCACATCTGTGAAGCTGTTGGTGCTCAAGGTCGTGGCCTGGAACTTTGGGTTGGCTGCCTTGCCTCCGAGTTCACAGCCCTGGGTGATCTCCACCTCGAACGGCGCCCCCACCGCGTTGACGATGCCGATGCGACCGTCCGGCGATAGCTTTGACAACAGCCAGCACGTCGAGTAGCCGATCTCCAGGTAGCTGGCAGAGCCGCTGTTGAGGTTCGGGTCCTGAAGGGTGCCGAATGCCGTGACAAGCATGGGCACCGTGGGATAGGCCTTGGCCACGGACTTCGCAGCGTCAGCCAAGACGAACGTCGACATGAGCATGACGTTGGCGCCGTCGTCGAGCATTTGCCGGATCACCGGCTCAGCCCGAGTGGCGTCGTACGCGTCGAAGGTCTCGGTGTACGTCAGGCCCGGGTTCTCGGCCTTCACCGCTTCCAGCGAGTTGTGCCACGCGGCACTCCACGGCTCGACCTCGGGCCGTGCCTCCTGGATCAGGCCGATCTTGACGTCTTTGGGCGCGCTGCTCGAGGAGGGGCCGCTGGCAGCAGCTCCACTCGTCTCCGGGCTGCTGGACTGGGCGTCGCCTGAACCTCCTGCGGAACTACCCCCGCCGCAGGCCGCCAGCAGCATGACACTCGCGATGCCCGCGGCGGCCACTCCCGCGAAACGTGTGCAGTATTCCATCGGATTACTCCTCAGTTGAAGTTCCTCTCGAGAATACTCGATGAGGTTAAACACTTTTCAATGACACTCAACATAGGGGACGTCTCGCGCGCAGTCAACGGGGTTGAAACGACTTTCAGCGCCGTGTCCCATGGGGGCTGCGCGAGGCCCACGCGCCCATGAGGTCGTCGGTATCCATAACAAGCCCGAGGTTCAAGGAGATGATCTTGAGCGCGGCGTCCTCCAATTCATCGTTCGTGCCCGCGACACAGTCGCGCACAACGACCACCCGGTAGTTCAGGTTCGACGCGTCGAACGAGCTGCTGAGAATGCAGCAGTCGGCCATGATGCCGGTGAGCACCACCGTGTGGACCCGCATCTGGCGGAGCAGGAAGTCCAAGTCGGTCGGGTAGAAAGCCGACAACCGCTTCTTGGTGGAGATGATCTCGTCCTCCGGCAGCACCTGAGTCCGAAACTCATTCCACTCCGTCCCCTCGATGCCGTGCTCATCGACATTCGGGATACCCCCAACATACTCGGCGAAGCCGAGGCGCCAGGCGCTCGGGATCCCATTGATGTCGTCCCGCCCAGAGGGCCGGAGTCCGGTTCGCACGTGGATGACGGGCACGCCGAGAGAGCGACTGCGGGCATGCATCTGGTCGACCTGGTCAACGATTGCACGGGCCCTCGGCGCCGGACACGGACAGCTGGGGCTCTCCGAGAGGTGGCCCTCATGCATGTCAATGGACACGACGGCCGTGCCGGCCAGGTCGAAGTAGGCGTCGTACGGGGCAGTCTGCGGCAGCTCGCGACGCTCCCCGTACAGGTAGTAGTGATCAGTCATGTCTTCTAGCCTTTCGTGAGACGTGGGCGGCGGCGTGAGGTGAATCTGGCTTGCTCACTGCGTTAGGGTTCTCGGAGCGTTGGAGCGCATTCGCGTGCTGACCAGTAGCATCACGATGACGACGATCCACGGCAGTGCGCCGAGCAGTTGAATCGGAATGTCAGAGTCTTGCGACACACGAAGCTTCAGCGCCTCCAGAAGCGCGATCAGGAACGCTCCTCCGATTGCACCAAGCACCGTCCACCGTCCGAGGATGACAATCGCGATGACGATGAGTCCCCGGCCATTGATGATGTTGGGCTGGTACGAACCCACGGCACCCAACGAAAGTGCCGCTCCACCGAGGCCCGCCAAGGCACCACACGCCAGGATGGCGCCGGTCTGAATCCATCGCGGCGAATGCCCACGCTTTCGGACTGCCTCGGGCTCGTGGCCGGTGGCCGTGATGATGAGTCCCAACTGAGTGCGGGAGAACAGAAGGTAGACCAGGACGCACAGTCCAATTGCCAGCCAGTAGAAGACGTTCTGCGTGAACAGCGCCTTTCCCACAACCGGGATCTGATCAAGGATCGGGACGGAGTAGGCGCTAAGCTTCGGCGTGGCGCCCTGGCTCAGCTGCTCCACGTACAAGAAGTTGGCCAGCCCCGGAACCATCACGAAGAGCGCGAAGCCTACGAGGATCGCATTACCTCGCAGCCACACGGCTCCCATTGCCATCAAAGCCGACACGACGAGACCAGCCACCGCCGCAATGACTATGGCCATGCCGACCGGCCAGCCGCCGAAGGCCACCGCGAAAGCTACAAATGCGCCGGCCGTCATGAACCCCTCGAGACCGATGTTCATAATGCCGGCACGCTCGGAGATCAACTCACCAAGTGCGGCCAGCAGCAGCGGCACCATGAGGCGCACGGAGACACTGAGCACTACTTCGATCGTGTCCACGGAAACCCTCTCGCGGTCTGAACGCGACGTGTTGCATTGCGACCCCGTTGAATGGCGTATGCAAACAGGATGAGACCCAGGATCACCTGGACGATCTCGGGCGAGACGCCGGCGCCCACCTGTAGACCATCACCGCCGTGCAGCAATGCCCCGAGTATGAATGCGGCCACGACACTGCCCAGCGCGGTCAGCCCACCGAGCAGCGCGACGAATAATCCTGTGTAGCCGATGGGCTCGGCGATCGAGGTGTACAGCCTTTGGTCAACCGTGACCACTTGCATCCAGCCGCTGACGCCTGCACCGACTCCCCCGATCGCCATGAGGCCGACGATGTACCTACGGCGGCTAAAGTGCGCCTGTCGGGCCAGGAGCGAGTTGGCTCCGAAGATGCGGAGCCGATAACCGGTGCGGGATCGGTCGACCAGCCAGAGCAGGGGCACGCAGGCGAGGACGAGCAATAGCCCCACATGCGCGCGCGTCTCGGGGATCAGGGTCGCCAGAGCCGCATTCTCGGGCACCGGGTCCGACTGCGGCAGGTTCGCGTAGCTGCCCTTGAGC
>CAMAWO010000232.1 GCA_945861925.1 Bifidobacterium breve | reverse complement strand
TCGGGGCGCATGCGCCGGTATCAGTCCGGATTCGCCCGCTCCTACGCCCTATCCATGGTCGGCGGCACTGTCCTTGTCCTGCTCGCACTGGTCCTGGTGAGGCTCTCGTGAACACGTTCCCCTGGCTGACCGCACTCGGCGTGCTCCCGCTCATCGGTAGCGTAGTCGTGGCCCTGCTCCCCAAATCACGGCCGAGCCTTGCCAAGCAGATTGCGCTCGTCATCGCACTGGCCACCCTGGCGATGACCATCGTCATGGCACTCTCATTCAACGGCGCCTCAACCGAGCAGTTCCAGTTCGTCGAGACCTACCAGTGGATCCCCGCCTTCGGCATCTCCTACGCCGTGGGCATCGACGGCATCGGGCTGGTGCTCGTTGCGCTCGCCGCCACCCTCGTGCCAGTCGTGATCCTCGCGGGCTGGCACGATGTCGACGACGCAGCGTCGCGCACCACCGGAAGCGTCAAGGGATACTTCGCCCTCATCCTCGTCCTTGAGACCCTCATGATCGGGGTGTTCTCATCGATCGACCTGTTCTTGTTCTACGTCTTCTTCGAGGCGATGCTCATCCCCGTCTACTTCATGATCGGACGCTACGGCGGCCCGCAGCGCTCGTACGCCGCGGTGAAGTTCCTGTTGTACAGCCTCGTCGGGGGCTTGCTCATGCTTGCGGCACTTATCGGGCTGTACGTGGTGTCGGCGAACCTCACCGGCACGGGCACCTTCGACTACCTCACGCTCGTGGGGCTTGATATCGATCCGGGAATGCAGAAGGTGCTGTTCCTCGGGTTCTTCCTCGCCTTCGCGATCAAGGCACCACTGTGGCCCTTCCACACGTGGTTGCCCGATGCCGCCGCGCAGTCCAAAGCCGGCACATCTGTCCTCCTCATCGGGGTACTCGACAAGGTTGGCACGTTCGGAATGATCCGGTACTGCCTGCCGATCTTCCCGGCGGCGAGTGAGTTCTACGCCCCGGTCGTCATCGGCATGGCACTTATCGGCATCTTCTATGGAGCCTTCGTCGCCCTGGGCCAACACGACATGAAGCGACTCTTCGCGTACTCGTCAATGTCGCACTTCGGCTTCATCGGCCTAGGAATCTTCGTGTTCACCACGATTGGCGAGAGTGGTTCAGTCGTCTACATGATTGCGCACGGCCTCTCCACCGCAGCACTGTTCCTTACTGCCGGCTTCCTCATGGAGCGCCGTGGGGGATCGAGCCTCATCTCCGACTACTCAGGCGTGAACAAGGCAGCGCCGGTACTCGCCGGATTCTTCCTCTTCGCGGCACTCTCGTCACTCGCCCTGCCTGGCCTCGTGTCATTCGTCGGCGAGTTCATGGTCCTTCTCGGTGCCTTCCAGAAGTACATGTTCGTCGGCGCCCTCGCGACCTTCGGGATCGTCATCACCGCTGCCTACGTTCTCCGGTTGTACCAGAAGTCCATGACGGGTCCGTTGCTCCCGGCCCTCGAGGGCCTGAAGGACCTGCGAGGCCGCGAGATCGCCGCGCTTATGCCTATCGCCGTCATCACGCTCGTCCTCGGGCTCTTCCCTGCGCCGATCCTCAATGTCATCAACCCGGCCGTCGACACGCTCATGACGACCATCGGCGTCACCGATCCACCAACGACGCTGATCCCGAGCACCACCGCTGAAGGGACCTCGGAGTGAACGCGGCCAGTACCAGCGTGCCGGCCCTTGTCGGACGCTTCGCCACCGAGACACCGTTCGAGTTGCCGGTCATCGACTACCGGTTGATCCTCCCGATTCTCATCATCCTCGGCGCCGGGGTCGTGTCGGTACTCATCGAGGCCTTTTCTCCGCGCCGCGCACGCCGACCACTGCAACTCGTGCTTGTGTTCGTGAGCCTCATCGCGGCGTTCATCGCTGTGATTGACCTCGCCAAGACACAGGCGGTGACGGCCGCGGGGTCGATTGCAGTCGATGGTCCCGCACTCGTCATGCAAGGGACCCTTCTTATCCTGTCGCTCCTCGGTGCGATGCTCATGGCTGAACGCACCCTCGATCCAAGCGGCGACGCTTTCGCGCCTCGCGCCTCAGCCCTCCCGGGTTCGGAGGATGAGAAGCAATTCGCGGCACGTGGGTACCTCCAGACAGAGGTGTGGTCGCTCTTCCTCTTCGCGGTGGGCGGAATGCTCCTGTTCACCGTCGCGAATGATCTGCTCATCATGTTCGTCGCGCTCGAGGTGATGTCACTCCCGCTCTACCTCCTCGCCGGCCTCGCGCGTCGTCGACGTCTGCTCTCGCAAGAGGCCGCGATGAAGTACTTCATCCTCGGTGCATTCTCGTCCGCGTTCTTTCTTTACGGCGCCGCCCTCATCTACGGATACGCCGGGTCAATCGACCTGCCTGCTATCGCCGATGCACTGAGCGCCAAGCCGAGCGAGAGCAGCCTCATGCTCATCGGTCTCGGCATGCTCCTTGTCGGACTGCTCTTCAAGATCGGTGCGGTTCCGTTCCACCAATGGACCCCTGACGTCTATCAGGGCGCGCCAACCCCGGTTACTGGGTTCATGGCAGCAACCGTGAAGATCGCCGCCTTCATCGCGCTCTTTCGTGTCCTCTACGTCGGATTCGGCGGGGTGCGCTGGGACTGGGAGCCGATGCTGTGGATCATTGCGATCCTCACGATGTTCGTCGGTTCGATCATTGCTGTCACCCAGACCGACATCAAACGAATGCTGGCCTACTCCTCGATCGCGCAGGCTGGGTTCATCCTCGTCGGCGTCGTCGCAGCGAGCCCCGAAGGGCTTGCCGGGGCAATGTTCTACCTCGTGACCTACGGCTTCACGACGATTGGTGCGTTCGCCGTCATCATGCTCGTGCGTGATGGAAATGGCGAGGCGACCCACCTGTCGAACTGGGCCGGGCTCGCGAAGAGGTCTCCTTTGGTGGCGACCCTCTTCGCAATCTTCATGCTGTCCTTGGCAGGTATCCCCCTCACCGGAGGCTTCATCGGTAAGTTCAGCGTGTTCACCGCTGCCATTGCTGCGGGCGACACCTGGCTCGTCCTCGTCGCGGTCGTGGCTTCAATCATCGCCGCGTTCTTCTACGTACGGGTGATCGTGCTGATGTTCTTCTCCGCGCCCAATGACCAGACGGCCGTCGTGGTGATCCCGAGCGTGTTCACGACCGTTGCATTGGCTGCGGCAGCCACGATCACCGTGGTGCTCGGCGTGGTGCCGCAACCGCTTCTTGAGTTGGTCGCGAATGCCGATGTGTTTGTGCGGTAGTACCGTGGGGGCATGAACCACCAGTCGCTGGATCTGCTCTCGCCGGATCCTGTCCTAGAGGCGTCACTGGCGGCTGGCCTCGCTCAGGTAGAGCAGGAACTGCGCGAGTCGGTTCGGAGTTCGTCGCCGTTCATCAATGAAGCTGCCGGGTACCTCGTCGAAGCGGGGGGCAAACGGTTCCGTCCGCTGCTGGTGCTGCTCGCCGCGCAGTTCGGTGACCCGAGCAGGCCCGAAGTGATCAGGTCGGCGGCAGCGGTTGAGTTGACACACCTCGCGACTCTCTATCACGACGATGTGATGGACGAGGCACCGATGCGACGTGGCGCCTCGAGTGCCAATGCCCGCTGGGGCAACTCGGTCGCGATCCTCACCGGAGATTTCCTCTTCGCGCGCACATCGGCGATCCTTGCTGACCTCGGGCCGGAGGCGGTGCGCATTCAGGCCCGGACTTTCGAGCGGCTGTGCATCGGCCAGATCCTTGAGACGGTTGGCCCAGAGGATGGCGCAGACCCCGTGAAGCATCATCTCGAGGTGCTCGCAGACAAGACCGGCTCTCTCATCGCAGCGTCGGGACGCTACGGAGCACTGATGTCGGGGGCCGACTCAGCAACAATCGAGGTGCTCGCTCGATTCGGCGAGTGCATCGGGGTCGCCTTCCAGCTTGCCGATGATCTTGTCGACATCATGAGCGAGTCCTCGCAGTCGGGCAAGACCCCGGGAACGGATCTGCGTGAGGGTGTCCCGACCCTCGCGGCGCTCATTGCGCTCGGCGGCCAGTCAGTGCAGGATGTTCGACTTCGGGAGCTTCTATCACGACCTCTTGGCGACGATGACGAGCACGCAGAGGCTCTACGCCTCCTTCGTTCCCATCCAGCACTTGCCGAGGCCAGACAGGAAGCCTGCCGGTGGGCTGACGACGCCCGTGCGGCCCTTGCTCCACTGCCGTCCGGTGGTGCGAAGCAGACCCTTGAGCTCTTGTGCGATTACGTCGTATCTCGCACCGGGTGATGGGCCCTTCGATGGGTGATCTCACCACATTGCTCATCGAGCGCCCGACTCCCCAGATCGTGATCGCGCGACTCAACCGGCCGGATCGCCTCAACGCGATAACGTTTGAGATGTTCGAAGAGTTCATCACCTTGCAAGAACAGGTCGATGACGACCCACTCGCCCGCGTCCTGATTCTTACTGGCTCGGGTCGAGCCTTCTGCGCAGGCCTCGATCTCGATCTTGCGCGCGATTTACCGTCCATGAATCCTGCGGAGTTGCTCGTCGGGCAGGAGTCGTGGGCGCGATCGATAGCTGGCTTTCGGCACATGGACAAGCCGGTCATCGCGGCGGTTAATGGTGCGGCCGCCGGTGCGGGTATGGCGCTGGCGCTTGCGGCTGACATCCGGATCGCGGCGCCGACCGGGCGGTTCAATGCGGCGTTCATCCGGATCGGGCTGACCGGTGGTGATGTTGGCACCTCGTGGCTGCTTCCTCGGATCGTCGGGTTCGGTCGGGCGATGGAGATTCTCATGACCGGGCGCTTCATCGAGGCAGAGGAAGCCTTGCGGATCGGCATGGTCACTGAGATCGTCCCCGCAGACATCCTCCTCGATCGGGCCATCGAGATCGCCGAAATGATCTGCAGCAATAGCCCCTTCGGCGTGCGCATGACGAAACAGGTGGTTCAGACGAACGTTGATGCACCGTCGCTCGACGCTGCAATCAACCTCGAAAACCGCAATCAGGTCCTCGCCTTCCAGACCGACGATATGCGCGAGGCATTCGACGCATTCCGTGAGAAGCGCGAACCTCGGTTCACGGGAAGGTAGGTCAGTCGGGCTCGACGACCTCGAGGGTATCGATGCGAGATGGTCGATTCCCGTTCACGTTGCCAGAACGGGAATGCCGGATGAGGTCGAACCCAAAGAGCCCGAGGGCCAGCCACACGATGATGAAACCAAGCCAACGGCCGGTGGTCATCGACTCGTGGAAGATGGTGATACCCATGATGAACTGAAGGATGGGTGTGAGGAACTGCATGAGCCCTAGGCTCGAGAGTGGGATGCGAGTTGCCGCGGCGCCGAAGGCGATGAGTGGGATTGCGGTGACCGGCCCCAGCATTACAAGGAGCGCCGTGGTGCCTGGCCCGTCCTGAATCAAGTCCGCATGGCCTCCTCGGAGCGCAATCAGGATGATCATCAGCGCAACCGGTGCGAGAACAACGGTCTCAATGGTCAGGCTCGGCACCGAGCCAACGTCGACCACCTTCTTCAACAGCCCGTAAACGCCGAAGGACGAGGCGAGGACGAGGCTGATCCACGGCGGATGACCCATGGCGACCGCGAGCACGATGACGCCCACGATTGCAAGGCCTACTGCGGCCCATTGCAGGTGCCGGAGTCGTTCCCGAAGGATCACCACGCCGAGGCCAACCGAGACGAGCGGATTTATGAAGTATCCGAGTGAAGCTTCGACCACGAGGTTGCTCTG
>CAMAWO010000231.1 GCA_945861925.1 Bifidobacterium breve | reverse complement strand
ATCCATGATCGGATGCCCATGACCATCCCCCGAGAGGACTGGGCGGTCTGGCTCGATCCAGCGACGGCGGGCCCGCGGGCATCGGAACTCCTACGACCCCCGACCGGGCCCGGTCTTGAGGCCTACCCGGTCTCGGTCGCCGTGAACAGCGTTCGGAATAACTCGCCGGAACTCATCATCCCGCTGGCAGCGGAGGACCTGATTCCCAACGGGTAACCATGTGGGGAATGCCAGTCGCTGGCAGGGTGTTGGCGCGACTGTGGTGGAGACGGTGAGATCGATCCTTCAGTCAGGCATCCCGGCAGGTCTCGCTCCGTTGGACTTCGATGACGTCGCGGTTTCGGGGCTAGGCTCTGACGTGATGACCAAGACTGAGCAGGCGCAGGAGTTGGCGGAACGTTTCGAGCGCGACGCCATGCCATACATGGACCAGTTGTACGGGGCGGCCATGCGGATGACAAGGAATCCGACGGATGCTGAGGATCTCGTTCAGGAGACCTACCTCAAGGCATTCGCAGCCTTCACCTCGTTCACCGAGGGCACGAACCTGAAGGCGTGGCTGTTCCGGATCCTCACGAATACCTACATCAACATCTATCGCAAGAAGCAGCGTCAGCCCTACCAGACGACCACCGATGAGCTCACTGATGGCCAACTCCAAGAGGCCGAGTCCCACACCCCGCGTGGCCTTCGATCCGCTGAGACCGAGGCGCTTGATCGGCTTGCGGATAGCGATGTGGTCGAGGCACTCGCAGCAATTCCTGAGGACTTCCGCCTTGCGGTGTATCTGGCCGATGTCGAGGGCTTCGCCTACAAGGAGATTGCCGAGATCATGGGCACCCCCGCCGGAACGGTCATGTCGCGGCTCCACCGCGGCCGCAAACTCCTGCGGGAGAGTCTCACTGACTACGCAATCGAGCGTGGGTTCCTCGCGGCACCTCCGGATGATGACGTAGTGACGGTGAGCGGGTCAGATGATTCCGACGGGATTGATGCCCGATGAGCTGCGGCAACCCCCACGCGACACCGTGCACCGAGGTGCTCTCCCTCCTCTACGTCTACATCGACGATGAGATCGATGAGGTGCATCGAATCGAGGTGACGACCCATCTCGACGAATGCCCGCCCTGTGTCGAGCACTTCACGGTCGAGCGGCGACTCAAGACCCGGCTCCGTGACGCCTGCATGGCTGAGCAGGTCCCTGATCAGGTGCGCTCCCGGATCATCGCCCAGATTCAGCAGGTCTCGATTACCTACCGCTACGACTAGTCCGTGTCCCGCGTGGAAGAATGCGGGCTCAACGAGCATCGGAGAACCAAATGGCCCAGACGATCCGCGCCGAGATGGTTGCCTCGGTCCATTCCATCATCATGGCCCAGGGCGATTCGGTGGTCGTCGGTGACACGCTTGCCATCTTGGAGTCGATGAAGATGGAGATCCCCGTGCTCGCCGAAGAGAATGGCACCATCAGCGAGATCAGTGTCGCCGTCGGTGACGTCGTGCGCGAGGGCGACATCATCGCCATCATCATTTAGCGTGAGCTATCGGCCGTTCGCCTCAGGAATCGGCGGTTGCGACCCTAAGATCTTCTTGTGGCCATTCTGACGAAGTTGGCGTCGGAGCGAACCGATCTCTCTGAGGCTGACCAGAACCGCCTGCTCGCGGTGACGAGCGAATGGGCACTGGTCGCTGACCTCTCGATGAGCGACCTCGTCCTGTGGCTGCCAACCTGGAATGACGGCGGGCTCGTGGCCGGGGCCCTTGTCCGGCCGACCACCGCGCCGACGAATGTCCCCGATGACATCGTTGCCACCTTCGCACCTCGGGGCAGGTTCCCCGATCTTGACGCAGCGCTTGCCTTCGGCAGGCACTATGGGACGGCGTACCCGATCCATTTTGAGGGGCGGGTCATCGGAGTCGTCGCTCGCCATTCCTCGGCGCAGCCGAGGGTGGCGGGCCAACTCGAGCAGATTTACATCGGGATCGCCGACGACCTGCTTGCGATGCTCGTCGAGGGGGTGTTCCCTGCGGATTCGATGATTGACGAGGCCATTGACTCACCGCGTGTAGGCGACGGACTGCTGCGCGTCGACAGCGCAGGCCTGGTGTCGTACGCGAGCCCGAACGGGGTGAGCGCGCTGCGGCGATTGGGTGTGGTGACCGACATCGTCGGCACCGATATCCATGCGCTCATCACCCGCCTTTCGCACCGGCCCGGCCAGATGGACGAGGCCCTGTCCCTCATCACGAGCCGGCGGGCGGCCGGATGCACTGATCTTGAGAACGGCGCTGCAACGGTGCTCGTGCAGGGCATCCCGCTGTATCGCGAAGGAGTCGATGTCGGCGGCCTACTTCTCCTGCGTGACGTCACTGAGATCAGGCGTCGAGAGCGCGCGCTCATGTCGAAGGATGCCACCATTCGCGAGATCCACCATCGGGTGAAGAACAATCTGCAGACGGTGGCGGCGCTGCTGCGACTTCAGGGGCGTCGCGCTGTCAGTGATGAGACGCGCGGGGCGCTGGCGGAGGCTCAGTTGCGGGTTGCAGCAATTGCCGTAGTGCATGACGCGCTCTCGCAGCACACGAGCGACGTCGTTGCGTTCGACGAAATCCTCGACCGCATCATTGGTCTCGTCCGCGATCTTGGACCCGCCTACTCGGGCAGTGATCCGCCGCCGCGCATCGTGCGATCGGGGAGCAACGCATCATTACCGAGCGGCATCGCCACGCCGCTGGCGATGTGTGTCGCCGAGTTGCTCCACAATGCGGTCGAGCACGCTCACGCGACGGCGATCAACCTCGTGATCGACTGTTCACCCGATCGAATCATCGTCATGCTTACCGACGACGGGGTCGGGATTCCTCATAACCTTGACGTTGCGAACGCCGGCTTAGGCCTGCAGATTGTTGAGTCCCTCATCACCGGTGATCTCCGGGGCGAGATGCAACTGCGCCGTGGAGACGATGGGGGGACGTACGCGACACTGACCCTGCCTCTGGGGGTGGTGTGAGAGATGTGGGCAGTGGCGACGTGGGGCTAGGCGTTGCTGCGAGCCCTCAGCCGAGCGTTACGACGCTTCAGGGCTCGTCGCTCATCCTCGCTCAGTCCGCCCCATACTCCGGCATCCTGGCCAGATTCCAGAGCCCAGCGCAGACATTCGTCAACGACGCTGCAGCGACGGCAGACAGCCTTCGCCTCTTCAATCTGAACCAGTGCGGGGCCGGTGTTGCCGATCGGGAAGAACAGCTCCGGATCCTCGTCACGGCAGGCCGCCTCGTGGCGCCAGTCCATGCGTCTCAACTCCATTGGGGAACGCACCGCAGGTCTTGCGGTGCTCGTGATTGCTTTCACGAGGCCGATTCATCAGGTGTGCAGAGCGTGGGATCGCCACACGCTGCCCGGAGGAAGAAAATCGACCCGTTAAGCAACGGGCGTATATAGATTCGCAGACGTTTGCCACTCCCACAAGTGCAAACCGAAATCTCTCACGAATCTGACTGTCGGATAGATCACAATTTGATTACAACTCGCGGTCGGTGGCTTCTCGAAGATCATAGGTAGCATCCCCTTCTGGGGGTCAGCCCGGGTTAATGTCCGCCGGGGTGTTATCGACCGAGGCTGAGGCGCTCATCCACGCGGGCGACCTTGAGGGGTTGACCCCGGTGGAACGAGCGCAGGTATCGGGGACCGCTCCCGGTGGCGGGACCTACGCCGAGCACTTCGAGGTGTGGCTCAACGATGTGAAGGTGAACGGAGGACTGGCGCCGCGTACATGGATTGAGTACGAGGGCCATCTGCGCAACCTCGTCCTGCCGCTCATTGGGGGCCGTCCGGTCGCGTCGCTCAGCCAAAGGGTGATCCGTGACATGTTCGCGGCCATGACCCGCAACGGTGTGACGCCGCACACGAAGTTCCAGACCAAGTGCGCCCTCGGGCGTTCGCTTCGGGAATTGGTGCCGTCGGTGTTACCGGCCAACCCGACGCACGGGATCAAGATCGCACGGCCCCCGGCCACCCAGTTCGCGCTCCTCACCCCGGAGGACTTTGCCAAGGTCTGGGCGATGTTGACAGAACCGCAAGCACTGGTCGCGGCGGTCCTCATCTCGACCGGCGCACGCTACGGGGAGGGGCCGGAGTTGCGGGTGAAGGACATCGACTTCCGCACCGGTGAGGGTTGGATCAGGCGGCGGGTATCGGTCGTGAACGGCGCCCTCGACGACGGGTGCCGCTACGTGATCCTGCACGGGACCAAGGCAGGGGTGGAACACTCGCGGAGCATTGGACTGCCCTCTGCTGCGGTGCAGCGTGCAGCAGAGGGCGCAAGCGTTGTCGAGGCCGACAACTAGGAAGCCATTGCCGCTTGGCCCGCATCGCTGTGAGCGCTGCGGGTCAGGCGGGTCAGGCGGAGCAGTCAGTCGCTTTCACTGCCCTTGAAGTGCTTCGCGCCGGTATGTCGCACGGGTCCGTGTCAGCCCTTCGTAAACATCTTCAAGTTTCATGGAACCTTGACGGGATATCGTTCGTGACAGAGGCATCGGGGTATGGAGTACGAATGCCGTGATAGCGGTCAAAGTGGTGTGGGCACCGTCTTCTACGCCTCAAAGGCCTCCTTCAAGTGCGGGGAGAACGGAGCATCGACATGCAACTACCTTGAAGTCGCGCCGAACGGCTAGAACGGGCCAGAGGTCAAATGCCCCGGCGCCGGTTGCGGTGGAAACTCGAAGACTTCGGACTATGTCAGCGACGGATTTGGATTTGAAGGCAAGGGGTACGCATACTGCACTGGGAGCGGGGCAACCGCCCTCATTCCGAACGCGTCCGGCACGGTGATCGGATAGGGGTACACGAACACCTCCGCGATGCTCACCATGTGCAATTCGGGCGATGCGGCCGAGCAAGTTCGCGCCTACACCGGAGGAAACCGAACGGACTGGTCCCTTGCAAGCAAGGACGAGCTCAACGCCCTCTACTACTTCGGGGGTGCCGGGACGCGATTGGCGGGTTCGCGGCTGACAGCCACTGTAGTTCCTCGCAGGACGATGCGACAGACGCGTGGGACCAGAAATTGCGACATGGCGCTGTGTTCACGGACGTTAAGAAGGGCATGGAAAACGGTGTTGGCCGTTGTTCCAGCCTCCGCCCGGTGCGGGCTTTTTAGCACGGCGCCCATCTTTCACTTCATCTCGTTTCTCTTCCCTGTGTCAAGAAACAGTTGTTCGTTTGCCGGGTGTGTGGGGGTCGGCCTTGACAGGTGGTAGGTCGGCCCGGGGATTGGATGCTCTTAGAGATGTCGTGCTTGGGCTTGTGGTGCGGTATGTCCCACGGGGACGAATAGCGTTCGTAAACATCTTCACTTTCTTGGGAACCGTTCCGGGGTATCGTTCGTCCAACAGCCATCAGGATGAATGGCATCCCTATCGTCCAGAATGGAGAATGCAATGAGAACACGCTTGAACATGAGCAGGTCCGCCAGTCGAGGGTTGGCTGTCGTTGGTGCAGGCGCGTTCGCGGTGTCGTTGTCGGTCGGCGGTGCGGGGTCGGCGGTGGCGCACCCGTTGAGGCAGATTGATTCGATGTCGGATCTCAAAGGTACGTGGCTGACATCGTTGACGGGGTTTCAAGAGGGCCAACCGGTCAGTTGGCAGCATCGGCTGACGGTTCGCAAGGTGAAGGGGTCGGCTGCGGTCGCGTGGGAGGAGTGGCTGGACTGCGGGGTGCAACCGGCTGACTGCAAGGCGGCGAAGGCGGGTAAGCAGACGGG
>CAMAWO010000230.1 GCA_945861925.1 Bifidobacterium breve | reverse complement strand
CCTCGGCCGGCGAACTCAGGCTTATCCCAGCCGATTGCCCAGCCGAGGCCCGCCTCGACCGGCGTGATCACCGGGCTGATGTCCTGGCCGTGCAGCGGATGTTAACCGTCGCGTTGTTTGACGATGTCGGCGTCATGGGTTGTGACGATGTCGGGGGATTTGGGAACGCCCCGCCGGGGGTTTTGGCGGGGCGTTCGTCGTGGTGGTCGTTATTGGTGACGGCGGCTATTCGCTGTTTTCGGTGATTGCGGATTGTGTGGCGGACAGATCGACGATGGCCTTGTCTGCGGCGTAGGTCGCGATGAGGGAGCTGACGGCGAGGTTCTTGATCGCTCGTGGGTAGCCGCGTGAGGCTTGGTGGATCGCGGTGATGGCGTCGTCTCGACAGGGTGTCTGAGCGGCCGGCGAATTTGAGGTGGTGGCTGATGAAGTCAGCGGTGTCGGCGAAGTTCATTCCGGTGATTGCACCGCGACAGTGGTGTTTGTCCGGCCGCACGTATGGATGGTGCGGTGGTAGACGATCTGAACCCATGAGGTGAACAGTGCGTTCAATTCCTCCAGGGTCGTGATCGCGGTCCCGGTCCCGGCCGGGTCCGGGGTCCCGGCGGCCGGGGTCTTGCGCCCGGTGATCGTGCCGGGTGAGGGCTCAGCGATGGTGATCTCGGACAGGAACTGCGAGGTCACGGTGTTGAAGAACCGTTCGATCTTTCCCCGGCCCTGGGGCCGGTAGGGCTGGGAATGGATCAGCCGGATCCCGAGCCTGGCGCAGATCCTCGTCAGCGACGAATCCACAAAAGCGGAGCCATCATCGACGCTATGCCGAATAACGGCATCGCATCGACAAAGGATTAGACGACCAGACCTGTCTCAACTGATGTTGACAGTCAGGGTCACGCCCGTGGCCGGTTCCGAGATTCGCCCAGACAATGGTGCCGACGAGCAACATCGAGTCGACCACCAGCATCGTGCTCACCACGGATCGGCCATCAACCCATCTGCGGCGGCTCCGCCATCCGTTGTTGCGGTTTCTTCGGCGTAGGCTGCCGACATTTTTTGGCGCCAGAGACGGTCGGTGAGCACTTCTTCAACCAGCCTCCCGGCAACAAGCCTTGCGCAGCGTTCAATTCGTTGGTTTGGTCATGGATCTGGAGGCTCTATCGTCGTGGACACCATTTCTTAGAAAGTGGGGTCTCCATCTCGCTGCCGAAAGGTTTGGGCGTGGCGCTGTTCGCTGGTCGGGACTACCCGGGCTCCTAAGCGGAGTTGCGTGCCTGGTTCAACGAGGACTGGAAGTGCCTTGACTACCTGGACTGGTTGCGCTGGCCGGATGGGTTCGTGTGCCCGTGGTGCGCCTCGCAGGACCGCTGGCGTGCACCTAGTGGTCGTTGGCGTTGCGTCGGCTGTGACCGGCGGGTGTCAGCGACCGCGGGGACGATCGTTCATGGCACTCGTACACCGCTGACGGTCTGGTGTTCAGCGGCTTGGCACCTGACCAGCGGGAAGGGCGGCATCTCGGCTGCCGAGTTGCGCCGTGAGATGCAGCTCGGGTCCCACCAGACTGCCTGGGCGATGCTGCACCGCTATCGGTCGGTCATGGTGCGCCCGGCCGGGACCGACTCACCAGCGATGTTGAGGTCGATGAGTCCTTCCTCGGCGGCCCGGAAGCAGGCCTTCCAGGGCGCGGCGCGCTGGGCAAGGTGCTATTCGCTGCAGCCGTAGAAGTCAACAGCCCCAGCAGTTTTGGCCGCGCTCGACTGGGCGTCATCAAGGATGCCAGCGCCGAAAGCCTGCAGCAGTTCCTGCTTGACAACGTCGAGCCCGGCAGCTGCATCGTCACCGACGGTTGGGTGGCTAACCGAAGGCCATCCGTGGCCACTACACGCTCAAGGCGACCTCGGTCAGCGCATCAGGTCGACCCGCACACGAGGCGCCGCCTGGCGTGCACCTGGTCTTCTCTCTCGTGAAGCGTTGGGTCATGGGAACCCTGCACGGCTCGATAAGCCCGGAGCGCATGCCCGCCTACTTCGATGAGTGGGTCTTCCGCTTCAACCGCCGCAAATCACGCAGCCGCGGCCGGCACTTTCAACGACTCCTCCAGCAGGCCGTTGAAGGCGACGCACTCACCTACAACGAGCTGCGCAAGGCCCGCCGGACCCGGCCACCGCCACCACCACCACCGGACCGCGAACGCATGCGTCCGCCCAGCCTCGAACGCGAAGAGTCCGGCCTACCCTGGCGCGACGACGCAACCTGATCATTCTCGGAAGTTACGGCAGCGAGATGGAGACCCACTTCTTGAATAACCATGGGGGTACTGCGGAAAAAATATGCTGGAATGAAGAATAGTTTCCGGCGGCTATTGCCCTTAGTGTCATTTAGGTATAGGCAAAGGAATAGGGAAAAGATTCCGCTCCAGCGACGAGTGCGCTATCAAGTTACCCTTTGCGGAATTGAGAATTTGGAGAGTTTCATGAAACTAGCAGAGAACTACAGCCAAAACTCAGTGAAAAAAACCGTGGAGTAGTAAACACCATGGGGATAAGGCGCTTCGCGGCCGGATGCGCAGTAGCGGTGCTCTTACTAGGCGCCCTTGGGTCGCCAGCACTCGCCGACGCACATCCGCCTGCGCCTCCGGCTGCGCCTGCGGCGCCGCCTGCGCCTCCGCCTGCGCCTCCGGCTGAGCCTCCGCCTCCGCCTGCGGCTCCGGCTGCGCCTGCGGCTCCGGCTGCGCCTGCGGGTCCGGCTGCGCCTGCGGGTCCGGCTGCGCCTGGTACGCCGACTCCAGGTGGCACTGGTACGCCGACTCCAGGTGGCACTGGTACGCCGCCTCCAGGTGGCACTGGTACGCCGCCTCCAGGTGGCACTGGTACGCCGCCTCCAGGTGGCACTGGTGCGCAGCCTGGTGGCGCAAATTTCAACCCGGTCAATTTTAACCCGAGCTCTGCTCGACCAACTGAGTTCGCGAGTATTCGCCCGGCGGATGCCGCACAAATGGCCCCTGAGCAGTTCGCGCAGATGAATGCCCAGCAGATGGCGAACTTCAAGCCGGCAGCTTTTGGGAATTTCACGTCTGGTCAGATGGGTGCGTTGCCAGCTGAGGCAATGGGTGGGTTTAAGCCAAATCAAATCGGTGAACTTAGGCCGAGCGCGATGAGCGCGATGTCACCCGAACAAATGTCTGCATTCAAGCCAACCCAGATGGGGGCGTTCAGTGCTCAGCAGATGGGTGCTTTACCGGCGGATGCCATGACGGGGTTCAGTACCCAGCAGATGGCTGCGTTACCGCCAGGGGCGTTCGCTGGCTTTAAGTCTGATCAGATGGGTGCTTTACCGGCGGTGGCATTTGCCGGGTTTAAGGCCAGTCAGGTTGATGCGATGAAGCCAGCTGCATTTAGTGGCATGAATCAAGAGCAGTTGGGTGCGATGCCATCTGGTGCTTTCAAGGCGATGGATTCCAAGCAGTTTGGTCAGTTGTCACCAGAGGCGATGAAGGGGTTTAGCCCGCAGCAGTTTGGTCAGTTGCCATCGGATGCGATGAAGGGGTTCAGCGCGAGCCAGATGGGTGCGATGTCGCCGGAGGCCTTTGCCGGGATGAAAGCAACCCAAATGGATGCGATGCCAGCGGGAGCCATGAACGGAATGACACCGGAGCAGTTGGCGTCAATCTCGCCGGCCACATTCAAGGCCATGGATCCCAGGCAACTTGGTGCGTTGCCAGCAGCAGCGGTGGGGGCCATGGAACCGGAACAACTAGCTCAGTTGTCTCCTGCGGCAATTGGTGGGCTGAAAGCACCACAGGTTGAGCAGATGCCAACCGAGACCTTCGACGCCATGAAGACGGCTCAGCTCAGGGCTCTAAAGCCTGCGGCAGCTCCGGGTTGTACTGATGAGCAGTTAGCCGGGTTGACGGATGGAGAGGCAAAGGCGTTATCGCAGGCCTTCATCAGGGCCTTGGATGCCGAACAAAAGCAGGCCTTGGCCACCTGATGTAGGAGTGGTTATTTGGCAAGCGGCCTCGAGCATGATGAATGCTCGGGGTCGCTGCTTTATTTTTGGGAACATCGCTGGGCTACGCCAAGAGGGCGTCGATTACGTCGGTCACACCGATGCCCGGGGTTGCACTTGTCAACATATCGGCCGCGGCCAAGGGCGCGGTTTAAGCGGAACCCATTGCGACACCTGCGCCGGCCCACCTGAGCATTTCAATGGGCGTGTTAAACCCGGGTTCCGCAGTCCGCGGACATTCGGGGGGTTGATCAAGCGGGATCCGTGAGGCACGACGTCACTTTTCGCCCCCGATGGGGTCGGAAACGTGAACACACGACGTTGCGGTGTCTGGCGTGCGGCGGCAATGGTCCACGGGCATGCTGGTGGGCATGTACTTGCGGGTGACGAGCTGGACGAACGTCGACGGTTCGGTGGTGCGGTCCGTGGCGCTGGCGCATAACGAGCGCACTGGTGGGCAGACTCGGGCGCGGGTGCTGCGGGGCCTGGGCCGCGAGGACGGATTGGACACCGAGGGCCTGCGACGGGTGGTGTCACCGGTCTCGAGGTTCCAAGGGATGCGGATCCCTACGCGGCAGGCGGCGGGGAGCGGGCTGACCTGATGCGCATGACGAGTTCGAGGTCGAAGGGCTGGGCATGGCTGCTCGACGGGCTCTGGAAGGAGCTCTGAGACGCAGCGCTTCGCCAGCTGCCGGGCCCGCGCAGGTTCTCCACGGACGTGGAGCGGGTGCTGTTCGCGCAGGTCGCGAACCGCGCGCTGAATCCGTGCTCCAAGCTCGCTGCGTCGCAGTGGACGGAGCGGGATGTCGCGATCGGTGGCCCAGACTCGATGAGCGACGACCAGGCGTACCGGGCGATGGACCTGCTGATCGAGGCTGACGCGACCGCAAAGGTCCAGGAGGTGCGTGTTCGGCGCCGTGGCGAGCCTGCTCAACCTCGAGACCGGTGTGCTCCTGGCCGGCACGACCAGTACCACCTTCGAGGCCGACCCCGATGTCGGCGCCGACGGCGAGCCGGGGCTTGCGACGCCACGGGCATTCCCACGGACCACCGCCCCGACCTGCCGCAGGTCGTCATCGGGCTGGCCGTGACCAAGGAGGGCATACCGGTGTGGGTCTGGTCGTAGCCCGGGAACACAAGCGACACCAACGTGCTTCCCAGTGGTCCGCGACGGGATGCGGGACTGGAAGCTCGGCCGGGTCGTCACGGTCGCCGGCCGCGGGTGAGAATGCTCGTCTGATTTGGCTGTGATGATCTTCTTGGCTGGCCCGGGGCTGGCTGAAAGGATCGGTGCTGGTCTCCTTCCGTGACGTGTGACTCAAGCGTGATGCTCCTATTGATGTCAAGAGGTGTTCATGCTGCTCCTTGGGCGTCGAGCCAGGCGTAGTAGCGGGTGGCGAGTTCGGCGTCTTGGACCTGTCCCCGCTCGAGTCGAGCGATGGCGTTGATGGGCCGGTGGAAGTGCTCGGTGACGGCCCGCATCGGGATGCCGAGGGTGTTCCTTCGGGCGCGCAGGGTGGCGATTTTCGTGGTCGGCTCGGGGTGGGTGAGGGCGTGGTAAACCTCGCGTGCGACGTATCGCTTGAGGCAGCGGATGATGTCGCGCTTGGACAGGCCCTCGGCGGTTCTGCGGGCGATGTAATCCATGGTGGGCTGGTGGCCGCGAGACATGCGGACTAGATGAGTGATTCCAAGGGGTCAGTGGTCGTACGCGGTCAGCGAGCGTAGGACGGGTGCCCCGATCGCGTCGTTGTGCCAGATCGCGGCGGTCAACGCCAGGACGCGTTGACCGACTC
>CAMAWO010000229.1 GCA_945861925.1 Bifidobacterium breve | reverse complement strand
CCTCGCCCCACAGCACGAGTGCCGGGATCGACGCGGCCGCCAATGTTGGGATCGACGACGGCCTCGCGGCCATCGCCCGCTGATACCAGGCAACGGCCTGCGGGTGCGCCTCGTCCAACCATCCACCCACCTCTTCCACCACCGCCAGTCGCTCGGCGAAGGTCGTGGCGCCGAGGAGCCCCGGCAGTACCGACCGGCGCAGGATCTGGCCGCATTCAGCCGGGTCCTCCACCACAGCCTCGGCCAATCGGTGGCGGTTCTCCCGGGCCAGTGCGGTGTCGGCCGATGCCTTCGTGTCACAGAGCATGAGCGCGGAAAAGCGTTCCGGTGACTTGCGCATCATCGCCATCGCGACGTAACCGCCAAGGGAGAGACCCGCAAGCACAGGGCCCTCGATCCGCTGCACGCTCAATTCGCGCAGGACAACATCCGCGACAAGATCCAGGCTCGGCTCGGCCTCAAGGACGTCGCTCGCTCCGAACCCCGGTAGGTCGGGAATGATGAGGTCCCACCCGGCCTCGGAAAGCGCATCAGCCTGGGCGGCCCACATCCGGCCATCGCAGGGGAAGGCGTGCAACAGTACGACGCAGCGGGCAGGTTTCACAGGTCGCTCCATCTCGTCATCTCGCCCGACCACGTTGCGGGCAAAGGTGCTTTTGCCGGGGCGACCCGGGCGGTGATCTCCCCGAGGACGATCGAGACGGACGTCTCCCCCACCCACAGGTGCTTGGCCCCGTCGACACTTACGACCTCGGACTGAGGGATGGCCGCGAACCGCTCACGGGCCGCGTCGGGCCTGAGGTAGTCGTCGAGTTCGGGCACGAGGCAGGTGAGCGGTCGCCCGCTCGCCGCCCACGACTCTAGGTCTTTGTCGGTCGAGAACCGCAGTGGCGGCGACAGGAGGATCGCACCAACGACTGGATCGACATTGCCGTGGCGAAGGATGACGTCGGTGCCGAAGGACCAGCCGACGAGCCAAGGATCGGGAAGCCCGCGGGCGCCGACCTCTCCTATCGCGGCGAGCAGATCGAGCCCCTCGCCCCTCCCCTCGTCGAAGGCACCCTCGCTCGTGCCGGCGGCACTCGTCGTACCACGCGTGTTGAAGCGCAGAACGGCGACGTCGGCGAGGGCAGGCAGGCGCCAGGCCATCTTGCGTAGGACGTGGCTGTCCATCATGCCGCCGTGGGTCGGCAGCGGATGGACGCACACGATCGTTGCTACCGGCGCCACATCGGCGGGCAGCGCGAGTTCAGCGACGAGGCTCAGGTCGTCACTCGTGTGCAGCCGGAGCGACTCGCGGCGCGCAGGAAGTACTGAGTTCGCGACGATGCATTCGGCTTCAAGCATCAGTACCTCGGCCCTCTCGACGACCGCTGAGTCCGCGGCCCGCGGTGGCCGCGCGCCTGCCAGCACGGGGTATGCCAGTGGCGTCGATCCTCGACGTTTCCATAGTCATCGGCCGGAAAGGCGACGACGTGGGGGGTTGCCGGACGGATCTCCTGATCGCACCCCGGGCAGCGATAGGTCTTCGTCGCACCCGAACCGGTCACCCGACGCACGACCCACTCACCGTCGGCATGCTCCTCGGTGCTCTGCGGGCCGTAGACCCCCGGACCCCGCACGGAGTCCGGGGGATCCGGCTGCCTTCGGTTCTTTCGGCCCATAACCGTCTCCACCGTCCTCGCCGGTCAGGCGTAGGTGCGGAAACCGCGGCCGGTCTTACGCCCGAGGTAGCCCGCAGTGACGAGGTGCTCAAGCCGCGGGGCGGGAGCAAAACCAGGCTCGCGGAACTCAAGGTAAAGGGTCCGCTGGATGGCGAGCGAGACATCGAGGCCCACCGCGTCGAGGAGCTCGAACGGACCCATCGGGTATCCGCACCCACGCTTCATCGCGAGGTCGATGTCGTCGGTGCTCGCGTAGTTCGCCTCGACCATTCGAACGGCGTCGTTGAGGTACGGGAAGAGGAGAGCGTTCACGATGAAGCCCGCGCGGTCGACGCACTGCACCGGGTGCTTACCGAGCCGCTCGCAAAGCGCGACCGCAGTGGCGGCAACATCCGGGGACGTCGCAACGGTGCTCACGACCTCGACGAGCTTCATGACGGGCGCAGGATTGAAGAAGTGCAGGCCGATGACATCCTGCGGACGCTTCGTGACTGCCGCGAGGTCGATGACCGGGAGGCTTGAGGTCGTCGTCGCGAGGATGGTACCTGGCCGGCAGATTTCATCGAGGTTCTCGAACATCGCCGTCTTCACCCCGATGTCCTCGACCACCGCCTCAACAACGAGGTCGACGCTCGCGAGATCGTCGAGCCGCGTCGTGCCGGTGACGCGCGCGAGAGCAGCGTCACGTGCGGGCTCGTCGAGCTTGCCGCGTTGAACCGCCTTCTCAAGCGACTTCTCAAGGGACCGGCGCACCGATTCGATCTTCTGCTCGGACCTTGCCTGGAATATGCAATCGATGCCGGCCCGGGCGAAGACCTCGACGATGCCGATCGCCATCGTTCCCGAGCCGATGACCCCGACAGACTCGATTGATCGCAGGGACAAGTCGGCGGTCGAGGCGGCGGGAGTCTGGGCATCGGCAACGACGACGGGCGACTGCGGGGCCTCGTAAGTGTAGAAGCCGCGGCCCGATTTGCGTCCGCGCAGCCCGGCTGTCGACATCTGCTTGAGGATCGGGCTCGGAGCGTGCAGTCGATCGCGGCCCTGCTTGTACATCGTGTCGAGGATCTCATAGGCGGTGTCGAGTCCGATGAGGTCGAGGAGTGCGAGGGGACCCATCGGCAGACCGCAGCCGAGCCTCATCGAGTCGTCGATGTCCTCGCGGCTTGCGTACTTCTGCTCGAACATCGCGACCGCATGGTTGAGGTAGCCGAAGAGCAGTGCGTTGGCGATGAACCCTGCCTTGTCGCCGACAACCACCGGTTGCTTGCCCAATGATGTCGCGAAGGAGACCATCCGGTCGACGACCTCATCGGAGGACACCACGGTTCGTACGACCTCGACGAAGGCCTGCACTGGAGCCGGATTGAAGAAGTGCAGCCCAACGACCTGGGCCGGCCGCGCCGTCGCGACCGAGATATCGGTGACCGAGAGCGAGGAGGTGTTCGTCGCGAGGATCGCGTGCGCCGGGACGATGACGTCGAGTGCAGCGAAGATCTCTCTCTTGAGCTCGAGGCGCTCGGGCACCGCCTCGACCACGAGGTCAACGCCGGCGAGGTCATTGAGGTCGGTTGAGAAGGACAGGCGACCAAGGAGCGCGGCCTGCTCGGCCTCGGTCATCTTGCCGCGCTTCACCGCGCGGGCGGTTGAGCCGGTCATCCGCTCCTGCGCCCTCGCGAGCGCCTCGTCCGACATCTCGATGGCGACGACATCAATGCCGCTGCGCGCGATCACCTCGGCGATGCCGCTACCCATCGTGCCAAGTCCGATCACGCCCACCTGCCGCACGGCACCCTGTGTCTTCGTCATGGGCGAAGTCTCCCATCCTCGCGAGTGCCGCGATCCCGCGGCACCCCGCGCTAGAACAGGCGCAGCGTCGGGTCGTCCGTCCCCTTGAGTGCGTCATAGTCGAGCAGGAAGCACCGGATGCCCCGGTCGGTGGCGAGCACTCGCGCCTGTGGCTTGATCTCCTGAGCAGCGAACACCCCGGAGACCGGTGCGAGGATCGGGTCGCGGTTGAGCAGTTCGAGGTATCGGGTGAGCTGCTCAACGCCGTCGATCTCGCCGCGACGCTTGATCTCGACCGCGAAGGTCGCTCCCGTGCCGTCCTTGCAGAGCAGGTCAACCGGCCCGATCGCTGTCGGGAACTCGCGGCGCACGAGTGACCAGTTCTTGCCGAGGATGCCGACGTGGGTGGCGAGGAGGTGCTGGAGATGCGCCTCGACGCCGTCCTTCTGCAGCCCTGGGTCAATGCCGAGCGCGTGGTCGCTCTCCGAGAGGGTCTCGTGGATCGTGATGAGTAACCGCTCCCCCGCCTTGTTCTCCACCACCCACGTTGACTCGTCCGTGTCGAACTCCGCCGGTAGCACCTTCGTGACACAGGGTGGGCTCATCCAGTTGAGCGGCTTGTAGGAGCCGCCGTCGGAGTGAATGAGGACCGAACCGTCGGCCTTGACCATGATCACGCGGATCGCCTCCGGCAGGTGCGCAGTGAGCCGGCCCACGTAATTGACCGTACAGCGGGCCACGACGATTCTCACCCCGGAACCGTACCGGGCCTCGAATCACGGTCGCGCAAATCGGTCCGAGGGGGCACGATACGGGTGTGACCGCTTGGAATTCCTACTCGTACATCTTCGGCCCCTTTGCCGCATTCGGTGGCATTGCGGTCATGGTGTTCATCCTGCGGTGGTCATCGCAACGCGGCTCCTCGCTTGTCGCGCCTCCAGCCAAGGCCGGACCCGACTCGGAGTACGGACTCCTCGTGCCGGTCGCGTCGCCGCCCAACTATGTCGAGGGCGAGATACTCAGGCGCCGACTCGAGTCTGCCGGGCTGCGTGCGACCCTTGCCCAGACCCTCGATGGCCCGCGGGTCATGGTGTGGCCCGCGGACGAGGATCGAGCGCGGGTGCTCCTGAAGTCCACCCGATCATAGAATCGCGGTTTGCTCAGCCTTCCGCTCGAGAGATATCGGCACCGAGTGACTGCAGGGCTGGGATGAACCCCGCGTAGCCGCGGTCGATATGCGATACCCCGTACACGGTGGTCGTACCCTCGGCGACGAGCCCGGCGAGCACGAGCCCCGCGCCAGCCCTGATGTCGGTCGCCTCGACGGGGGCCGCCGACAGCGTGGACCGGCCGCGCACGAGGGCGTGGTGTCCGTCAGTGCGGACGTTGGCCCCGAGTCGCGCAAGCTCTTGGACGAACCTGAACCGCGCCTCGAACAGGTTCTCGGTGACGAGGGCCGCGCCCTCCGAGATCGCGTTCAATGCGATGAACTGGGGTTGCAGGTCCGTGGGGAACCCTGGGTACGGCAGGGTGACAATGTCCACGGCGCGCGGCCTTCGATCCATCTGGACCCGGAATCCGTCGTCGAGGCAGGTCACGACGGCGCCCGCTGTCTGGAGTTTGTCGAGCGCGATGGTGAGGTGCTCGGCGTTTGCCCGACGCACGATGATGTCGCCTTGAGTCATGGCGGCGGCAATCGCCCACGTCCCGGCGACGATGCGATCACCAACCGTCGTGTGCCCGACCGCGACGAGTTCGTCGACCCCGTCGATGGTGATGGTCGAGGTGCCGATGCCGTCAATGATCGCGCCCATCGCGGTGAGCATCGTGCAAATGTCAACGATCTCGGGCTCGCGGGCAGCGTTGTCGATGACGGTGGTGCCGCTCGCGGTCACGGCAGCCATGAGGATGGTCTCGGTTGCCCCGACGCTTGGGAAGTCAAGCCAGATGGACGCCCCCTGCAGCCGCCCAGCGGACGCTGCGAGCAGGTAGCCGTGCTCGTTGACGACTTCGGCGCCCATCCGCTGCAGGCCGTCGATGTGCATGTCGAGCCCGCGGGAGCCAATGTTGTCACCCCCTGGGAGCGCGACGTCTGCCGCCCCGCAACGGGCGAGGAGCGGGCCAAGCACGCAGATTGAGGCCCGCATGCGACGGACAAGGTCGTAGTCGGCACGGTGCTCGAGGTCCTCTGGAACGGTGATGTCGACGGTGCCCGCGCGGTGGCGGTGATCGACCGCGCAGCCAAGGCGGCGAAGCAACTCGGCCATGATCTCGACGTCGAGAATGTCGGGTACGGCCCGCAGGGTGGTCGTGCCAACCGCGAGCAGCGAGGCAGCCATGAGTTTCAGGACGGAGTTCTTCGCGCCGGTCACCGTGACCTCG
>CAMAWO010000228.1 GCA_945861925.1 Bifidobacterium breve | reverse complement strand
CGCAGGTCGGCTGAATCTCGGGTTCGATCACTCGCCAGAGCAGGGAGTACTGCGGCTGATTAGCGGCGATGCGATCAAGGCCCATCTCATCGGCAATGCGGACAGCACTTCGGATGCTCGTTGCGCTCCACTCGGAGACGCCGACGTAGAGGACCTTGCCCTGGCGCACGAGATCGTCGAAAGCGCGCAACGTCTCCTCGAGCGGGACGGAGTCGTCGAACCGATGCGCTTGGTACATGTCGATGTAGTCGACGCCGAGGCGTCTCAGTGAATCCTCGACAGCGTGCACGATGTGCTTGCGCGACAGGCCCCGCTCATTTGCCCCCGGGCCAGTGGGCCAGAACACCTTCGTGAGGATCTCGACCCTGTGCCGCGGCTGGCCTTTGAGCGCGATTCCTAGCAACTCCTCCGCCCGGCCACTGGCATAACTGTCAGAGGTGTCGAATGACGTGATGCCCTCATCGAGGGCCGCGTGCACCGTGGCGATGGCGCGAGCATCGTCGACCTGCGCGCCGTGGGTGGCCCAGTTGCCGAGGGTAAGGGCGCTCACGCTCAGCCCGCAACGACCGAGCCGCCGATACTCCATAGCACGACCCTATGGCGCCCTTCCAGTGAGCGGGTCTGCAGGCGCACTGCTTGGCAACGGGCCTGTCTAGACTCCACTGTCATGGAGACGTGGCTGGTAACCGGCTCCCGGGGCTTCCTCGGGACCAACGCAGGCGTCTTCCTCCAAGGCCGGGCGCGTCTCGTGGGCCAGGCGCGCGTCTCGGCCGCGTCAACGCTCTATGAACGAATCATCGCCCTCGACCTGCGCGACGCCCCCGAGATGGCCCGCCTCGTCCGCGAAGTCCGGCCCGACGTCATCTTGAACTCGGCCGCGATCTCCGGGCACGAGACCTCCGCCAACGACCCCGAGCAGGCCTACGCCGTCAATGTCGTCGCCGCCGGCGCGATCGCTGAGGCGGCCGCTGACATCGGCGCCCGAATGATCCACATCTCGACCGACGCCATTTTCACCGGGCAGACCGGCAACTACTCGGAGGACGACGAGCCCGAGCCATTCTCGTACTACGGCGAGACCAAGCTCGCCGGTGAACAGGCCGTGCGCACTGCTGTCGAGGACCATCTCATCGTCCGCACGAACTTCTTCGGGTGGAGCGAGACCGGCCGCAAGTCCGTCCTCGAGTTCTTCGTCAACTCCCTGCGCGCGGGCACAAGCGTCCGAGGCTACCCAGACTTCATCGTCACCTCGATCTACGTGCAGTCGCTCCTCGACGCCATCTGGCGCCTCGGCGAAGCCGGCGCAAGCGGCACCCTCCATGTCGCCTCGTCAGATGCCCTCTCGAAATTCGATTACGGGATGCTCGTGGCGGAGCAGTTCGGGCTCGAAAGCGGGCTCATCGCCCGGCTTGGACCCGACCCAGGCGCCCATGCTGCGTCGAGGAGCCGCGATCTGTCCCTTGACACCTCGCGCGCATCAGGCCTCCTCGGGTCGCCCCTGCCGACGCAGGAGCAAGGGGTAGCGCAGGCTTTCGCGGACGAACCGTTGATCACCCCGATGATCAGGCAGCCGTAGCCCATGGCAACGGAACTCGTCTTCACGGCGACCTACTGCGAGCAGGAGAACATCGAGGCGTGGGTTCGAGGAGTGCACCTCCATCGTCCCGCGGCCGACATCCTCGTCGTCGATGACAGTTCACCGGACGAGACGGGAGCGATCCTCAAGCGACTGCAGTCCGAGATTCCGCAGCTCACCGTGCACACGAGGCCAGGCAAAATGGGGCTGAGCTCCGCGCACCTCTATGCGATCGACCGGGGGATCGCCGGCGGCTACGACCGGGTTGTTACCATGGACGCCGACGGCTCTCACCAGCCCTCGCAGATCGCGCGGCTCATCGAGGCAAGCGACTCCGCAGACTTCGTCATCGGGACCCGCTATCGGGGTGGTTCGCATCAGGCAGCCCGCTTCCGACGGTTCCTCAGCCTCGGCGCGAACAAGGCCGCGCGGCGGCTGCTGCCCATGGGCCTGAGCGAGTACACGACCTCATTTCGGGTCTTCACTCCTTCGGCTATGTCGTCCATCGACCGCGCTACCTTCGAATGCGGCGGCTATGCCTTCTTCATCGAGTGCCTCGAAGTGATGAACAACGACGGGCTGGTGCTTGAGGAGGCCCCGATCGACTTCCTCGACCGAACGGGGGGCAAGTCGAAGATCCCTCGGTCGCAGATCCTCCTCAGCGCCAAGGCGCTGCTCCACCTCAATCGTCAGCGCAGGCGTGCCCCTGCGATAGCCTCAGGGCGTGGGGGTTCGCGCTGAGCATGACTCCCTTGAGGTCTTCCTCAAGGGAGCGCTGTCGGACGATGCCCGCAGTCGGGTGCTCTTCGTTTCGTTCACCCAGTGGGGGTTCGCCCTCGCAGCACTCGCCGACACCGCAGCCTGCCTGAGCAGGATGGGGTCTGAGCCCGTCCTCGCCTTCTGGGGAGGCAGCACCCCGATGCACGACACGGGCTGGTCGACGAACCACACCATCGCTCGAATCCTTCGATCACCGGCACGGGATCAGCGCGTTCGCGAGGCACTCCTCGCGGGCGGCATCCCCCGATCCGCAGTGGCCAAGCCACCGATCCGGCACTGGCGCCCTTCTCAGCCGGTCAACATCGACCGAGCCCTGAACCGCTCGGAGATCAAGGCCCTCGAGTACTACGGCAGCCCCATGGGCCGCGCCATGCTGCAGGTGCGGACCCTGACCGATACCCCCGTCACTGACGCCTACTACTGGCCTCGCCGGCTCCTTCACCTCGCCGCGCGCTCGTACGCCTATGCCTACGATCAGACCGCCCAGCTCATCCGCGAGCGCGGCATCACCGCGGTCGCCGTCTACAACGGCCGGTTCCTCCACGACCGTGCCGCCTCGGCCGCAGCTCAAGCAGCCGGCGTCCCCGTCCTCTACTACGACACTGGCGGCATCGACACAGACTTCGACCTAACCGACAGCGTCACCCACGACTGGACAGATCTGCAGCGGCGAATGCTCAGCCTCTACGACACCTGGCCAGCCGACGAGCGCGACGAGGTCGGCGGCAGCTGGTTCACCGACCGCCTCAACCACAAGGCGCCCGACAACGCCCTGTTCGTCGAGGCGCAGGAGCGCGGCACGTCGATCGAGCGACCCGACACCAAGTGCCTCGTGGCCTACTTCAGTTCGTCAGGCGATGAGATTGCCGAGCTTGAGCTCGACTGGAGCCAGTTCATCGGAGATCAGCCTGACGCCCTGAGGATCCTCGCCGACCTCTGCCGGGAGAAGGACGGCTACACGCTCGTCATTCGCTCCCACCCGCACAAGCGCATGAAGCCCAAGCTCGACGTCGAGGAGTGGCACGCGGCAGTCGCTCAAGCCCGCCCCGACATCCACATCGACGAGCACTCGCCAATCGACTCCTACGAGTTGATGCGCCAGGCCGACATCGTCGTCACGTACGGATCAACGACCGGAGTCGAGGCGGCATTCGCCGGCAAGCCCGTCATCGTCCTCGGCCCCTCCGCCTATGACCAGCTCGGCTGCGCGGCGCTGCCCCACACCCCTGCTGAGCTGTCCGAAGCACTCGACAACCTTGAGCCCGGCTCCTGGCCCGGTGCCGTCTCATACGGCCTCATGATGCGACGACGCGGCTTCACCTACGAGTCGGTGACCCGGTTACCGGGCGGAGGCCATGCCCTCGGGGATGTTGAGTTCGAGGACTCACGACCCCTCGTCCGCCACATCAGCCACCTGTTGGGTCGCCTACAAAAATGGAAATCTACGCGATGAAGGTGCTGTCCTTTTCATGACGACATCACCGGGGGCGGGCTATCGCCACAACCGAGCACGAGCCGCGACCGCAGCGCAAAAGCCTGCGAAGACTTCGCCCGCCTCGGCCAGCGCAGCAACTGCTCCCACTCCTCATCATTGACACAGACAATCAACTCAGATGTCGGGCTTCGGGTTCGCGGCACATGCCCTCTTGCAACTTACCCACCGTATTTCAGGCGCGGGAGACTAGACCGAAGTTACGGCGTCTGGGGCCTGGTTTGTAGGGGGATTCGTGAGGGATTTGTGGGGGGTTTGGGGGTGGTTGTTCTGTCTACTTTAGTTTCAGTGGGATTGGTGTGCCGAGGAGTTCGAAGGCGCGGCGTTGGGTGGGTGTGGGGAGCGCAAGTTGGCTGATGATGGGGGTGTTGTTGATGTCGAGGAATCGGATGTCGTTTCGGGTCAAGGTGGCGAGGTGGTCGAGGAGGCTGGTGAAGCTGCGGGCGGGTAGGTCGTCGGTGGTGGTTTTGGTCGCGGCTTTGCGGTCGGCGGCGGTGGAGCGGCGGGCTGGCGCGACGGGGTCGGCGGGTTCGGGGCGGTTCTCGTCGGTGAATGTCAGCGGTGCCCATGCGGCGCGCAGGTGCCAGACGAGGTAGGCCGCTAGGGCGCAGATCAAGACGTGCGCCCGGACCCGGGTCTCGGTGTAGTGGTGGATGGGGCGCAGGTCCAGGTCGATGCTTTTCATGGAGCGGAAGTCACGTTCCACCCGGGCTAGGGACTTGTAGGTCGCCACGACCTTGTCGGGACTCATCTGGGTCGCGGGGACGGTAGTGCGGATGATGTAGACCCCGTCTAGGTGGGCTTCGGCGTCGATCGCCGACTGGTTGCGGGTGTAGGTGAACTCGTCGCCTGTGATGGTCAGGGTGTAGTGCTTGGCCATCTTGTATCGGCCGATGGTCTTGCCGACCCGGATCCCGATCGCACCGGCGCCGACCAGTCGGCTCGCGGTGACGGCGGCGGTGATCTTGGCCAGTTCGGAGTCGGTGGCGTCCAGCAGGGCTAGGCGCTTGCGGGCCCGCTCGGTTGCTAGGGCCGGGTTACGGCAGGCGATCAGGCGTTCCCCGGGATAGTCGGGGTGGGTGATCTCGGCCAGGTCCATCTCGTCGAACAGGGATATCTGCAGCGGCCCGTCATCGGCGGCGAGGGCAGCGATCGCGGGGGCGCGTAGTGCGGTGACCCAGCCGAACCCGCCGAGTTCACGTAAGTGCTCGATGCGGGCGGAGGTGATCATTCCCCGGTCACCGACCATCACCATGTCGTGTAGCCCGAACGTGGTCCGCACGTCGGTCGCGATCGTGGTGAACGCGACCTGCTCAGCGGTGTTCCCGGGGAACACCCGGACCGCGACCGGGCGCCCATCAGGGTCGGTCAGCAGCCCGTACTCGATCTGGGGCAGGCCCTTCTTCCCATCACGGGAGTAGCCGCGGGCCGCCAGCGGACAGTGCGAACCGGTCACCCAGGAACTGGACAAGTCGAACAGGGCCAGGCGGTCCGGGTTTCCCGGGCCCGTGAGGTGCGCCCGGACCAGTTTCGCCTCGATCGCGTCCTGCCGGCCAGCGAGCCAGTCCATCCCCGCATACACCTCATCGGTCGACGCGTCGGCGACCCCCAGGTCATGGGCCAGCGTGGTGTCGGCCCACCAGCGGGTTGTCGCCAGTTTCGAGGCCGGCCGGGCGACACGGGCGATGATCAACGCCAGGACCATGTCCCGATGCCGACCGGGGGGCCCCAACAGCCCCGGAAACCCAAGCGCCCTGGCCTGCGCGTAGATCGCGGCGACGTGCCCGTGCGGCAGCGAGCGCGTGATCTCCACCGAGGCGTCCGCGGGGACCAGCACCTGTCCACGCAGGGTCGCCTTGATCACCACCAACGCCTCGGGCGGCAAATGTGACAGGTTCGCCAACGTCTGGTTCTTGACCTTGCCGTCCTCGCGGTAGGAGCGGCGCAGCAGATGCGTCTCGTACACCTTGTCACCGTGCTGACGACGTGTCGTCGCCACGTGCATCGCCCCACCCGGTCT
>CAMAWO010000227.1 GCA_945861925.1 Bifidobacterium breve | reverse complement strand
GAGGGCGCCGGCGATGCCAGCGGTGATCGACACTGCCGCGATGGCGCTTCGGGTGATGCTCATGTTCACTCCTGCTGTCAACGTGATCGGGTCTTGGGCATCGTGGGCATCGTGGGCATCGTGGGCATCTTGGGCATCGTGGGCATCGTGTGCGGACCGGGTAAGGATGGCAGAATGACGGAACTCTACGGACTCCGCTGAGACTTGGCATCCCTAGCGAAAACGTGGACATATGTCTGTCCACCGAGCCTGAGCAACTCATCCCGCACGGTGTCCGTGACCTCATCATGGCCCATGTGGCCGAGATCATGGCCCATTTGGCCGAGCTGCAGGTCGAGGGCTGCGGAGATGTTCACCGTCACCCGGATTCGACGCCACGGGCGACTGTCATATCTAGTCGCGATCGCGTGGACGGGCACCTCGGGGTGCGCGAGGAGCACCGGAACGAGAATGCGACGGTGGAGACGATGAAGCTTCGTGCGATCCGGTGAACGAGTGCCCTCGGGATACAGGCCGAGCTTGCTGCCGTTCGCTAGGCAGCGGGAAGCCATGTCCATCGCCCACAGGGTTGCGGGCTCGTCGCCCCGTCGCAGCGGAATCTGCCCCATGAGCCGGAAGAAGATGGCTCCGCGCTTGGCAAATACCTCGACCTTCGTGAAGGCGGTCACGCGCATCCAGGTGCTCATCACCAACACAACTGGATCAAGCGCAGACACGTGATTTCCCACGAGGATTGCGGCCCCCGGAGAGACGTGCTCCGTCCCGTTGATGGTGACCTTCCATCTCAGTCGCAGGACCCGCAGCAACGCGATCGTCACCCAGTAGGTGGCCGCCCGGCCGGGCCGACCGATGCGCAACCCCGGGTAGATCGTCCGGCCAGCGCGAAGCGCCTTCCGGTAATCGTCCTCGGCGTCGGAGTCGGCATTCATGGCACCATCGTGCACGAGCGCGAAAACGGCCCCCGGGCGGGTTCCCCGCTCAGGGGCCGTTCGTGCGCGTGGCAGGTGAAGGATTCGAACCTTCGGAGGCTTTCACCGACGGGTTTACAGCCCGCTCCCATTGGCCGCTCGGGCAACCTGCCTCGCCTTGCTGTTGCGCCGTTAAATCATATGCGCTGGCGATTGCTGCTCGGAACCGAACCCCGTGGTCAGGCCATTCGCCCGGGGGCAGGCCACCCCCAGTCGAGCACCCCAATCGGGGTCGGTACCCATGGAGCGCCAGAATGAGGTCGTTCCCGCGGAGCACAATGGTGTTCCCACGAAGGAGGATCAATGGCTGACAGCAGCTTCGACATCGTTTCCAAGGTCGACCGTCAGGAGGCCGATAATGCCCTCAACCAAACGGCCAAGGAACTCGCCCAGCGCTTCGACTTCAAGAACACCGACACCACCATTGAGTGGAAGGGCGAGCTCGGGGTGGAGATTTCCTCCGGCACGGAGGAGCGCGCCAAGGCGGCGCTCGATGTGTTCAAGGAGAAGATCATCAAACGCGGCATGAGCCTGAAATGCTTTGAGGCCGAGGAGCCTCGCTCATCAGGCAAGGGCTACAAGATCGCCGGGACCTTCAAGGCAGGTATCAGCCAGGAGCAGGCGAAGAAGATCGGCAAGCTCATCCGCGATGAGGGGCCCAAGAGCGTCAAGTCCCAGGTCATGGGAGAGGAACTCCGCGTGACGAGCAAGAGTCGCGATGATCTTCAGGAGGTTCAGTCGCTCGTTAAGGACGCTGACCTTGATTTCGCGGTTCAGTTCGTCAATTACCGGTAGGTGGTCCCGTCGGCGGCCACGCCGTCTCGAGTTCCGTGATTCCTTGGACGAGGCCGGCGGCCGTCGTGGCAGCGTGATCGTGCTCCGGTGACCAGGCGAGCGCATCGAAAGGGCACAGATCGACGCAGATGCCGCAATACATGCACAGCCCGAAGTCAATCCGAAAGGCGTCGAGCACATTCACGGTTTTCGGGCGCCGAGCCCCGGGGTCGCTCACCTGCTCGGTGTGACTGTCGAGTTCGATGCACCACGTGGGGCACTCCCGCACGCAGATCATGCACGAGGTGCATGCTGAAGCGCGCAGGGCGATGGTCCCGTGGGCTTCAGCGGGGATCATCGCTCGTCTCCAGTTGTGCCTGACACCAGCGCGTCATCTCGAAGGAAGCCCTCGGGGACGCCGGGGGGTAGTTGGCGTCGCCGTGAGGGGTTTGCGCCCTGACGGCCGTCGTCGGTCGATTGAGCGGCGCCGGGCCAGTCCCGGATGGCGCGGGCGACGAGCGCCGATGACTTGCGCATTGGGGGCTCGCCGAGGCTGGCGCGCAGCAGAAGCGGCCGTGAATCACCGAGCCCGGTGAACCGCACCCCAAACATCTCCGCAGCCTCACGCTCACACCACGTTGCCCCGAGGTAGATGCCGCTCAGGGATGCGAGCTCGGCTGCGTCCGCCGGCAGGGTCGTCCAGACCATCACTGGTACCCGGGTCGCGGGATTGACCACCCTCGCGACAAGCTCGAGTGTCGCGCCACGATCAACCGCAGTGATGAAGTCGAACAGGACGAAGCCCTCGCGTTGCATTCCCGACACCACCTGCTCCCAGTCAGCCGGTGCAACGTCAATCCGCCCCCGAGACGTCATCTGGATTCCCCGCTTTGGTCCGAATGCGTGAGGACCGCGGGCCGGACGAGGCGGACGAGGCCGGCGACCAGGGCCTCCGGTCGCGGTGGGCAGCCGGGGATGTAGACCGAGATGGGGATGAGTTGGTCGATCCCCTTCGTCACGGTGGGCGCATCCCAGTAGGGACCTCCGGTGTTCGCGCAGGCTCCGAACGACACAGCCAGCTTGGGATCCTCGAGTGCTCCCCAGGCGCGGATGACTCCGGGTGCCAGAGCATCAGTCACGGTTCCGGAGATGAGCAGGACGCTCACGACGCAGCCGTCACCTCCGGTGTCGCTCGACACCTCCGGTACGAGCATTCCGGCAGTGATCGCGGCACCGACCTCGAGGGCGCAGCAAGCGAGGCCAACGTCGAGGATTGCCACTCGCAGTTCGGGGTGGCCCATCACCCGGTACCTGCGCTCGAGGGCTGGAAGCGAGTGGAGGGTCACGGGTCAAGGCTATTGATCGACCCACAAGATTCGCGACACATGGCACCCCCGCGTCAATCCCAGGTGGGCAAGGGGCAGAATGTGGACGCCCTAGTATCAGGCGGCACGGTGGTCGCCGAGTCAATGGAGCCCCCGCTCCGCGCAGAGAAGGTGTCCCCGTGACCAAGCAGGTCGTGAAACTCAGCAGGGTCGTCATTCGTTTTGCCGGTGACTCCGGCGATGGCATGCAACTCACCGGGGATCGCTTCACCTCCGAGACGGCTGGTCTCGGCAATGACCTTTCCACCCTGCCAGACTTCCCCGCCGAGATCCGGGCACCTGCCGGGACGCTGCCTGGCGTCTCGGCGTTCCAGTTGCATTTCGCCGATCACAACATCATGACCCCGGGCGATGCCCCCAGTGTGCTCGTGGCGATGAACCCAGCCGCACTCAAGGCCAATCTCAAGGACCTCCCGCGCGGCGCTGACCTCATCGTGAACACTGACGAATTCACGAAGCGAAATCTCGAGAAAGTCGGCTATCCGTCGAATCCGATCGACGACGGCTCCCTCGATGCCTACAACGTGCACGCCGTCGCACTCACGTCGATGACGGTCGAAGCCCTCAAGGGATACGCGATCTCCAAGAAGGACGCCGAGCGGGCGAAGAACATGTACGCCCTCGGCCTGCTCTGCTGGCTCTACAACAGGCCGTCTCAGGGCACGCTTGACTTCCTGAGGTCGAAGTTCGCAAAGAGTCCGGACATCATGAATGCGAACATCGCCGCCTACGAGGCGGGGTGGTCCTTCGGTGAGACCACCGAGGCGTTCTCCGTGCAGTACGAGGTCGCTCCGGCGAGCATGCCTGCGGGCCTGTACCGCAACATCACCGGCAATCCAGCCCTGTCACTCGGGCTCATCGCAGCGTCGGAAATCTCGGGTCTGCCCTTGTTTCTCGGCTCCTACCCGATCACGCCAGCATCTGACATCCTTCATGAACTGAGCAAGCACAAGAACTTCGGCGTCATGACCTTCCAGGCCGAGGACGAGATCGCCGGCATCGGTGCAGCGCTCGGGGCGGCCTACGGCGGCGCGCTCGCCGTTACGACAACCTCTGGTCCCGGCGTCGCGCTCAAGTCGGAGGCAATAGGGCTCGCGGTATCGCTCGAGCTGCCCCTGCTCATCATCGACGTCCAGCGCGGAGGCCCCTCCACCGGTCTTCCCACGAAGACCGAGCAGTCCGATCTGCTGCAGGCGATGTTCGGTCGCAATGGCGAGGCTCCCGTCGCAATCGTGGCCCCGCAGTCACCGTCCGACTGCTTCTTCGCGGCCATCGAGGCTGCACGGATCGCGGTGGAGTACCGCACGCCCGTCTTCATTCTCTCCGACGGCTCCCTCGCAAACGGCTCGGAGCCTTGGCTGGTTCCCGATGCGGCGTCACTCCCTACCTTCGAGCCGAATTTCGCCACCGGCCCAAATCACACCGCGGCCGACGGAACCGAGGAGTTCTGGCCGTACCTGCGGGACCCGGAAACACTCGCTCGCCCATGGGCGATCCCAGGCACCAAGGGCCTCGAGCACCGGATCGGCGGCATCGAGAAGGCCGACGGAATCGGCACGATCTCCTACGATCCTGACAACCACGACAAGATGGTTCGCCTACGTCAGGCGAAGATCGATGCTATCGCTCGGACGATTCCAGATATCACAGTCGACGACCCAAGCGGCACGGCCCGGGTGCTCATCTTGGGCTGGGGGTCGACCTACGGGCCGATCGGCGCGGCCTGCCGACTCGTGCGCACGGCGGGAGGCAACGTCGCGCAGGCGCACATCCGTCATCTCAATCCCTTCCCGGCCAACCTCGGCGAGATCCTCAAGGCGTACGACAAGGTCATCGTGCCGGAGATGAACCTCGGCCAGCTTGCCCTGCTCCTCCGCGCGAAATACCTCGTTGACATCATCAGCTACAACCAAGTTCGAGGCATGCCATTCAAGTCCGATGAGCTCGCCGGTGTCATCACCGACGTCCTCGAGAGCCTGTGAGGATTACATGACCACCAACACATTCCCGGCGCTCAGCCTCGTACCGAAGGCCGATGGGCCGCAGACCGCGAAGGACTTCAAGTCGGACCAGGAGGTTCGCTGGTGCCCGGGATGCGGCGACTACGCGATCCTGTCGGCTGTCCAAAGCTTCCTGCCTGATCTCGGTGTCGCTCGTGAGAACATCGTCTTCGTTTCCGGGATCGGCTGCTCCTCGCGGTTCCCGTACTACCTTGATACCTTCGGACTCCATTCGATTCACGGCCGGGCACCCGCGATTGCCACGGGACTCGCCGCCTCTCGTCCCGACCTGTCGGTCTGGGTCATCACCGGCGACGGCGACGCGCTGAGCATCGGTGGCAATCACCTCATCCATGCCCTGCGTCGCAACGTCAACCTGAAGATCCTCCTCTTCAACAACCGCATCTACGGGCTCACCAAGGGGCAGTACTCCCCCACCTCCGAGCAGGGCAAGATCACCAAGTCAACGCCCGAGGGCTCATTGGACTACTCGTTCAACCCGGTTTCGCTCGCACTCGGTGCAGAGGCCACCTTCGTCGCCCGGACCATCGACTCCGATCGCAAGCACCTGACCGAGGTGCTCACGGCCGCCGCAGCGCATGAGGGAACGGCGCTCATCGAGATCTATCAGAACTGCAACATCTTCAATGACGGCGCATGGGAGCCGCTCAAGGACAGCGACACCCGCGACGACACCATGATGCGGTTGGTGCATGGCCAGCCCATCCGATTCGGCAAGGACATGCAGTTCGG
>CAMAWO010000226.1 GCA_945861925.1 Bifidobacterium breve | reverse complement strand
ACACTGTGGCGAGCTCCGACGTCCCGCCGATCATCAGCGCGTGTAAGCAGGCTGACGCCTACTGCACCATCTGGTGGAACAAGCCCGACGAATACAAGCCGTGGGACCAGGGCAACAACTTCGTGGCCTTCCAGAAGCACGGCGGCGTCGACAGTGGTCGTTGCACCGCGAAGACTCTCGCGGAGTCGATCGGCACCGGTGGCATCATCGCGCTCGGTGGAGTTCAGGACAGCACGACCAGCCAGACTCGTATCGCTGGTCTGCAGGACGAGCTGAAGAAGTTCCCCGACGTGGAACTGCTCGAGGTGCGTCCCGCGAACTGGGATCCGCAGTTGGCTTTCCAGGAGACCCAGAACATGATTGCCAAGTACGGCGACCAGATCAAGGGCATCTGGGCAGCTGACGACGGCATGATCATCGGTGCCAAGGAGGCCGTGGACAAGTCGGATCTCAAGGGCAAGGTCAAGTTCACGTCTGATGGCCTGTACCCGCCGGTCATCGACATCATGAAGGCTCCCGACAACCCCATCGTCGGCGAGACCTTCCACCGTGGATACATGGCTTCTTCAATGGGCCTGTACACCGCATATCTCGCGGCAACCGGACAGATTGACCCGTCCACACTGCCGAATGAGAAGCGCGACAGCATCTTCAAGATCGCTTGCGTGACTCCTGAGAACCTCGCGGATTACACCAAGTACGACGACAATCAGGCCGCTTGGATTGATGACCTGATCAAGAGCGGCCCCTGGAACACCCAGCCGGTCCCGCTGGTCGCCGGTGGCCCTGAGGTGCTCCCGTAGTAGTTAACTGAACTGGTGTCGTCCGGTCGCGCGTACACGCGACGCGCGACCGGACGGACCATCACTCACCACGAAGGTGGAGACATGACCGATACGAACACCACACTCGCCCCCGAGTCCTCGGCGGTCGATGTGACCCGAAGCCGACACGTTTCCCACAGGCGTTCGTGGCAGCTGGATCTGCGCAAGGGCGGCGAGGTGATCGCGCTCATCGCGCTCATCGTGATCTTCACATTGATCAATCGAGAGTCTTTCGCCACGGTCGTCAACCTCCAGACGATCCTGGATCAGGCATCTGTGCCGCTCATTATCGGCGTGGGTGCGACCCTCGTCATCCTGCTCGGCTGCATCGATCTCTCCGTGGAGGGACTGATGAGTGCGTGTGGCGTAGCCTTCGTCCTTCTCTCGCTCAACAGTCGAATGACCGCCGACCTCGGCTTGTGGGCGATTGTCATCGCCATTGGCCTCGGTGCTGCACTCGGTTTGGCCAATGGCCTTATCCACACGCTGCTGAAGGTGCCCTCCTTCATCGTCACGCTGGGCATGGGCTTCGTTGGGTTCGGTATCGCCACCCTGCTCTTCGGTAGCGATCAACTGCCCTTCCTTGACGATGAGGGGCTCTCAGCATGGCCGAGCACCAAGTTTCTTGGCATCCCCAACTCTTTCTGGCTCGCCGCAGTCGTGGTCGCTCTTGGCATCCTGGCCAGCCGCTACACCCGGTTGGGGCGCTACACCTACGCCATCGGAAACAGCGAGCAGATCGCTCGTGACAACGGCGTCCCCGTCAGTCGTTACAAGATCTATGTCTTCACCATTGCTGGAGCGTGCAGTGGCCTGGCCGGCATCATCATCACGATGAACCTGGGGTCATCGCCGGCCCGCATCGGCATCGGCACCCTCTTCCTCACGATCGCTGCAGTAGTCATCGGTGGCACCTCGCTCGGCGGCGGCAAGGGCGGCATAGCCCGAACCGCCGTGGGTGTCTTGATGCTCACCGTGATCAATAACGGACTGATTCACGCAGGCGTGAGCCCGAACGTGCAGTCCGCTGTTTCCGGCGGCGTGCTCGTCGTCGCCATCGTCGTGGCCGCCTGGCCGTACCGCAGCCGCCTAAGGATCATGAAATGACGACCACTCCACTCGAGGGGCTCACTCCGATTGCCGGAGCCCCTGCCCTGAAGCTCACGGGTATCTCGAAGGCCTTTGGCAAGGTTCCTGCAGTCAAGGACGTGTCGCTGGAGGTCCGGCGCAACGAGGTTGTCGGCCTCATCGGCGAGAACGGTGCCGGCAAGTCGACTCTGCTGAAGATCCTGACGGGCATCTACCAGCCCGACTCAGGGACCATCGAGGCCCACGGGCATGTCGTGAAGTTCCGTCGACCACAGGACTCCGTTGCTGCAGGTATCGGCGTGGTGCACCAGGAGCAGTCGCTCTTGACCAACCTGTCGGTGGCGGAGAACCTCTCCATGAACGCGGTGTCCCAGAAGGACGCGGCAACCAAGTTCGGCTTCTACCGCTGGAAGCGCCTCAACCGTGAAGCACGGGATATCCTTGACAGGGTCGGTGCCACTGTCGACCCGCGCGCCATCGTGGGTGACCTGTCCTTTGTCGATCGCCAGATGGTGGAGATCGCGCGAGCCTTGCGCGTCGATGAAATCGCCGGTGGCGTGCCGCCACTGGTGATCCTTGATGAGCCGACAGCCATTCTTGAGCGTAACGAAACCGCCACCCTCGAGCGCGAGATCCGCGCGCTGAAGGAGTTCGGCTCGGTCATCTTCGTCTCGCATCGTCTTGACGAGGTCATGCGCATCTGCGACCGCATTCTGGTCATGCGCCACGGTGAAATGGTCGCCGACCGCGCGATCGGTGAGGTCACTCAGGAAGAGCTGTTCCATCTCATGGTCGGCCACGCTGCTCGTGCGCCCGAGCGTTCGGATGGCAAGAAGCTAAGTGAGATCGCACCCGTTCTGGAGATCAAGGATTTGACCCGCAAGGGCGCGTACCGAGATGTCTCCCTGTCGGTGCATCCCGGGCAGTGCGTCGCAATCGTGGGAACACTTGGGTCGGGCCGCGAGGATGTGTGTCGCGCAGTATTCGGCGCCGCTGAATACGACTCCGGCGAGATCCTGGTCGCGGGCGCGAGCATTCGGCATTGGAGCATGCGCAAGGCAGTCAAGAACGGCGTCGCGTACGTGCCGGCCGAGCGCAAGGTCGAGGGAATGGTGGGCGGACTGACCGCTGCGGAGAATCTCGTTCTTGCCAACCCCGGACCTGCAACTGTCGGGCCTTTCCTTCAACCGCGTGCACGCAGACGCCTGGCGATGGAGTGGTTCCAAGCACTTGATGTGCGCCCGCAGGATCCTGAGATGCGACTCGAGCGATTCTCGGGCGGCAATCAGCAGAAGGTCGTCATGGGCAAGTGGCTCAAGGCAGATAACCTCAGGCTGCTCATCTTGGATCACCCGCTTCGTGGCCTCGATGTCGGAGCAGCCGAAACGGTGAACGCCCAGATCGAGGCCGCATGCGCTGCAGGGGTGGGCGTCCTCTTCATCGCGGACACACTTGAGGAGGCACTCGACATGGCTCACGTCATTGTCGTCATGCGCGATGGCGAGATCACAGCCCGATATGACCTTTCGGTCGAGTCCACGACGTCGCTTGATCTCCTTGAAAGGATGGTGTGAGGCCATGAGCATCGACACCCAGCATGCCGTCGTCCTGCCCAAGGAGGCCGAAGTGAAGGACGCAACCTCAAAGCCGAAGATCTCAGCGCGTGGCATCTGGCAGACGGTCGGACCTGTCGCCGTGTGCCTAGCACTTCTCTCAGTGGTGCTGATCAGCAATCCCGCCTTCCTCGGTGGCGGAGGTCCGGGCATTCTGGCGCTGCAGGCGACATTCATCCTGCTCGTCGCCTTGGGTCAGTCGACTGTCCTGAACATCGGCAGCATCGATCTCTCCAATGCTGCGATGGCCGTGCTCTCCGCGATGATCCTTGCGATGACGATTGGAAACCTCGGCCCGATCGCGATTGTGCTGTCCCTGGTCATTGCCACGGCAATCGGTGCAGTGAACGGTTTCATCGTCGCATACACCCAGGTGCCGTCCTTCGCCTTGACGCTGGGCACCCTCGGAATCCTGCAGGCAGCCTCCCTCGTCATCAGCGATGCGACGACGGTGTACGTCACGGGGAACTCTGACATGCTCGCTCCGCTCTTCGGGAACTTCTACTTCAAGCTTCCCCTGGCCTTCTGGCTGACCGTGCTGCTGGCGATCATCCTGTGGCTGGTCATGAAGTTCACGAAGATCGGCGAGGCCATGAAGGCAGTCGGACTCAACGAGACCGGCGCGATCTTCAGCGGCATCGGCAACCGGCAGGTGAAGATCGTGGCCTTCGCGATCTCTGGTCTCTTCGCCGGACTCGCGGGCGTGATGATCATCGCTCAGGGCGGTGCTGCGTCATCCTTCGGACTGGGCAGTGACCTGCTCCTTCCGGGTATCGCTGCTGCCATCGTCGGTGGTACCGCGATCACCGGTGGCACGACCAATCCGCTCCTCGTGATCTTCGGCGCCCTGACCGTCGCTTTGATCCCGATTGCGTCGGCGGTGCTCCGCGTGCCGGCAGAGGCCCAAAGCCTCGTGTACGGCCTCGTCATCATCGTGGCCGTCGCACTCACCGTTCAGCGCAAGTCGAGTGCCGTAGTCAAGTAATCCGTCTAAAAACACTGGTATCCGCTCGCGAGAAAAGGAATCACGAACATGACCACTCTGTCAATGCTCGAGCCCCGCGAGGTGCTCGCCTACTTCGAGGTACTCGCCTCAATCCCGCGCGGCTCGACCAACGAGCGTCGCGTGGCCGACTGGGTCGTCGGATTCGCGCGTGAGCGCGGACTTGAGGCAGAGCGCGACGAATTGAATTGCGTACTGGTACGCAAGCCCGGCCAACTTGGCTTGGAGAACGCGACGCCTCTGATCCTGCACGGCCATCTCGACATGGTGTGCGAGAAGGATGAGGGTGTCATCATCGATTTCGAAAATGACCCGATCACCTTGGTGGTCGATGGCGATTACATCAAGGCAGACGGCACGTCGCTTGGTGCAGATAATGGCATCGGCGTCTCGTACATTCTGGCGCTTCTCGCATCCACGGAGATTCCGCATCCGCCTTTGGAGGCCGTTCTCACGGCAATGGAGGAGAAGGGCAAGGTCGGCGCCTCGCAGTTCGACACGTCCCGCTTGAAGGGGCAGCGCATGATCGACTTCAACTGGATCACCGATCACGAGATCCTCGCCGGCTGCAGTGGTGACATCACCTTCACCGTGGATATCCCGGCGGAGTGGGAAGCCGCGCCTTCGTCGCACAACCAGGCACTGCTACTCAAGGTTCGCGGCCTCAACGGCGGCCACTGTGAGTTCGATATTCAGCTTGAGCGCGCGAACGCTGTCCTGGTTCTGGCTCGACTGCTTAATGAGATTCAAGGCGCCACGGATGCCCGGATTGCTCGCGCCTTCGGCGGCGCGCAGAACAATGCAATTCCGATGGATGCCGAGGCGGTGGTTGTCGTGCGCCCGGACGACGTGCAGAAAGTCTGTGACATCGTCGCGGTGCTCGGCGAGAGCCTGGGCGCTGAATACCGCATTGCGGAGCCGGGTATCCGACTCGAGGCAGACTCCGCCGAGGTTCCGTCGCGTGTCTTCTCTGCGGCAGCGGGTATTCGCTTCTCGCAGTTGACTTCGCTCATCCCCAACGGAGTGATCAGCTGGAGTCTGCAGGTGCCCGGCATCGTCGAGACGTCCAACAACCTCGGCACCATTCGTGAGACGGATGAGGGCGTCCGACTGATGTCAACCATCACCTCGGCTATGACCACGCGCAAGCATGAGGTTTTGGACCGGGTGCGATCGCTGGCGACTCTGGCCGGCGATGGCGTGGTCGTGGAGTCCTACGGCCTAGACGCTGCCGAATTCCCCTACCGGCCGGACTCGCCGCTGCTGGCAATTGCGGTTCAGGCGTACCGCGACATGAATGCAGGCGAGCCGGATGTGCATGTGTCGCAGTGCAGTCTTGAGTTAGGCATGTTTAGCAACAAGATCCCCGGTCTCGACA
>CAMAWO010000225.1 GCA_945861925.1 Bifidobacterium breve | reverse complement strand
ACCTTGTCACCGTGCTGACGACGTGTCGTCGCCACGTGCATCGCCCCACCCGGTCTAGTCACAACAGCAATCTATCATGAACGACTAACAAAAGCCACCATACTCGTGTCTACACTAATCGGCGTGTCGCAGCCCAAACGCCCTACCGCTCGCACGATTTGACCCGAAAAGACTCAAACACGACTCGTAACTTCGGACTAGAGATCATCGCGTCGCTGCCAGATGGGGCGAATACTGCATTGACCGGCTTTCACTACGGCCGATCGGCCGCGGCTACCTGACGATCACCGGCGGCTCCCGTGACGATCATCTGGCCCGCGACAGGGGGCAGCTCTCGCGACTCGAGTACTTTGCTGATCAGTACCTGACTGACTCTGCGATGTTGGGCACTGACCTGAAGCGCCGAAGTGGTGGCCCTCGTCAGGGAGCAAGAGCCTTCGTCGAATGTGCAGTTGAGCGTTGTCGTTATAGGCGACGAAGATTTCTCGCTCGCTCGCACGTGCTCTCATACATCTTCGCGCACTCTGCTCGTCAACCGCGAGTTCGGAAAGGGCTTCATCGACAAGATCGCGGAGAACTTTCGCAAGGCCGTCAGCAGCCTGGACAGCTTCGGGAAGCACGGTGAACTCTCGATCGCTGAATTGATCGGGTGGCTCCTTGATGATTGCTCATGAATACATACGCTTCTTTCAAGTATCGTGAACCCCTACCATCTTTAAGGGGATCTCTTGCCTGATTTGAACGGCTACGCTTTCAATGTTCACTCTCAATACGGAGAGGACGGAATCCTTCAAGAGATCTTTCTCCGCCTAGGGGTGGAGCGCGGAATTGCAGTTGAATTCGGGGCTTGGGATGGTGTGCGCTGGGCCAACACAAAACTTCTGGCCGACCAAGGGTGGCGCTGCCTTCTCATTGAGCCTCACCCGAAGAGATTTGATGTGCTGGAAGACTATGCGAAGCTGAATGGACACGTCGCAGCCAAAGGTTTTGTCAGGGATGCGCCTGGTGAGCGCCTGTCTGACTACCTTTCATCTGCCCACTTTCCAGACGAGGTGGACTTGATATCCGTCGATATCGACGGGGAGGACCTGTCCGCTGTGTCAACGATCGGCCGGTTCTCTGCCAAGTGCATTGTTATTGAGTACAACCGCACGATTCCGGTTGACTTCGTCTATTCAAATTTCCCCGGCGAAAACGTGGGAAATTCGGCTTCAGCCGCAATCCGGGTGCTGTCGGAGTTGTCTATGAGCCCCGTTGCTCAGACGCAATCAAATCTCATCTTCTTGAAGGATGAACTAATCATTAGTGGGGGATTTCAAACCATCGAGCCGCTCACTATGCTCGCGATGTTCGTCGGGTTCAATGGGCAATTGAAATTGGGCTACCAAGCTACGACCTCCGAGGAGGTTCAGTCGCGACGCTTAACGTACTTTGCCCCAGCCAACATGGTCCAGTGGCCTTGGACCCTCGGGCTTGTTTCACAACCTGTACCCCGGCTGTGGCGTCACTGGCCAAGGAATCAGATTCCATTAGCCGCGTGGCTCGGGATTAAGGCGCTTCTGGTACATCCGTCGTCCATGAAGACCCTTTACGCGGGCTTCAAGACGCTACGGACTTGGAAGGCTCGCGATCAAGAACTCGATCCCCGTAGACATCGTGACGATCTCACTTGAGGGCAATGCCTTCGCCTAGCACGGGTCGGCCCCGGGTGCAGGACGACTCTTCACGGGCCTATCTACCCCGAGAGCTCATCCTCAGGACCTCCACTTGCTGTCACTGCAGTCAGCGGCTCGGTCGATGTAATGAGCGCGGTGGGCGAGGTTTGATTCTTGTCAATGAACTCCGATGTTGCGTTATCCAGGCCTGATCCGGAGATGGCAAATATCCCCGGTAACAAGTTGCTCCTTGGGTGGCGCCGCCCATTTCACTGGGTTGGGTGAATCGCCTGAGCGGTTTCAATCGGTTCATGCAAATAGGTTTCTTCCGGAGGTGGAAGTCATGCCGGGCATGCGGTTGTCGTTGGAGCAGCGGGAGATCATCGCTCGTGGGATCGGGCAGGGGCTGCCGCAGACGGTGATCGCGGCGATGGCAGGCTGCCATCCGCCTACGGTGTGCCGGGAGCTGGCGCCGGAGCGGGTGGACACGCCGGGGCCGCGTGGTCGTTCTCGCAAGGGGTTCGGCGTACGGCCCCGGGAGTACCGGCCCGGTCGGGCCCATGACGCCGCGACCGAGCAGGGCACGCGGCCCAAGGAGTGCCGGCAGGTGGGACCGCTGGCCGGGATCGTGACCGGATGGCTGGAGGCGGACTGGAGCCCGCAGCAGATCTCGGCGATGTTGCCGCTGGCGTTCCCTGACGACGAGGCCATGCGGGTGAGCCACGAGACGAGCTACCAGTCGCTGTACGTGCAGTCCCGAGGAGAGCTGCGCCGTGAGGTGGCGGCGCACCTGCGAACCGGGCGTCCCGCTCGCCGGCCCCGCAAGGATGCCGATGCCCCGCGGCGCGGAAGGCTGACCGGCATGGTGCCGCTGTCCGACCGGCGGGCCGCGGGCGGCGACCGCGCGGTTCCGGGGCACTGGGAATCTCAATGAATTTGTCAAGCGGTTATCGGCAGGGAGATGGCGGGTTCGACGTAGGGCGCGTGGTCGCGGAGCATGGCCCAGATGACGTTCATGCGCCTTCGTGTCAAGGCGATGAGCGCTTGCTTGTGCGACTTGCCCTCGGCGCGGTTGCGGTTGTAGAACGCCCGCGATGCGGGACTGCTATTCAGGCTCGAGAGGGCGGCCAGGTAGCACGTCCTCAGCAGTCGGCGGTCGAGGTGCCGTAGCCGGTGCAGGTTCCCGCTGATGCGCCCGGAGTCGCGGGGAACCGGGGCCAGGTCGGCGACGCTGGCGAGCCTACCGACGTCGTCGAATGCGTCCAGGCTTCCGCCGATCTGGGCGAGGAAGGTCGCTGCGAGAATGGGCCCGAATCCGGGCATGGACAGCAGCACGTCGCCGTCCTGGTGCCGGCGCAGGTGCGCGGCGATCTGCGCGTCGATGCCTGCCAGTTCGTTGTCGATGGCCATGATCGTGGCCACGAGCTTGACCACCAGCATTGAGCCGTCCTGCTGGGATGGCAGCGCGGTGGCTTGTGCCCCGGGGGCGTCGACCGCGGCCTTGGCCACTGCCGCGCTGCTGCGGCAGCCAGGTGCCTTCAGCCATCCGTGAGCCGGGTGACGCCGATGCGTCGAAGGCCCTGCAGGTTGGAGTAGTGCGCCAGCAGTGTCAGCGCGGCCTTGTTCTTGGAGTGGTCGAACGAGCGCTCGAGCGCAGGGAAGTACTCCAGCAGCGTGGCGCGGAGCCGGTTCATCGCCCGGACCCGGTCGTGGACCACGTCCAAGCGGTGCGAGGTCAGCAGCCGAAGGCCCCGCGCGACCTGGCCGGTCACGCGGACCGGCTGCATGTCGGTGCGCATCCGGGCCTGGTCCGCGATGATCCTGACGTCCTTGGCATCGGTCTTGCCATCGCCTCGGTACGTCGCGGCTGCGTGATGCACGACCCTGCCCGGGATGTAGAGGACCTGCTGGTCATGAGCGCCCAGCAGCGCGATCGCCAGCGTCGCGCAGCCGTCGGCCAGGTCCGTTGCCCAGCAGACGTCGTGCCCGTCGGCAAGGACGGGGACCGCCTGGATGACGTCAAGCAGGTCTGCCTCCGCGTTGGCAACCTTGGTCGACAGCACGACCGTTCCTTCCCCGTTGATCACGACGCAGTGATGCGTCCGCTTGCCGGCGTCGATCCCGGCCCACAGTCCCGACATGTCCTGTCCCTTCCGCTCGTTGGAATGCGTTCGCCCCTATCGATGACCACGCCGTCGCGTCCTTGCCCAGCGATCGAAATCGCAACTCTCAATCAGCGGTCGAGCCATCTGCGGGCAACGGGCGGCCATTCCCAGTGAGCCGTCCATGCGGCAGGGAGACAACTCAGTCATAGCCGTTGCCCGAGGGCGGCCGACACGCTATGACACACGCGAGCCGGCAGCAACAACAACGTAAGGAGGACGATCTACTGCTGGGCGGGGTCGGCAAGGGGGCGTGCATCACGCTCGTCGAACGGACGACCCGGTTCGTCCTGCTCGCCCGGCCCCCGGGCACGCATACCGCGATCGACCCTCGCGCCACGCTGGCCGGGCTCATGGCCCGGCTGCCCGACCAGGTGAGGCGCTCGCTTGCCTGGGACCAGAGCAAGGAGATGGCCCACCACGCCGCCTTCACCGTCGACACGGGGGTGCAGGTCTTCTTGTGCGATCCCCACTCGCTCTGGCAGCGAGGCAGTAACGAGAACCACAACGCACTGCTGCGCCAGTACCTGCCCAAGGGCCGCGACATGCGCAACCTCACTCAGGACGACTGCGACGCGATCGCCCTCCGACCGAACATCAGGCCCCGAAAGACACTCCAATGGCGGACTCCATCCCAGGCACTTGACCCAGTGTTGATTGCTACAGCCAGTTGAGACGCCCCAGCCTCATTCGAAAGACGGTCCGTTACTCTTCACGGTATCTAGTTTCACTACCGCACGCTCTTGGATGCGCGGCGATGGAAGGCAACCCTCAATACGCTTGGAGAAAATGGTGGGAAGGTTATGATCAAAGGGTGGGCATTGACTCGTCGAAGGAGTCACCGCTGACAATTTGGAGCGGCTGCTTTAGCAGCTGGGCTGAAGTTCTTGACGCAGCCATGGAAATCACCAGGGCTAACGTGAATGCGACCGGGTTTGACTCTCATCGATGGCTTTCGCGGCAGCGGGAGATGCTCGTCAGTGCAAGGAATGGCCAGACTCCGAGACACACGAACTTACCTTTGTTCGCGGCGGGTTGGAGTCCAGAGACGATTATCGATTTCGGCGGTGGAAGCGGTTGGGCCTACGAAATTCTTGCCGGCCCCACGAAGTGCGAATTGAAGAAATTCATCATCATTGAGCAGGAGGCGATCACCCAGGCCTTCTGTAACGAATTCCCAACGGACGAGAAGGTGAAGTTCTTTTCCCATGCTAATTCATTGGAAGCGCAGGCACAGGGTCTCAATGTTTTGTTCTACACGAATAGCGCCCTGCAGTACCTACCAGATAATTCATTTCTTCTCGAACTTCTTGGGCGCCTCCAACCCAAGATGATTTTGTTCGATGACTTTCAAACCGCCGCTGAGGCAGAGTTTTTTTGTCTGCAGCACTACTACGGAGACGTGATTCCTTGTCGCCTCTCCTGCGTCGAGGAGCTTGAGTTGGACTTGGCTTCGTTGGGGTATACGTTGGTTGGCGAATGGATTTATCCAAAGAGTTTCGGCGGTGGACTTGAGCCGCGGGTTTCCGCATCTACTGGAGACCTTTCTTGTATCCTCGAACCCCGAAGTTTGCTCTTTGTTCGTGACCTGGTCCCAGTTTGAGGCACTACCGATTGGCAAATGGATGATCTGCTGGGTGACAGGTGCAAGCGGCCAAATCGGGAGCGAACTTTGCCGGCAATTGACAGCGGTCGAGATGGAAGTCATCGGGATAGGGCGAGGTTCCCCGCCGAAATTCTTCCCGCACCGTTGGGTGACGTGGAACATTGGCGTCGAAGACCGACCTTCGGCTCAACTAATGGTTCCGGACGTAGTCATTCATTTGGCTGGTCAAACGAGTGCCTACCGCGCGCGGGCCGCCCTTGAGGAAGACATTCGACTGAACGTGCTCGGGTTTGCTCAAGTTTTGCTTGCGGCGCTCGAACTTGGTGGGAATCCTTTCGTGGTGGCTGCCGGTGCTGCGACTGAGGTCGGCCTTCTGGAAGCGTCCATGATTAACGATGAGCACGCCGATCATCCTCAGACGTTCTATGACGTTGCAAAGGTGACTCAGGGTCTTTATCTACAACAATTCGCTGTCGAGGGCTGGCTTAGCGGGTGCCG
>CAMAWO010000224.1 GCA_945861925.1 Bifidobacterium breve | reverse complement strand
CCACGAGCATCCCGTAATCGAATTTCGAGAGGGCATCTGACGAGGCGACATGGAGGGTGCCGCTTGCGCCGGCTTCGCCGAGGCGCCAGATCGCGTCGAGGAGCGACTGCACGTAGATCGAGGTGACGATGAAGTCTGGGTAGCCCCGGACGCTGGTGCCCGCGCGCAGGGAGTTGACGAAGAACTCGAGCACGGACTTGCGCCCGGTTTCGCTCCACCCGAAGAAGTTCGTGCGGACGATGAGATGGTCCTCGACGGCACTGCGCACAGCCTGTTCACCGGCCAACTTGGTCTCGCCGTAGTACGAGAACGGCTCGGGCTCGTCGTCCTCCGAGTAGTTGCCGGTCTGCCCGGTGAAAATGGCATCGGTCGAGATGTGAACCATTCGGGCGCCGATGTCAGCGGCCGCCTCGGCGATCGCGCCGGCGGCGACGACATTGACGGCGTAGGCCTGCTCGGGGTCGTTGGCGGAGGTCTCGTGCCCAGAGATCGCGGCCGAGTTCAAGATGACGTCGGGCCGGACTTCGCGGACGAGGCGGGCCATATCGGCGGCGTCGCGCAGGTCGAGGGCGATGATGCGCTCATAGAGCGTTGACGCGGCAGAGACACGCGCCTGACCAACGAGACTCGCCCGGCCCTGAAGGAAGACGCCTGCGTTGGTCCCGAGGAAGCCCCGGGAGCCCGTTACCAGCCACGTCTCCATGACAGTGGAGTCTAGACAGGCCCATTGCCGAGCGGTGCGCCTGCAGACCCACTCACCGGAGTGGCGCCATAGGGTCCTGCTATGGAGTATCGGCGGCTTGGACGCTGCGGGCTGAGCGTGAGCGCTCTCACCCTCGGCAACTGGGCCACCCACGGTGTGCAGGTCGACGATGCTCGCGCCATCGCCACGGTGCACGCAGCCCTTGATGAGGGCATCACGTCATTCGACACCTCCGACAGTTATGCAAGCGGCCGGGCGGAGGAGTTGCTCGGACTCGCGCTCAAGGGCCAGCCGCGGCACGGGGTCGAAATCCTCACGAAGGTGTTCTGGCCCACCGGCCCGGGGCCAAATGAACGGGGCCTGTCGCGCAAGCACATCGTGCACGCTGTCGAGGATTCGCTGAGGCGCCTCGGCGTCGACTACATCGACCTCTACCAGGCGCATCGGTTCGACGACTCCGTACCGCTCGAGGAGACGTTGCGCGCCTTCGATGATCTCGTGCGCCAGGGCAAGGTCCTCTACGTCGGCGTCTCCGAGTGGAGCGCAACGAGCATCCGAAGTGCTGTCCACATTGCCGATGAGATGGGCGTTGACCGCATCGTGGCCAATCAGCCGCAGTACTCGTTGCTCTGGCGAGTGATCGAACCCGAGATTCAGCCGACCTGCGAGGAGCTCGGGATCGGCCAGATCGTCTGGTCGCCGCTCGCTCAGGGGGTACTCACCGGAAAGTACCGTCCGGGCGCCCCGGTGCCGGCGAACTCGAGGGCGACGGACGCTGAGGGCGCCGGCTACATCAGCAGGTGGATGCGTGACGAGGTCCTCAGCGCGGTGCAGGCCCTCGGGGAGGTTGCGGCAGTTCGAGGCGTGACGACGGCGCAACTGGCGCTCGCCTGGGTGCTGGGGCGCCCGACGGTGTCGTCCGCAATCATCGGAGCGTCTGGCCCGGAGCAGGTCCGCGAGAACGTGACTGCGCTGAGCGTCAACCTCGACCAGGCTGCCATCGATTTGATCGAGTCGGCGATGGCTGGCGTCGCGCTCTTCGAGCGGCCAACGGTGCCCATGTGAGCTACTCCGGGCCTCGTCTCTCGCTCGGGACTGCCCAATGGGGCACCCGCTACGGCATCACGAATGCCAAGGGCGAGTTGAGCGACACCGATGTTGCCGACATTGTCACTGCGGCGCTCGAGCGCGGCCTTCGCGACGCCGATACCCACCGAACGACAAACCCGCTGCAGGGATATGGCAGGGCCCAGAGCCGAATGAGGCCGTGGGCCGGCGAGTTCGCCGTGACGACGAAGGTGTTCGGCGGCGCCGCGGCCGACCTGCCGGTTGGTGAACAGCTGGCCGAATCCCTCGGCGACCTCGGCGTAGCGCAGGTGCATGCCTGCCTCGTGCACGACTGGTACGACCTCACGAATGACGAGGCCAAGGCGGTCGCGAACGGGCTCAGGGAGGCCCAGCAGCGCGGCATGGTCGCCCGCGTCGGCATCTCTGCCTATGAGGTGCGCGACCTCGAACGCGCCTTCGAGATCTTCGGTGCCGATCTCGGCGCCGTGCAGGTGCCCACGAGCGTGCTCGACCAACGGCTGGTCGGGTCGGGCGCCGTCAATCTCCTGCGGTCGATGGGCACAGAGTTTCAGGTCCGAAGCGTCTTCCTCCAGGGCCTGCTCCTCGATCCGACCTCGACGGCTCAACTGGCGCAGCATCCGGATGTACAGGGCTTTCATCGGCGATGCATCCAGCGGGGGATGACGCCCCTGGATGCGTCCCTTTCGTTCATCCGGTCGCTCGACTGGGTTGATGTTGTGGTCGTTGGCGTGACGAGTGCTGCAGAGCTGATCCAGATCGCCGATAGCTGGAGGGCACCGACTGTCGGTGACGATTGGCAGGCATGCGGATCGGGCGATCTCGAGCTCCTGGACCCGCGCCGCTGGCCACGGGTCGCGTGAGCGGTCCTGGCTTCGCGAGCCCCTCGGGCCGCTCTCAGCCCGTCCTATAGTTGCGCCATGGATATGCGCGAAGCGATGACTCCGCCAGAGCCGTCGTTGTCGCTTGTCATGCCGGCGTTCAATGAGCAGGCGACCATTCTCGAGGCAGTTGGGCGAGTGCTGGAGCAGCCCTTTGTGGCTGAACTCATCATCGTCGATGACGCGTCGACGGACGGAACAGCCGATCTCATCGCCACCATCGACGATCCTCGCGTCATCGCGCTTCGCCATTCGCATAATCAGGGCAAGGGAGCCGCGCTGCGAACTGGCTTCGCTCGAGCTCAGGCTGCCTACGTTGGAATTCAAGACGCCGATCTCGAATACCACCCGGCCGACTATGCGCGCCTCCTCGCTCCACTTCAGAACGATTCTGCCGATGTCGTATACGGATCTCGCTTTCTCACGAGCGATGCCCATCGCGTGCTCTTCTTCTGGCATAGCGTTGGCAACAAGTTCCTCACGCTCATGTCCAACGCGGTCTCGAACGTCAACCTCACAGACATGGAGACCTGCTACAAGGTCTTCCGCCGCGAGTGGATTCAGTCGATCACGATTGAGGAAAATCGATTTGGCTTCGAGCCTGAAATCACCATCAAGCTGGCACGGCGCGGTGCGCGGATGTACGAAGCCGGGATTTCGTACTCGGGGCGCAACTATGAAGACGGCAAGAAGATCAATTGGAAGGATGGCGTGTCAGCGGTTCGCTGCATCGTCAAGTACGGAATGAGCGAGCGACGCAAGCGTGGGTCACGAGCGCCGTAGGTAATCCGTCATTGACCGCAGGAGATATTCGTCAGGCGGTAGGAGAAGTAGCGGCCGACAGGAGTCGGGCCATCAAAGGTTGCACTTCCGCCGGCCAGCACCATCTCACCGCTCTCGGGGTCGACCAATACGTGCCCGGCACTTTCGACGACAATCCCGAACGGGCCTCGTGCCAACCGATCTTGGAGCTCCCCGCAGGCTAGGACCCGCAGCTTCGACGCCTCATCAATCGTCTGGAAGGTTCGGCTCCACAGGTCGAAGTAGAGGGCATTGGGATACTTCTGGCGCACCTCAGCATTTATGAGATCATCCGCCGTCTCCAAACGCAGCATGAGCGCGTCGTTCGATCCGAACATGAGCGCGTTTTGCACTGTCCACACGTTGTAGCCCTGTGCCCAGGACCCCGTCGCGACCAGTGAGTCGACGAGCCTCGCGTCGTCAACGATGCTCGCGATGCTTCGCTGTTCTTCCTTGTCGAAGTTCGCGTGGTGGACGATCCCGTGTAGGGCGAGGAACGAGGCGACCGTGGTTGCCGCCACGCCAACAGCCAAGGATGCGCGAGGGGGGATCGGCAGGGACTGCCCCCGTTGCACCAAGTGCGCTGCCAGAAGCGCGAGCAGCGGGACCACGAGCACGAGGTCGCGCACCTCGCTCTGCTTCGCAGTAACCGCCACGACCAACGTCACGGCGAGAATCACGGCGACGGTTGGGCGAACGGATATCGAATCGCGTCTCGCTTGCAGGAAGGCCACGACTGCCGTGGCGACCACGAGGGAGACGGCGACGGGAACGGACCAGCGGTAGTAGCCGGCGAGGGCGAGGTTGCCCTCGACGAAGTTGTGGATCGGCGACCAATCCCCGGCACCCCCATGGCGACCGGGCTTGGTAAAGATGTTCGCAAACCACTGCCACATGTCGGGCCAGCGATCATGAATGGGGAGAAGTACGACGAGCGTCGTGACAACGACGGCGCTGAGGTACGCGATCCACCGACGAACCGGAAGAACGACCAAGCACATGAGGATGATCGGGACGAAGAGAATCTTCGCCGTGAGACCAAGAGCGCACACGACTCCGAGGGTGATGACGAGCCGCAACGAGGGGGAGGACGGTCGTGGGAGCAGCAACGGAACGAGGATCGCGATGACAATGACAGCGCAGGAGAGGACAAGCGACTCCGGCCAGAGCTGGTAACGGGCATTGGCGATGACCGGTAGCCCCCAGAGGATGAGCAACTGGAAGACAAGGCTTGGCCAGACACCCACGAGATTGACCATTCGCCACGCCGCGAACGAGAGGGATCCGATGAAGATGACGGCCACCACAACGCCGACTGCAAGCGTGTATGACTCTGGGTCTCCGACGACACTGGTGAAGAATGAGCCATCCCCAACGAACACGAACGCGAGGCGTTCCACGATCCCGGTGAACCACTGAAAAGAAGTGCCGGGGTGGTAGACGAGAGCCGGGCTACCGCCAGAGATGAGCGATGCGCCGGCAAGCAGGTTTTGGTATCCGGGGTCGGCGTACCACGCCCAAACCGGCTTCCACTGCGAGAACTCCCGGATGACGATGAGCGCTTGGACGAGCACCGGGACGAATACGACGGCACGTTCAAGAAGTCGGCGTGGCCGAGACTCGGACGTCGCACGTTCAGTGACGGATGACGCCACGTCCGTCATGCCCCCGGCTCCGATTCGTCGCAGGACGCAGCCCTCGTGACCTGCGCCATGACCCAAACTTCAAACCCCACGATGGCCCTCCGCCGTTAACGACCCCGCAGCAACTCAAGGAGTCCTTGCGCACATTCGAAGAACTCTAGTCTCGGTGACGGGAACGCACGCTGGAGCACAATGGGATGACACGGTGCGGCGAACTGCAAGAATGCCGGTGTGAAAACCACTGCGATCCTGCAGGCTCGGGTGTCGTCGACCAGGCTGCCGGGCAAGGTCCTCGCCCCGATCCTCGGAGAGCCGATGATTGCCCGGCAGGTCGAACGAATTCGGCGTGCAAGCCGCGTCGATGATCTCGTGATCGCCACATCGAGGGATCCGTCCGATGATCCACTGGCCGCGTGGGCAGAGGCCGAGGGCCTCACCGTCTACCGCGGTGCGCTCGACGACGTCTTGAGCCGTTTTGTCGGTGTCATCGCCGCCTATGCGCCCGACACGGTGGTGCGCCTGACGGCCGACTGTCCACTTACGTCGCCTGGCGTCATCGACGCGGTCATCGACCATTTCATGGAGTCGGATGTCGATTACTGCTCGAATACGCTCACGCCGACATTCCCGGATGGGCTCGACGTGGAGGTCGTGAGGGCCAGGATCCTGACCGAGGTCGCCGAGATCAGTACCGACCCTGCCGAGCGCGAGCATGTGACGCTAGGGGTCTACCGGCGTCCGGAGAGGTTCACCCTGGCGAACTTTGCGGGCGACACCGACCTCTCATCGCTTCGATGGACAGTCGACACCGCCGACGATCTCGCCTTTGTGAGACGCGTCTACGAGG
>CAMAWO010000223.1 GCA_945861925.1 Bifidobacterium breve | reverse complement strand
ATCCGTCGGCGACGCAACCGGGCTTGCCGTGGCTCCGGTCGGCCCGGGACTGGGACTGACCGGGTCAGGCGACGGGGCTGGACCAGTCGAGGCCGCAGACGATGACGCCGGGGCCGAGGAAGCGTCGTCCTGCACCGCCCCGGACGAACTTGTCGTCGACGAGCACCCCGCCACCGCAGCAGTAACGAGCACCAACCCCACGGTCAGCATTTTCATGCGTGTTCTCACGTCATTCTCCATTCTGTAACTATGGGGATGCGAGTCACCCTCAGATCTCTTTGACGAACCATAACCCGGAATGGTTCCATTCAACTTGAAGATGTTTACGAAGGGCTCGCAGCCCCCGTGCGACACACCGGTGCGACGAACTTCAAGGCCAGTTCAAGCGCCGCGGATCGTCCCCGGTTTCGTGCCATCCGGACACCTGATCGCGGTCGATCAACGCCGTGCACGCACCCGACCTGCGTGTCGTTCACGCCAATCACCTCATTCGTCAATCAGGACTCCGCGGCCCGCTCACGATCGAGCCTGTCCTGCTCCTCCAGCCATGCGTCGACGTCGATCCCGAACGACTCCATGGCGCTGCGGAGGAAGTCGCCGAAGTCGTCAGGCGTGTCGCCCTCCGCCACTTCGTCAGTCCCATCTTCCGAGACCGGACAGGCCGGGCCGGTCGATCTTGACGCCGTGCGTCGGATTGGCCGCCAGCACCGACGGCACCAACTCCCGAAGCGATCGGCCGATGGCGCACTTGGTCTGGAACCGCATGTGCGGCCCCACGCCGTTGCGGGTCATCACCGCGAACATCTCGCGGATCACCTTCTGGTTGAGCGACGCGACCGGACGGTCCCCGATGAGCGGCAGGACGAGCCTGCGGATGTGGTTCTCGTACGCGATCCACGAACGCGGCGCCAGCCCGCCGTTCACCCTCACGTCGATGAGCCATACCTCGAAGTGCTCGGCGTAGGTCCCGCCACCGGGAGCGGTCCCCGATACCTGCGCCCGCTCCACCGGGGTCAACCCCTCAAGGTCGCGGGCACGGATGACTGCTTCCTCCTTGGTCGGGAAGATCCCGGCCGAACATCGCTTGCCGTGCACGTCCCGGTAGTACCCCGAGAACCCACCGGCACGCTTCACTGCGTATGCCATGTCATTACTCCTTGTCATCAAGAGATCCCTTAGAGGGGCTAGTGACGAGAAGTGACAGGCTTTTGACAACTATTGGCGCTCTAGCGAGCATTCAAAAGATCAGGCTGGCTCTGACAGACGACAGCGTGGTGCTCAGGCAATGAGCACGCCGGTCATGAGGAGCACGATGAGGAGCACGCCCAGAACGATTCGGTAGATCACGAATGGCAGGTATGTGCGGGTTGTAACCCACCGTAGCAGCCAGGCGATGACGGCGAACCCGCTGATGAAGGCGATGACGGTCGCGAGGATGGTGGGTCCCCAGGCCACCACCGGGTCACTGCTGATCCTCGTCGCCTCATAGAGTCCCGACGCCACGACGGCCGGAATGGCGAGGAGAAATGCGTAGCGAGCCGATGCCTCCCGGGTGTAGCCGAGAGCGAGGCCGGTAGAAATCGTGGCTCCCGATCGCGACACGCCGGGGATGAGCGCAAGGGCCTGGCCGAGTCCGAAGAGGATGCCGTCCTTGGCATTGAGGTTTGCAACGGCGAGTTGGTGACGGCCGAGGGCATCGGTCACGCCGAGGATGATGCCGAAGAAAATGAGCGTGCCCGATACCAGCCATAGGTTGCGTGCCGCGGTCTCGATCTGGTGCGAGAACACCAGGCCCAGCACCGCGATCGGGATGGTTCCGATGATGATGTACCAGCCCATTCGCGCATCGATGCTCGAGCGCAGGGCGGGCTTCACGAGCGACCTTGCCCACACCGTGATGATGCGGGCGATATCACGTCTGAAGAAGACGATGACGGCGAGCTCGGTGCCGATCTGGCTCACGGCGGTGAACGCAGCGCCGGGGTCCTGCCAACCGAGTAACTGGCTCACGACGAAAATATGCGCGCTCGACGAGATCGGCAGGAACTCGGTGATGCCCTGGACGAGTCCGAGAACGACAGCCTCGAGCCAAGAGATCGGAACCACTAGCCGTCCAGCCCCGCCTCAACGAGAATCTCGCTCATGGTCACGAGAGCGGCGGTGCGCTCCTCGAGGGTCGGGGCGATCGGGCTGACGGTGAGGGTCGTAACCCCTGCCTCGGAGTAGGCGGCGAGGCGATCGCGGACACGCTCGCGCGGTCCGATGAGCGAGGTTTGGTCGATGAATGCCTGCGGCACTGACCCTCCAGCCCCGCGGTAGTCCTTCGCCATGTACTTCGTCTGAATCTCGTCGGCCTCAGCCTCGAATCCCATGCGGCTGGCGAGCTGGTTGTAGAAGTTCGTCTCCTTGCTCCCCATCCCACCGATATACAGGGCGGCGTACGGACGGATCATGTTCGCGCACGCGGCGATGTCGTCGCCGAATGCGACCGGGACGGCCGGCACGACGTCGAAGCCCTCAAGGGTGAGGCCGGCGCGCTCCCGGCCGGCGCGGATGTGCGCCATCGAATCCGCGGCATGCTCCGGGGAGTAGAAGATCGCGAGCCAGCCATCGGCAATTTCGCCAGCAAGCTCCAGGTTTTTCGGGCCGATCGCAGCGAGGTAGATCGGGATGTGCTCGCGCACGGGGTGAACGGTGAGGGTGAGAGCCTTGCCCGGCCCGTCTGGCAGCGGCAGCGTGAAGAACTCTCCGTCGAAGGAGACCCGTTGACGTGCGAGGGCCATCCGTACGATCGCGACATATTCACGGGTGCGCTGCAAGGGCTTGGTGAAGCGGACACCGTGCCAACCCTCGGACACCTGTGGGCCTGAGACGCCAAGGCCGAGTCGGAATCGGCCGCCCGAGAGGCTGTCAAGGGTCGCCGACGTCATGGCTGTATTCGCGGGTGTGCGGCCCGGGATCTGGAATACAGCTGCTCCCACATCGATCGAGGTGGTCTGAGCGGCGATCCAAGTGAGCACGGTCGCGGCATCTGATCCGTACGCCTCCGCTGCCCACACAACTGCATACCCGAGCCGGTCGGCCTCCTTCGCGAGTTGCAGGTTCTCCGCATCGTTTCCGGCTCCCCAGTAGCCGAGATTCACGCCCAAGCGCATATGTGCCTCCTCAAGATGCTGGGAAGCCTATGCCCATGGGCACCTGCGGTCGGCGGACGCCCCGGGCCGAGTAGCGTGCTGTTATGGAGCAGCGACCCCTCGGACGATCCGGCTTGTGGGTCGGTCGCTTCGCCCTCGGGACGATGTCGTGGGGGCGCGGTACCGATGAGTTTGACGCGCGAGACCAACTCGCCGCATTCCTCGACGCAGGCGGCACCCTCATCGATACCGCTGATGTCTACAGCGATGGCGTCGCCGAGCAGATGCTCGGCGAGTTCCTCAAGGAGTTCGAGGCACGCGATCAAGTCGTAATCGCGACGAAGGCGGGCTCCAAGGCAGGGCTGGAGCGCAGGTTCGACACCTCCCGGGGGCACATCCTGCGCAGCCTCGACGAGTCCCTCACCCGCCTGCGCACTGATCATGTCGACCTGTGGCAGTTGCATGCGTGGGATCCGATGACCCCGATGGATGAGACGCTGGCCGCCGTCGATGAGGCCGTGCGATCGGGCCGGGCGCGCTACGCAGGTATCTCGAATTATTCAGGCGCGCAGGCCGCCCGGGCCGCGACCTGGCAGCGGGCAGTGCCGGGCCGTACGCCGATCGTCGCAGCCCAGATGGAGTATTCGCTCCTCGAGCGCGGCATCGAGCGGGAGGTCATCCCAGCAGCCCAGTCACTGGGGTTCGGCATTCTGGCCTGGTCGCCTCTCGGTCGAGGGGTCCTTACCGGCAAGTACCGGCACGGGATGCCGAGTGACTCACGCGGTGCCAATACCGAGACCGCTGGCTGGGTTCAGGCCTACCTCGACGAGCGGGGGCGCAGCATTGTCGATGCCCTCGCCATCGCTGCCGACGGTCTGGGCGCCTCCCCCACTGAGGTCGCGCTCGCCTGGCTGCGCGACCGGCCCGGGGTCGTCGCGCTCATCCTCGGTGCCCGCACAAATAATCAGCTCATGGCTGCCCTTGCCGCCGAGGAGCTCGAGCTGCCCGAAGAGATCCTGAGGGCGCTCGACGAAGTCTCGGCGCCACCCCTCGGCTATCCCGAGGCCGGCTGGGCGCAGCGGCGCTAGCAGGCCCGCAGAAACCGGTCCAGCACACGCACGCCGAACTGCAGCCCGTCTACCGGCACCCGCTCGTCGACCCCGTGGAACATCCGCCAGTAGTCGATGTCGGCGGGCAGCTTCAGCGGGGAGAATCCGTAGCAGGCGATTCCCAGGGTTGAGAACGACTTCGCGTCTGTCCCACCGGAAATCATGTACGGCACGGCGCGGGCCGCGCTGTCCTCCTGGCGAAGGACCGATGCCATGAGGTCGACCGTTGCAGTATCAAAGGGCGCCTCGATCGCGATGTCACTCACCACCGTCTCGACGACAATGCCGTCGCCAACGAGTCCGCGGATGGTCTCATCGAACTCGTGCTCGAATCCGGGAACGACTCTGCCGTCGATTGATGCTGTGGCCTCCGTGGGGATGACGTTGTGTTTGTAGCCGGCATCGAGCATGGTCGGGTTCGCCGTGTTGCGCAGCGTGGCGCCGACAAGCGCGCCGAACGTACCGAGGGTGCGAACAACCTCCTCGATGCCTGCCCCGGTGACATCGACCCCATAGGCATCGGCGAGCTCGTCGAGGAACTTGTCGACAGTCTTCGTACGTCGAACCGGCCAGGAGTGACCGCTCACCGCCGTGACCGCTGCGCATAGTGCCGAGACTGCATTGTCGTCATGGATCATCGAGCCGTGCCCCGCACGGCCAGAGGCCCGCAGTCGCAGCCAGCGGATCCCCTTCTCAGCGGTTTGGATCGGGTAGAGCCGAAGGTCGTCGCGGACCGTGAGGGAGAACCCGCCGACTTCACCAACCGCTTCAGTCACCCGCTCGAACATGTCGGGACGATTGCGGACGAGCCACTGGGAGCCGTGACGTAAACCGGCCTCCTCGTCCGGGAGGAACAGAACGACGACCTCGCGGCGCGGGCGGACACCCGTGCGACCCCATGCCCGAACGACGGCGAGGATCATCGCGCACATGTCCTTCATGTCAACTGCCCCGCGACCCCAGATGAAGCCCTCATCGACCTCCGCCGCGAACGGCGGGTGGCTCCAATCGGATGCGATCGCCGGCACGACGTCGATGTGGCCGTGGAGCAGCAGCGCCGGGGCAGTGGCATCGGTTCCCGGCACCCGAAGGTAGACGCCGGCTCGAGCGGTGCTCGTGGTCGTGAACACCTCAGGGTCCCAACCGGCCTCGCGCAGCATGGCCGCGCAATAGTCCGCGGCCTCAGCCTCCCCCATGGTCAAAGGACTGTCGCCGTAATTGCTCGAGTCGATTCGGATGAGCGCCTGCGTCAAATCAACGACGTCAGCCTCGGCTTCAGGCAGCGGTTCCCATGGCATGACGCCATCTTGCACCACGTAGGCGGGAGCCGGTCGCTCAGCATCGGCGCGGGCAGGTATGCTTACGGCCGCAGCAACACGCTGCACCACGTCCGAGTGGCGGAATTGGCAGACGCGCTAGCTTGAGGTGCTAGTTCCCTTTACGGGGAATGGGGGTTCAAGTCCCCCCTCGGACACGTAGTTGTATGAGGGAAATCAACAACAGCGTGCCCCCCAACTTAAAACTGGGGGGCACGCTGTTGTCTCGGTACCTCCATTTCCTTCATACACTCGGGGGCACCGTGGCTTACATAGAAGAGCGCAATCGCAGCAACGCCTCCCCCGTGTGGCGCGTTATTTGGCGCGAAGGCAAAGACCGCCTGTGGCCTCCCTTCGGTCGGCAGCAAGAAGGTCACCACTCAAAGAAGCGAACTGAGCGGGCTGTGCCGAAGCCCAGACGCCAAGCACAACAGGGACTCTGCCCTGATGTACCCGG
>CAMAWO010000222.1 GCA_945861925.1 Bifidobacterium breve | reverse complement strand
GCTGAAATGCAGTCCTGCGCATGGAGGAGGTCGAAGGCCGCAGCGGTCGTGGCGAGTCCGCGTGCCATCGAGTCGACGGATGCGAACACCTTGTCATCGAGGGTTGTCGCCCCTTCGATGGCCGGGAAGAGGGTGAAGGGGACCGACGTCGGTCGGAAGAAGGACTCGCCGGGTCCACCGAGGGCGAAGAGGTGGACGTCGTTGCCGCGAGCCTGCAGGGCCTCGGCGAGCTCGAGGGAATGAACGACACCCCCTCGTGGCTTCGTCGAATAGGTGAGGATGCCGAGCCGACCCTGAAACGTCACAGGGAGAGACTACGTTTTACCCGGTCGCGCGAGGCAATTGCTCCGGCGGCGATGGCCGCCCGAGCGTTGGTCTCCGTGACGATGCAGCCGGCCTCAACGAGCTTCGCAACCTGTGCCCCGTAGGGCTGCGGGTCCTGATCGGTGCCGAGCACATAGGCGACCACCTGGGGTCCCCCATCCGACATGATCTCGCGGATGATCGGTACTAGGACGCCAGCAGGGTCCAGATGGGCTCCGTGTCCCAGGACTACGTCGAGAAGAATGACGCCGACCCTCGGGTCGGCTGCTGCTTGCTCGAGTTGCTCGATGCGGGCCATCGGATCGATCATCGGATGCGGACGCCCCTTCGTGTACTCCTCCTCGCCGAGGTCTAGGAGCACTGACGCGCCATCCGGCGCCGGTAGCCCGAGTGATTTGTCGATGGGGGTGTTCGAGTAGACGGGCAGTGGATAGGTCTTCCCGAGGAGGACGAGGGCCTCGTAACACAGGGTCCCTCCGGAGAACAGGCCCCGGATGAGGGTCCGCTCGGCGGGGAGCCGGTCGATCGCCTCCGCGATCGTGGGTCCATGGGTCACCGAGGTATCCGGCGTGCCCCTCTTGAGGAGTTCCATGGTTCGTAGGACCCCGCCTTCGAGGGTGTCGGCGAGGACGACCCCGGCAGGCGCCTCCATGGCGAGGTCGACCCCCATGAATGCGGCGACCATTGGGATTCCGTCGGCGAGCGACATGACGTACTGCGCGACGCTGGGAGCCGGGGGCTTCGAGACGAACAGGATGACCTCGGTTGTGGGGTCGGCTTTGAGGGCTTCGATGGCCAGTGCTGCCATGCGCCCGCCGATGTCCTCGTTGAGATCCCGGCCACCGAGTCCGATGACCTGAGAGACACCGACACCCCAGCGGTCAAGCAGGGCCATCGCCTCCTGGGCTCCGGTGCCAGCGGCGGCAATAACCCCAACGGGCCCGGGCGATACGACGTTGGCGAACGCGAGTCCGATGCCGGCGAGCATTGCAGTCCCGGCGCCCGGACCCATGACGAGTCGTCCACGAGCAGCGGCATGGTCCTTCAGGGCAATTTCATCGGCTCGGCTCACATTGTCACTGAAGAGGAGGACATCGAGGCCGCGTCCGAGTGCCTTGTTCGCCTCGAGTGCGGCATAGTCTCCGGGCACCGAAATGATGGCGATGTTGGCGGAAGGCTCGAGGCGAAGCGCCTGGTCGAGTGAGATAGGTGTCTGGTCGGCGCCGGGGGCTGTCGCCCGCCTGCTTGAGAACATGGCAGCCTCAGCGCGTGCGGCGGCATCAGACGCTGCCGTCTCATCGGAGGCTTCGACGGCGATGAACAGATCACCGGGCTTCGCACCGTCGAGATCGTCGGCGCGGAACCCGCGTTGAAGGAGGGTGTCGATGTTCGCTGGGGTGGCCATCGCCGACGATCCCCACGTGACGCCGTCGCTCTCCTCGAGAACTCTGGTCCCGGACATCTGGAGAACGGAGTCGAGGTAGGTGTCCTTGAACAGGTGGATGGCAAAGGTGTTTGTCATGAGCGGACGCTCCTTACGATGTGCGTGCCGGGCCCAGCGAGGCCGTCGAGTGCGGCGGACATGAGGTTCGCACTCGTAATGACGGCGACGCCATCGCGTGCGTCGACGAAGTCGATCGCGGCCTCCACCTTCGGGCCCATGCTGCCCGCCGGGAATTGACCATCCTGCGCGTGGGTGCGCATCTCGTCAGCGGTGACCACATTCAACTCCCGCTGTGTCGGCTTCCCGAAATCTAGGAGGACGGTGTCGACGCCGGTCACGAGGACAAGGGCATCGGCCTTCAACTCGGCTGCGAGCAGCGCTGCGGCGCGGTCCTTATCGATGACGGCGTTCACCCCTCGAATCGTCCCCTGATCATCGACGACCGGGATGCCGCCACCCCCGCCCGCGATAACCATGAATCCCTGCGCGACGAGCGACGTGATTGCGTCTCGCTCGAGCACGCGCCGCGGGCGAGGGGAGGCGACCACTACTCGATAGCCGCGGCCGGCATCTTCGACGATCGGCTGCCCGGTGCGCGCGGAGCGTTCCTCAGCCTGCCCGAGGGTGTAGAAGGGGCCGATTGGCTTGGTTGGGTTGCCGAACGCGGGGTCCTGGGGGTCGACGTCGACATGCGTCACGACAGTGACGATGGAGCCGATGTCATGGCCTCGCTCGTTGAGCAGCGCCGTCTCGATGAGGTGACCAATGAGTCCCTGGGTCATCGCTCCGAGCGCGTAGAGCGGCTGACCCGGTACGAGAAGTTCCGCCTCATCCTGCTGCACCGCGAGGTTTCCCACCTGCGGCCCATTCCCGTGGGTGATGACGATTCGCCAGCCAGCCTCGTGAATTGCGGCGATGGACTTCACCATTGCCTGGCAGTTCGCGAGCATCTCTTCATAGGTGCCGGATTGGCCCTCGAGGGTGATCGCATTCCCTCCGAGTGCGATGACCGCCGTTCGTGATGGGTGCTTGTCAGACACGGAGCGCCTTTCGCCGAGGGGACCCTAAAGCGTCCAGAGACCATATGTCATACGACACTTGATCGACACTATAGTTAATGGATTGACATGGTGCATCACAATGGGGCCATGAACGCATGGACCCCAGAGGCAACCAGTGCCTTCGTTGCCAGACTCGAGTCGGCCGAGCGCCAGATCTACCCCCTCGCGATGGTCGACACCGATCGATACGAGCGGGCTGTCACCCTCATCGGCCTCCTGTCTCGTCACCTTGATGGCTCCGGTGACTCGGCGGAGGACCTCGAACTCCTCCGCCCGAAGGCGTTAACGCGGCTTCGCGGGATAGCGAGCGAGCAGGCAATCGTCCTCGCTGACCTCGACGAGGGGGCGGTGGTCGATGCGGCCCTTGCCCAGCGTTATCGCGTTCTGCGGGCCGATTCGGCAATTCATTCGAGTGATCGGGCGATAGAAGAGGCGAGGGCCGCTGGGGAGACCTGGGCCGCGCTCGAGGCCCCGGATGTGAGCACCCTTGGGTTCGCGACGGTTCAGCGATGGGTGGATATGCACCTGGAAACCGGCGTTCGACTCGTACGGACGATCTCGCCCGATGCGCTCACCGGGCACGCCCGGTTTCGCATCGAGTTACTCCATGAGGGGCCGGGGGATTCGTCGATGGTCATCGATTGTGACAATCGTCAGGAATGGCTCGACGAAGCGGCGGCATTGAGGCAGGCGTTGGACGGCCAATGAGTGTGACTGAGTTTCACTAAAGTGCACTGAAGATGAAGTTTCGTCTCCTAAGATGAATGCACGCGTCGTCAGGGCGCTGCTCGACGGCCTCGCCCGGAGGAATAATGACAGCAATTTTGGACTATGCACAGGTTCTCGAATCGATTGAGGCAGATGGCCGTGCGATCGCGGGAACGCCTGCTTCATGGGATGTGAGCAGCCTGATAATGGACGTTCAGGCACGGGGCCTGCGCGTCGAAGCAGAAATGGAGCGGCGCTCCGGTGGAGCCGGACCAACTGACGCCGGCATGCTGTGGATCGAGGGCTATCCCGTAACGGCGCCGACAGGCAACGCAACGGCAGCGGCCTCCCCTTACCTACTCAAGGCGGAGGACGACGGATACGGCATCTATCGGGATAACGTGCGCGTGGCATCGGCACGGGCTGAGCAGCGTCCTCGGTTCTACGACCTCAAGACCGCTGACGGCATCTCGTACGAGCAGATCGCCCTGCTCCACCTCGACTCGCTCGCAAGCACCGTGGTCCAGACATGTGCCTACTGGGGCAACGACGATCAGTGCACCTTCTGCGGCATCGGACTGTCCCTTGAGTCGGGCCGCACGATCGTGAAGAAGACCCCGGCGATGCTCGCTGAGGTGGCGATAGCCGCACGCGATCTCGACGGCGCAGTTGATGCGACCCTGACGACGGGCAGCTCACGCGGGGTCGACCGCGGGGCGCGCTACGTCGGACGCTGCGGTCAGGCGGTGAAGGAGGCAAGTGGCCTGCCGGTCGAAGTCCAATTCGAGCCACCACTCGACCTCGATGTCATCAACGAGGTCGGCGACATGGGCATCGACTCGGTCGGCATTCACGTCGAGACATTTGATCCACAGGTCCTCGCACGCGTCGCGCCAGCCAAGGCTGCGTCCGGGATCGAATCGTATTTTGCCGCGTGGGAGCGGGCCGTCAAGGTCTTCGGCGAGGGGCAGGTGTCGACCTACGTCATCCTCGGCATGGGTGAGGATCCCGAGGTCACCATTGCGGGTGCGCGACGTGCCATCGATATCGGCGTCTACCCCTTCGTCGTGCCCCTGAAGCCCGTTGCCGGATCACTCATGGAGGACTGGCCCTCTCCCTCACGCGAGTATGTCGAGCCCATCTACCGCCGCATTCAGGCATATATGACCCTGCGGGGCATGAATGCCGGGACCGCGAAGGCTGGCTGCGCTCGCTGCCAGGCGTGCTCGGGGCTGAAGTCCCTTGAGCCACTCGCGCCGCGCACCGTTCCGCTGCAGATTGGCCCGCGACCAAGCTCATGAGCGCGGCAGTTGGCCTCTCGCACGTCAACCTCAGGGTTCGCGCTGCGCAACTCGCGCATGAGCGGGAGGGCCACTTCGCGGTTCGGCACGAGGTCTTCGTTCGCGACCAGAAGCTGTTCCCGCTCACTGATGTTGACGAGCGCGACGACCATCCTTCGACCATCCACCTGATCGGCGAGGTCGATGGCCGCATGGTCGGTGCCGTTCGGATCTATCCGATTGCCGGTCCAGACCGCTGGCAGGGCGACCGCCTCGCCGTGCAGCGGGAGCACCGGGCCTCGCGTCTAGGGGTCGATCTCGTGCAGTTGGCGGTGGGTACCGCTGCGGCGTTGGGCGGCACCGTCATGGAGGCTCATGTACAGGTATCGAATGTGCGCTTCTTCGAGTACCTCGGCTGGCGCAGTAATGGGCCGACAGAGATCTATGTCGGCACGCCGCACCAACCAATGTCCATCGATCTCACGAGTCTCGTCCAGTAGACGGGGCACGTGAGCAGGCCGCTCGGCCCGCAACTTCACCAGACAATCGCAAGTCGCAGCAGTATTTTTTCATAGGGGCCGGCTCATCATTGGTCCCATTCGGAAGGACCCACTCACCACCCCTGCTTGAGCGTGAACAGGTGCGCGTCCGCTCCTCATCACGCCCAGTAGTTCCGATTGGAACGACTGCGAGGCAGGTTGGCGATTTCGGATCAAGACGCACAGACTCCCGCTGTCACGACCAAGGCGGTTCGTACGTACGCAGGGCAGGGGATATCAGTGAAGGTGTCACCGAATGTCGCTGGCGAGTACGGCGAGCGGGGGCTCCAAACCTTCAATGATCTTGGCCGCGCTATCGGTGAAGCCGAACCATTCGTCGTGGGTGGTGAAGCTGAAGAGCCTTCGGGTCGAGGCAAGATTAAACAGCGGCAGGGCAGTCGAGAGTACGCGCTGGCCTCGCGCAGTAAGGACAGGTTCGATCGTTCGACGGTCCTCGTCCGGCTGCACCCGTGTGATGAGTCCGCGCAATTCCATCGCCTTGGCCATGTACGTCGCGGTCGACTTGGGCAGGTGCAGGCGATCAGCGATCTCGGTCATGCCGAGCCGGTTGTTCGGCGCCTCGGTCAGGGCCAGAAGCGCGTACACCTCACCCAGCTCGAGGCCGCTGGGCAGCAGGTCGAGGTTGATCGCGTCGAGGACGGTGAGATA
>CAMAWO010000221.1 GCA_945861925.1 Bifidobacterium breve | reverse complement strand
CGTTCGTCATCGGTGACGACGACGACTCGGGCGATGCCAGCGGCGCCGGCCAATGCGGTGAGGACGTCCTGGAGGAACGCAAGGGCGAGCTCTGGACGAGTTGGATCGGCGTCGGGCAGGAGCCGGCTTTTGGCGTCCGGAAGCGACTTCACGGGAACCACCGCCGTCCACTCCATAGTGCTCATCCAATCAAACCGGGATCTCACTCGTGACCCTGCCGTGATCCTTCGGGCGCTAGATTGTGGAAATGACTCGGACGAGGCGTGCTTGGCGGTTGGGCTGGGGGTTTCGAGTCGCAGTATTTCTGCTGTGGCTGCCCATGCAATTGCTCACCAAGCGCGACTGGCAGGGGATCGAGCATCTGGAAACCGACGCTGGCGGGATCATCGTCGCCCCGAACCACACGTCGTGGTTTGACCCCCTCGTCGTCGCGCACATGCTGTGGAGCGTTGACCGTCCCCCGAGGTTTCTCGCCAAGGAGTCGGTGTTCCGGGTTCCGATCATGGGGCCGATCATCACGAGTGCCGGCCAGGTGCGGGTCTATCGCGAGACAGCCGAGGCGGCAGACGCGGTCCGTGATGCCGTCACTGCGGTTGAGCGTGGCGAATGCATCGTCGTCTACCCTGAGGGCACGATCACTCGAGACCCGGACCTTTGGCCCATGCAGGGCAAGACGGGGGCTGCTCGGATCGCACTGGCAACAGGCAGGCCGCTACTGCCGCTCGCCCAATGGGGAGCACAGGAGGTCATGGCGCCCTATCGCAAGCGGCTTCGACTCTTCCCGCGAAAAACGATGCACGTGCGGATCGGTGGCCCCGTCGATCTCAGTGATCTCGCTGTTCGGCCGCTCGATGCCGATACATTGCACATCGCGACTAATCGACTCATGGATGCCATGACCGACCTCCTCGCCGACATACGTCACGAGACCCCGCCGAAGGAGCGAATGGTGTTCGAGCGCAACGGGTCCTCATGAGCCGGGTGGCGATCATGGGCAGTGGTTCATGGGGGACAGCGTTCTCGATGGTCCTCGCTGATGCCGGAAGTCAGGTGACCATCTGGACCCGCGACGAGGAGGTTGCGAATCAAGTAAACGGCCTCCATCGCAATGAGTCGTACCACCCAGGCATCGACCTGCCCGAGTCCGTCGCTGCCACAACCGATCCGGCGCTGGCACTTGATGGCGCCGACCTCGTGGTCCTAGCGGTCCCCGCACAGGTGCTCCGCGAGAACCTCGCCATGTGGGCCGCGAAAATCCCGGGCACCTCGGTGCTCGTCAGCCTCATCAAGGGAATCGAACTCGAGACCATGAAGCGCATGAGTGAGGTCATCGCGGAGGTGACGGGGGCGGCGAGCCATCGCGTCGCCTGCGTCTCTGGCCCCAATCTCGCCCGGGAGATCGCCGAGCACCAGCCCACTGCGACCACAATTGCGTGCGACCTTGAGTCGAGCGCGAGGTTGCTTGCCGATGCCTGTACGACCGACTACTTCCGCCCCTACTGGACAACTGACGTCGTGGGGACAGAAATCGGTGGTGCGGTGAAGAACGTGATTGCACTCGCCAACGGGATGGCGGTCGGAATGGGCCTTGGAGAGAACTCCCAAGCCTCGCTCATCACCCGCGGACTCGCCGAGATCGCGAGATTGGGCGTCGCCCTCGGAGCAGACCCGCTCACCTTTCAGGGACTTGCCGGTGTCGGTGACCTCGTCGCAACCTGCCAGTCGCCGCTCTCGCGCAACCGCACCTTTGGCCTGAACCTTGGCCGCGGGTTTACGGTCGAGGAGACCATCGCAGCGACAAAGCAGACATGCGAGGGATACAAGAGTTGCCAGCCCATCTTGGCCCTAGCCCGGGAGTACGGGGTCGACATGCCGATCACCGAGCAGGTGGTTCAAGTCCTGCACCACGGTCGCTCCCCGAGGTCGCTGGCGGCAGCGTTCATGGCGCGCGACACTAAACGCGAAACGGTCGCGGCCACCGACTGATCGGGTTCGCCCGCACAGGTGCCCTCATCTATCGCGCAAGGATGCGTTGAGGGCGTTGCTCAGATCTGTCCAGAGATCGTCCGCGTGTTCAATGCCGAATGAAAGCCGAATGAGGTTCTCCGGCACCGTCATGCTCTCCAGAGCCCACCTGCGTCGGCGCTCGAGCAGTGACTCGACTCCGCCAAGGCTCGTCGCATAGGTCCAGATGGCCGTGCTGCGGCAGACGGTGTCGGCAGCATCGGGTCCACCGACCACCTCGACCGCGGCGATTGTCCCGAATCCGGGGTACCGCACCCGAGTCACGGCCGGGTGGGCGTGAAGCCGGTCGACGATGGTTCGAGCGCTGGCTTGGGCCTGCTCGACCCGCAGGGCCAGGGTGCGAATCCCGCGCAGCGCGAGGTAGCAGTCGAAGGCGCTCGTGGATCCCCCGAGCAGGACCCTCCTGAGCCGAATGCGCTCAGCCAACTCCAGATCGCGGGCAACGAGGGCGCCCATGAGCAGGTCCGAATGGCCACTGAGCCCCTTCGTGACGCTATGCAGGACGATGTCCGCGCCATCCAGCAGCGGACGCTGGAGCATCGGGGTGGCGAAGGTGTTGTCGACGAGGGCGAGGGCGCCAGCAGCGTGGGCAGCCTCGATACACGCAGGCAGGTCGGCGACCTGGAGAAGTGGGTTTGTCGGCGATTCCAGCCACAGTAGGTGCGCGCCTTCGCAGGCATCGGTGACCGCGGCAGTGTTGTCGACGTCGACGATGCGAAGCCTGATGCGTCCGATCGAGTCGAGTTCCCGAAGGCGAACCGCGACACCGGTGTAGGCCGCGCTTGGGGCGACGACGATAGCCCCGAGCGGAATGAGGTCCATGGCTGCGCCGGCAGCGGCCATGCCGGAGGAGAAAACGGTGGCGGTCCCACCCTCAAGGCCGCCGATGACCTCTTCAAGCGCACGTGCGCTCGGGGAGTCCTCTCGGGCGTACTCCATCGGCCCGCCGGCGATGAACGATGATGCCGGGACGATAGGTGTATTAAGCGGTGCGTCGGGGCAACGGGTCGGCCTTCCGGCCGTGACGACGAAGGTCTCTGCTCGCAACGGGGAACTCGTAGGCTCGGTCACGACCCGACCATACCTATCCGCCCCGGACCTTGCCCAGTGGCATCCCACGGGGCCCGGTACCGTCAGCACGTGCAGAAGGTCCGGGTCGCCGTCGTGTTCGGGGGTCGCAGCAGCGAGCACGGCATCTCCTGCGTGAGTGCCGGAGGCATCCTGCGCGCACTCGACCCGCAGTTCTTTGTTCCCGTGGCTATCGGGATCACCCGCGACGGAGGGTGGTTCCTGCAGGACGTCAATCCCGATGCCCTGCGCATCGTCGATGGCGTTTTACCCGAGGTCGAGCCGGGTGACCGGCCGTTGGTCTTGAGCGCCGACCCGACAGTGCGATCGCCAGACCTCGGTGACATCGACGTCGTGTTCCCGGTGCTGCATGGGCCGTGGGGCGAGGACGGCACGATCCAGGGCCTTCTGGAGATGTCCGGAATCCCTTACGTCGGGTCCGGCGTCATGGCTTCGGCCGTTGCAATGGACAAGGCCACGATGAAGGCACTCTTTGCGTCTGCCGGACTCGAAGTCGGCCCATATGCGGTGATCACCGATCGTCAATGGCGGTCCGACCGCGTGGTCGCCCTGGCTCGGGCGAGTGCGGTTGGGTTTCCGGCGTTCGTGAAGCCAGCCCGGGCCGGGTCATCGCAGGGCATCTCCAAGGTGCACTCCGTCGAGGCACTCGAATCGGCGATCGAGACCGCTCGAGCGCACGATCCTCGGGTGATCGTGGAAGCGGGCGTTGAGGGCGCCAGGGAGATTGAGTGCGGGGTGATCCAGGACGAGTCTGGGGTGCCGGGCGCGAGTCGTTGCGCAGAGATCATCATCGGCGGAGGTCACGAGTTCTACGACTTCGATGCCAAGTACCTTGATGACTCGACGACCCTAGTCGTCCCAGCGGACCTTGATGATGCGCTCGAAGCTGAGGTGCGTCGACAGGCCTGCCTCGCATTCGAGGCGCTCGGTTGCGAAGGACTGGCAAGGGTGGACTTCTTCACTGATCCGACGGGTGCGGTGATCATCAACGAGGTGAACACCATGCCGGGCTTCACGCCGATCTCGATGTTCCCGCGGATGTGGGGTGCGTCGGGGCTCGCCTACGCGGATCTGGTGTCGCATCTGGTACGTGATGCCCAGCGTCGAGGAACCGGGCTACGTTGAGGCGGCCCGCCAAGGTTTCAGGGCGTTAGAGATTCAGAACCGGGCAGGTGAGCGTTCGGGTGATGCCGGGCACCGCCTGGATGGCGGCAATGATCAGGCGGCCGAGTTCATCCATGGTGCTGGCTTCGGCCCGGACGATCACGTCGTAGGGGCCGGTGACATCCTCGGCGGTGGTCACCCCGCTGATCCCTCGGATGGCGCGGACCACCGTCGGAGCCATTCCCACCTCTGTCTGGATGAGCACATACGCCTGGACGACCATGCTGGGAGACTAGCGACTCGTGAGGGTGTCCGTGCAAGGAAAGGAAAGCCTTGAGCCAGCAGACGATCGGTGACACCGGCGAGTTTGACCTCATCGCTCGAATCACCGAGGCGCTACCCCGAACGGCTGAGGTCCTCATCGGCCCGGGCGATGACACCGCGCTCGTCGCGACACAGTCCGGGAGTGTCCTCGCGACCATCGACGTGCTGGTCGAGGGAGTGCACTTTCGCAGGGACTGGTCGAGTGCGACGGATGTGGGCCGCAAGGCTGCCGCCGCGAGTCTCGCTGATATTGCGGCGATGGGCGGCGTGGCGACCGCGCTCCTCGTGGGCTTCGCAGCCCCTGGCGACCTCCCCGTCACCTGGGCCCTTGAGTGCACCGCCGGGCTCAACGTGGAGGCGGCCAGGGTCGGTGCATGTGTCGTCGGAGGCGATGTCGTTGCGTCATCGGTCATCACCTTGTCTGTGACGGCGCTCGGCGACCTCCAGGGGAGAAGTCCGGTTCTTCGATCGGGGGCACGTGTGGGCGACGTCCTCGCGGTCGCAGGCCGTCTCGGCTGGTCGGCCGCGGGGCTGGCGGTGCTGTCCGGTGGGTCTCGCTCGCCTGCGGAACTCATCGATGCCCACCGGGTCCCTGACCCGCCCTACTCGGCCGGACCCATGGCTGCGGACGCCGGCGCAACCTCGATGATCGACGTGAGCGATGGACTCATCGCAGACGCCCGACATCTTGCTGAGGCCTCGGGTGTGGATGTCGTGATCGATACCGCCGACTGGATCATCCCTGGGCCCATATCCGTTGCAGCGTCAGACCTTGGCGTCGATCCGCGGGAATGGATACTCACCGGAGGGGAGGATCACGCGCTACTCGCGACGTTCGCTGCAGGTGTGGTGGTTCCGGCGGGATTCCGCATCATCGGGTCTGTGATGGCCTCGAATGAACCCGGCGTCATCGTCGATGGCGTGCGGAGGCACGGGCTAGGTGGGCACGTTCACTTCACGGTGGAACGATAGTCACGGTGGAAGGATAGGGGTGACCTTTGATGGACGGGACCTGCCGAACAAGCGCCGTATGCCGGTGCGCAACCTCGAGTCACGTGGTCCAAACCCTGCTCGGATTGCCTCGTAGGCCTGCCTAGGGACAACGGAGCCCTCTCGGCGGATCGCTGCGGGTATGACGGCCAGGATCCGATCCCCTCGGACCCAACTCGGACGGCGTTGCTCATCCCAGTCTCCCGGCCCGATCGCCAGCCAGCGGGAATCCCCGGAATGATCACGGGTCGAGAGCATGAGCACTGCGAGGCGCGACCGATTGGCGAGACCGATGACGACGACGGGGCGATCCTTGCCGATGTGCGGTGCGTCCTCGTAGGCGACCCATGTCCAGACGACCTCGCCGGGATCAGGAGCACCGTTTCGCCGGGGGCGGTACTCCCAGCGGACCGGGCCCGAGTAGTCCCACGCTCCCCCTTGGGGAGGAGGCGCTTTCCCGGGGGCGTTCATCATGCCCGAAGGCCCGGCGATTACCTGCTGGGGAGGA
>CAMAWO010000220.1 GCA_945861925.1 Bifidobacterium breve | reverse complement strand
ATCGCCGGCGCCCTCATCATGTCCGCGCTGCCCGCGCAGGCTCACCCGGGGCACGATGGCAACCAAGGCGGCAACCGTCAGGGCGGCGGTGGATTCACCGTTCAATGCGACTTCAGCCACTCCGCGTCCGTCGACCCGATCGTCATGCCGGGCCACACCGGCATGAGTCACCTCCACGAGTTCTTCGGCAACACCCCGACGACCGAGAACTCGACCGGGGCCTCACTCCTCGCCGGCTCCACCACCTGCAGCGACTCCAATAACCTCTCGGCCTACTGGGTTCCCGCGCTGTACCAGGACGGCGCCCGCGTTGCCCCGGTCTCCGCACGCGTGCACTACGAGGGCCGCGGCCCCAATGTCACCGCCTTCCCCGCCGGTTTCATGGCGCTGACCGGCCGCACCGATCAGACCGCGGCATGGGGCTGCGCAACGCGAGGTGCCCAGCCCACGTTCGGAACCAGTGTCGCCACCGTGCCGACCTGCGGTGCGGGCTCCCGCCTCGTCGCACAGATCACCTTCCCGCAGTGCTGGGACGGCACCAGCCTCGACAGCGCCGACCACATCTCCCACCTCGTCTTCGCAAGCGGAAACGTGTGCCCGACCAGTCACCCGGTTCGCGTGCCTCAGGTCACCCTGGCCGTCAGCTACTCGGCAGGCGCCACCGGCGGTAGCGGCGTCACCCTCGCAAGCGGCGCAGCATCAACCCTGCACGCTGACATCTTCGAGGCTTGGGTGGGCGACAGCCTCCAGAACCGGCTCGGCGGCCGCGGCGGACAGCGTCCGGCAGTCGCAGGCGGCCCGCAGAACGGCCCGCAGAACGGCCCGCGTGGCGGCCAGGCAGACCCGAACGCTGCAGTCCCCGCCGATCAGACCGGCGCCCAAGCCCAGGCCCAGGTTCAAGCACCGGTTCAGAACACCGCCCCCGGCCAGGGCAACCGCGGCAACGGCGCAGGCCGCGGCCAAGGCCAGCGCGGCGGCGGCGCAGCACCCGCCGCACCAACCGCGTAGCCAGGCACCATTCAAGAACAACAGGGCCAGCCCGACTGCGAACACGCAGTCGGGCTGGCCTTGTTCCGCTGCGCGCCAGAGCGCGATGAAGGGGATTGGGACATCCTCATCGATACGCTGCTGCCAATCGATTCGGGTGGAGGCACACATTGAGCAACAATGGATCAACAATTCCAACCGGACCCGAGCCGGCCGCCCAGACCCCCGGCTGGTATCCCGCAGAGAGCGGGACCACCGGAATGCTCCAGTACTGGGACGGCGACCGCTGGTCTGGACTCCCAGTGCGCGCAAACCGCTGGGGCACAGCCCCGCGCGATCTCCTCGGCTGGATAGGCGTCTGGCTCGTCGCCCTCGGCAGCGCCGCCACAGCGATCCTCACGGTCATGACGGTGCGCGACATCACCTCGATGCAGGATGGGCAGGGTCTCGCCGACAACGGCGTGAGCTTTCCCCTCGCCTGGTTTGTGGCCTCGGGCGCCGTTATCGGCGCCGGCACCCTCTGCGGGCTCGCCGCTTCGATTCGGGCCGAGAGCCGCAATTACACAAGTGCCCAGGCCCGCATCGCCCTCAAGGCCGGAGGTGGTCTCCTCCTGGTGACCGTCATATTCGCCCTTACCGGCGTCGCGATTCTCGCGGTCGGCATCATCGTCGCCGTCATCGTCTTCGTTCTCGGGCTCATCCTCCTCGGAGCGATATTCGCTCTCTCCTGAAGGCTTTCCAGACGGCATGACAATCTAGACTGCGTAGTGCATTGCGCCCGCCCGGGCGCTCGAGAGGACCCCATGAAGAGCAAGTCCCGCATCAGCCTCGCCATCGCTATGGCCGCAATCGCCACATCCGCCCTCGCCGCCTGCTCGTCAAGCACCTCCACCGCCGAGTCCGCGAACCCCTCAATGGTCGGCGGCATGACCGAGTGCACCGACGCCGCAGTCGGAGCCGCCGCCCAGCAGTCAGCCGAGGCCCTCAGCCCGGACAACGTCTTCACGATGGAGAACCTCCAGTGCTCTGACGGCTGGGCCGTCGCAACGGGCACTCTCGGCACCGGTTCGACCGATGCCAATGCACCGCAGGGTGTCGCCACCTCATTCATTTTCCAGGCCGAGGGCCAGTTCTGGGTGCCGCAGGACAAGGCAAAGGTTTGCGGCAGTGATCCTGCAGCGACGCAGGCTCCCGCCGACGCCACCATTCCGGCCGACCTGTACCTCTCCGGCTGCGCAGCAGGCTGAGCATGTTGGGGAGCGCGCCAAACATCGCCCGCTCCCCAACATCACCCAGAAATACCAACGTCATCCGGTCATTCGTGGGCGCAGGAACCACAGGAAACCCGCCCAGACGAGCATCAGCCAGCCACCGGCCACCATCCAGGCTCCCAACACATCGGTGAGCCAATGCTTTCCAAGGATTAGCCGGCTCGGGCCATTGGCGAGACCAATCACCACAAGCGCCACCGTGGCAATGTCGCCGAAGGGCCGCGGCAGCAGGTACCAAGCGATCATCGCCATCGCGACCCAGACCGTGAGCCCCGAGAAGGTATGGCCCGACGGGAACGACAGGTGGAGTTGAAAATCCGTTGACTCAATGAGCGGTGGACGCTGACGCGCGATCGAGAACTTCAGCGCATTCGAGATCAGCAGCCCAACCTGGGAGCTCACCACGAGGAAGACCGCCCAGCGCCACTGGCGACACGCGAGCAGCACGACCGTCACCACGGGGACCACGACAATATTGCGGACGCCGTCCGCGAACCACGAGAAGCCATCTGCTGTCGAATGAATCTCCGGGTGGACCCGCCCGAGATCGAAGAACCAGATGTTCGAAGGGAGGTCGCGAGCATTCGCGGCGCCAATGTTCGACGCAATGACGAACGCAAGCGCAAGTCCGAGCCCCAAGAGCATCAGTCCAGCGATGGCGAACTTGGGCGCGATGTCCCGTGAAGGTAAGGCATGGCGGGTTGTGTTCACGGTTCCTGAGCCAACCGCCATGGACCGTCCACTGTCAACTGAGTCATTCCAAGACCGTGAATGGCGGGTACCCAACGTTGCTCATGCACCCCCCTCCTAGGCTCGAACCATGTCCGGACCCGCCGACCTGCAGACCGTTCGCGTCGATGCCTGGCTTTGGTCGATTCGCCTGTACCCAACCAGATCGGCTGCGACCGCCGCATGCAAGGCCGGCCACGTCCGCATCAATGGGTCTAGCGCCAAGCCCGCTCACCCAGTGCGGGTCGGTGACACCATCCGGGCCCGCACTATCGCAGCCGAGCGCACGGTGATAGCGGTCTCACTCGTCGAGAAGCGGACGAGCTCCGCGCTTGCGGTCTTAAACTACGAGGACCGCACCCCCGCGCCGCAGGCAGGCGACGAACGGCCAGCACCCATCGTTCGCGATAGAGGGGCAGGACGACCGACGAAGCGCGACCATCGCCGCATTGAGCGACTTCGAGGTCGGACCTGAGTGCCTACTAGACGCGCATGGCCACGCTAGAAGGATCCGCCTCCACCACCACCACCTCCACCACCGCTCGAGCCGCCGCCTCCAAATCCTGAACCTCCAGACGAACTTGTCGTCTCGGTCGGCGCGGTAGTACTCGAGGTGAAACTGCTGGACATGCTCGACGACCAACCAGCAAGACCACCGATCGCCACGGTATCGAGACCATAGGGGCGGAGTTGCTCAGGCGTGATGTCGGGGAAATTGCCCACCCACGTACTCTCGAGACCCAAAATGACGGCGAAAGGAAGGAAGGTCGCGAAGATCGCCTCGGGAGGCAGTCCAATCTTCACCGCGTAGTCACGACGAGCATCGGCCGAGTCCGAGTCGAGGAGGCGGGTAAACCCGGCAACCTGTCCGAGGAAATCAGCGGAGGCGCGCGTCTGGCGGCGCGGCGTGATGATCCGCCCAATGATGCCTCCGATGACGAGACCAATTCCGGCGAGCATGAGCAAACTCGCGAGGGTCATGCCCCAGTCCGGGATGAAGAGGGACAGGAGTCCGACCGGAATGGCGACGCCCCCAAGCACAGCGAGCAGGGTGTAGACACGATCAGGCTTGTCGCCCTCGAGGTTGTAACGTCCCGAGTCCTTAGCCTCTGCGGACAACTCACTCGTGAGTGCGACAGTCATTGACGTCAAGGTGGGATCATAGGACCCGATCGTCGCGCTGGCGTTCCCCTTGAGTATTGCCCCCGCTAGATCGCTTTCCCACGGCGCAAGGGTGTCCTTGCCCGTGCCAGTCCACGCCACCGACAGGGTCTTACGCCGGAACATCCCGCCGTCGACCTCCGAGAGGATGAGGTGGCCCCTGGCTGCGAGATCCAAAAGGGTTGCGGTGTACCCACGAGCATCGACCGACCCGTCGATACCGGCCTGCATCTGTGCTGGTCTCACACCATCCGGTGGCTGGTATCGCACCGGCGTCGCTGCTAGCACCACGCCCGCATTCGATCGGCGTTGAAGGATCGACGTCGTGATCGGTGCCGCGAGAGCGAGCAGCGCCAACAACAGAATGAGAGGAAACAAGGTGTCCCGCCGGGCCGCATCATCGGCACTCGGGTCGGGGACGATGTTCGGCTTGGGCATCTGGGTAAACCCATCCGGAGCCCAGGCGATCGCTCCAGTGAGACTTCCGCCATCCCGCAGGTCAGCGCTGAGTACGGTGGCTGAATCAGGTCCGACGCCCTCCATGACCTTGCATGGCGTCGTGGATCCCTGCGGCCCAGAGAAGCACAGTGCCCCCAGCGCTGGGGTTGGGCCAGTGATGGTGGCCGTCCCCTTGATGATGGGGAATGGCCACTCTCCGCCGATGAAGTCCCAGTAGAGCGAGATATCCCCTGCCGTGATCCCCTTCGGCGTCGTAGCGTTGATGCTGCTCGCATCAATGATGTTGAGCGCGCCCCCGACTCGGTAGGAGATCACGAAGGTGTGCAGCCCCTGAATCGGCACATTCGGGTCACCGATCTTCAGAGAGATAGCGTCGTCCGAAGTGTACTCGGTGTACGGAACCTGATCACCGTCGCGCGTCACGGAAAGAAGTTGCACGTCGTAAAGCCGCAGGTCCCCACTATCGAGGGAATCGCGAACTGGGATATCTCGAATAATCCCGCGACGGACCTCATCGGTCCCCGGATTGTAGACGATCGTCTCAGTGACGACCATGTCTGTGTTCGGCTGGACCTCCGCGAGCACATCATACGAGACGATCTCTTGAGACGTAGTGCGCGGAACCAGACTGGTGATCCGAGACTGCGCCATCGATGCCGGCGCAACAATGAGAGTCAGGCCCAGCGCCACCAACGGCGCTGCGCAGAGGGCAGCATGAACCCGAAAACGCGTGGCGAGCACCGTTTAGAACTCAACCTTGGGAGCGGCACGCCTCGCCTCATCGGCCTCCGCGTATACCGGCCGCTCCTTGACCTTCGCGATCCCGGCGAAGAACATGGTGGGGACGGTGACGACAGCAGTGTTCAAGGTCACCACAGTGTCGTTGTAGAACTGGCGGGCAAACTGAAGCTGGCTCTCGAGCTCTGCAAGTTGCGTCTGCAGCATCCGGAAGTTCTCCGTCGCCGTGAGGGCCGGGTAAGCCTCGCTCAGCGCGAACAGCTTGCCGAGCGCCTGGGTGAGCATGCCGTCGGCCTCGGCCTTGGCCTCGAGGCTCTGCGCCTGCATTCCAGCCGTTCGTGCCTGGGTGACGGCCTCAAGGGTGGACTTCTCAAAGCCCGCGGCGCCCGAGACGGTCGAGACAAGGTTCGGTACGAGATCGGCTCGCTTCGTGAGGAGAGTGTCGATGTCAGCAAGCGAGCCGGTACACAGGAGATTCAATCGTCGCAACTTGTTGAATTGCGTGATGCCGTATAGGAAGACGATGAAGAGGATGACGAGGACGATCAGGCTAATAATCATGGGGTTCCTTCTGGTCGGGTCGACCAAAACCTAGCAGGAAAGGGATCCGAGTGCGGGAAGAATACCTTCATGAGCCATCCGATGATCGACTCAGGCGATCCGCTCGTCGCTGACCTTCTCGCCGGCACCATCGATCTCATTCGCGAGGCT
>CAMAWO010000219.1 GCA_945861925.1 Bifidobacterium breve | reverse complement strand
ACGCCAGCGACGTATACTGACTGCCCGCATCGCTATGGTGGAAAATTCCCGTTGCAGTCAAACAGGAATTCGCCCGGAAGCGGGCGGCCAGCGCCTGCTGGACGACGGTCGACACCAGTCGCGTCGACTTGCTCCCCGAGACCGTCCAGCCCAGGATCATCCGGGTGAGCTCCTACTGACCTGCGTCGCATTTCGTGAGCGAGAGCGGTGCGCCCACTTAGTGAGCTCCTTGCGCGGAACAAGGCGTGGTGCCCCACCGAGCGGCAGGTCTCGGCAGACCGTCTCCACGATCGCCGTCGAGGGGGCGTCACCCAGGTACGCATCGAAGAAGGATCCGTCGAGGCTGTCGAAGCGCCCTCCGGCAAGGGCGGAAGGCTGTGCGTTGGGATTGAACGAGTCCGCTGGATGAGCCGGTCGGTGGACGCGCCAGAGCGTCGTCCCGCTCGGCAACTGAACCGTGCTGGGGGTTCCCGCCGGCGGAGTGCCGGGCGGGTGGGGGACTGATGGCCAATTCACACTGCCGACGCCGCTGGCTTCACACCCGCAAGGACAAGCAGGTCGCCTTCACGGTCTGTGCCGACCAGGGAAAGAGGAGCAGAGCCTCCCAGCCGTGCATGCGGGCTCACCCACCAGGACCCGACGCCCCACGGGTCACCAATCGCGTCGAGTGCTTCGTTCACCTGCACAACGACCAGATTGATGCGGCGGCCGGCGACGTCGAACTGGAACGCCGGAAACACGTAGGCGCGGCGCGCATTGGGAAGGCCGAGCAGTGCACCTCTGCGTCGCAGGCGACTGGCTTCCTCGCGAGTGTTGCGGACTCCCACGCCCAGGAGCTGCCCGACCCCGGATGAGTCGAGCATCTCTACCGACAGCACGGCCGCTCGTGCGGTCGCTCGGATGCGGATGTCCGACTCCACGACATCGGAGTCGATGAGACGACGCGGCTCGCCCGCCAGCGCCTCGACACGATCGGACGAGGTGAGCAGTGCGCGCAGAAGCACTCCCACCGAGGGCCCCCACGGTGCAGCCTGGGTCTGCCCTAGGGCATCCGTGACGACGTGCACCAACTCGTCCGGGGAAAGAACGGCAAGTTCCCGGGCGAGCTCGTCTGCGTGAACGCTCATTTCCCACCTCCTACCGTGCTACACACTCTAATCGCGTAGGTATTGTAGGAAAGCTGGCTCACGTTCCGCGTCGCAGTCCGAGGCACGGAGGCCCAGTTATACGCCAACGCCGTCCTGGTTGACGGTTCCGCGGACGCACCCACAGTTCTGCAGAACCTCGGTCTTGCAATGCCATATCCGAGGTTATGCGCTATTCTCGGTTATGGAGGTGAGCAGTTGCCTGGTCTACAGAGGGTGTACTGGGAGGGTGACCCCGCAGCGGTCACCCGTTCAGCACGTCGAACAGGGCACGTCGAAGCATACGTTCCCGACCTGCTCACCGGCATGGACCTGTCCCTGCCAGCTTCGGTGTCAGCTGACATCGGCGACGCGGAACAGGCGATCCGGTCGATCAACGAGCCCGACGCCGGCTTCGACAACGCTGACCCTCTCGCGCGGTTCCTCCTGCGCGCTGAGGCGGTGGCGAGTTCCAACATGGAAGGCCTCGAGGTGAGCGTTCGCCGCCTTGCCCGGACGGAGGAGGTTACCCGCGAGGGACGCCAGGCCACCGACGCGACGGCCGTGGAGGTCCTTGGCAATGTCCGGGCGATGGAGATCGCCGTCTCCCTCCTCTCGGACCCTGCCCGGGCGGTTACGGTCGACGACCTGCGCACTGTCCACTGCCGCCTGCTGGAGAACACGCCCCACGCAGCGTGGGGCGGGATCATCCGGGACAAACAGAACTGGATCGGTGGGCAGTCCCCGTTCGACGCCCTGTACCTACCGCCTCCGCCGGAGTTGGTTCCCCAGCTCATGGACGACCTCGTCGCATACATGTCCTCGGATGAGCATCCCGCCGTGCTCCAGGCAGCCCTGACGCACATCCAGTTCGAGACCATCCACCCGTTTGCCGACGGGAACGGACGCACAGGCAGGGCACTCATCCACGCAGTCCTGCGCCGGCGCGGACTGGCACCCCGCGTGCTTCCCCCGGTGAGCCTGATCCTTGCGACGTGGAAGCCCCGGTACATCGACGCGTTGTCCGAGTATCAGCACTCCGCCTCCGGAGGCTATTCGGCCCTGGCGCGCTGGATCGAGCTCTTCAACGAGGCCGTCGGCCGGTCCTGCGCGGACGTCAAGGAATTCAGCGAGCACATGTCGTCCTGGGATGCCGCCAGCCGAGAAGCCTTGCACAGCCCGCAAGGACGGCTCCCTCGTGCCAACTCGGCCATCGACAAGCTTCTGCGGGCCATGCCAGCCCTGCCGGTCTTCTCGGTGGACACCGCAGCGGCGTACCTGAACCAGGAGCGAGACTCGGTCGAGCAAGCGGTCGCACGGATGCTCAACGCGGGGGTGATCAAGCAGAGCAGCCTGGGAAGACGTAACCGCACCTTCGAGGCGATCGGGCTGCTCGACCAGTTCACCCGCCTAGAACGCCAGCTCGCGTCAGTGTCCGCCGACACTGAGACCGACCCGCCCTCCCGACGAGTTCCACAGCGCCCCGCACGACCCGCGGCTTCTCGGTAGGGCCGTCGGCGACCGGAGCCACTACGGCAACAAGTGAGTTGTCCTGAATTCTCAGGATCGTTTGCCGGGCCTCCACCGGATTCGCCGTCGCGATCGTGTCTGATTACTGGTGACTCCGTTCATATCGCACGGAGAAGGGCATCCTCTCGAAGAGTGGATGCGTAGCTCGTTGAACCATGCGAAGTACGCAGACGTCGCGGCCTCGACGTCCGCTCAACCCGGCCAAGTGCCGGTGTCTGCTCTATCTCACATCATGACGGGGCCCGAACAATTGCGCGTCCCCCTCTTCCAGCGCCACTACCGCTGGGGAGAGAAGGGTGCCAAGGAATGGCAGGACCTGTGGAACGACATCGCGCGCCTGGCACTCGACCGCAGAATTCAGCCTGATGCCCGACACTTCCTAGGATCTGTTGTCCTATCCAAGCCTCACCCTCAGTCCGAGGGGCAACTCGTCGTTGACGGGCAACAGCGTCTCATCACCATCAGCCTCCTCTTATGCGCCCTGCGCGACCATGGTTCGGACTTGTCCGCCCCCACTCGTAGGCGCATTGACGATGCTCTCTGGCTCCACGTATCCAGTCGGGCGAACGTCTACAAGCGCCTCGGAGTGCTGCCGACCGAGTTCGACCAAGATGCCTACGCCCGGGTCGTCTCCAGCGAAGAACTCATTCCCGGTCACCTCGCCTCCAATGGATACAAGTACTTTCTCAAGCGCGTCGGCGAACTCGTCAGCGACGAAGCAGAGGACGACGAGAGCTACTCAGGGGTGCCGGCGTCGGAGATCGCACTGACGACCCTCAGCTGGCTCGAATGCCACCTCGTGCACGCGGGAGACGGGGACAACGCCCACAGGATCTTCGAGTCCCTGAACAACACTGGCCTCCCGCTCACTCGGGCCGACCTCATACGCAATTACGTGTTCCTGCGACTCGACGGTTCGACGGAGGACTTCTACCAGTTCACGTTCAAGCCTCTTGAGAACCGATTCAGCCCCGACGAGTTCACGCAACTCTTTTGGCTGGACCTGATCTTGAAGGGAGACGAAGTCACCCAGCGTCAGACCTACTCACGATGGCAGCGCCGCATGGAGTCGATGTCGCAGTCCCAGATCAAGAGGGAATTCGAACGTCTGCGCAGCAGTGCTGACCTTTGGGCGAGCATCCTGCATCCCGAATTCGAGACCAGCGACACAATCCGCGTTCGTCTTGCGCGAATCAAGGACTGGGGAACGACGACGGCCGCCCCGACGCTTCTCTACCTGCTTGAGCAGAGACAGCTCGGCCTGGCCTCGTGCGCCGAAGTCGGCCGGGCCATGCACTACGTGGAGAGCTACTTCGTGCGAAGAGTCGTGATGGGCATGGCGACGATGAACATGAACCGCGTGCTGATGGACGCGCCGGCCGCCATGGAGCGGGACTCTCGGAAGGTCGACGTTTCGCTGCGTGACTATCTGTCCGTATCGGGGAAGCACTGGGCGAGTGACGCCGAGCTTCGAGCGAACGCCGAGACAAAGCGCTTCTACCAGCATGGCAGGAATCATCAGAAGGTCCTCATCCTCAGATGGCTCGAGGAGGCCCTGCGGCATCACGATCCGGAATTCGAACTCGTCGAGAACCTGAGCATCGAGCATGTCATGCCTCAGACGCTCACGGCTGCGTGGCGGGCCGAGATCGCACCCGGGCTCACTGCCGGCGAAAAGGCCGGAACAGCGCACCGGGAACTCGTGCACACGCTCGGCAATCTGACCCTGGTCACCTACCAGCTGAACTCGGCAATGTCGAACAAGCCCTTTACGGAGAAGAAGGACGCCCTGAAGAAGAAGGGCGGCGGACGACTGCTCCTCACCCAGCAGGTCACGAGCCGGCACGGATGGCGTCCACAAACCATTCGGACCAGAAGCCGGGACTTGGTCGACATGATCATCACCAACTGGCCCGGCCCCGTTGACACCACGGAGGATTGACGAGTCCCTCGTCATGCTTCGACCCGCATCGTCGGTCACGAATACTCCACGGGCTACGATGGGCGATCTTGACCCAATGACGGCGCGCTGATGAAGTCTTCTCCTCAGCGCTTTCCGCTGGCATCGTGAACACGCTCGAGCCTGCCTGCGCTCACGCCGGTCAGCTGCGGTCGCCCCGGTTCCTGATCAGGCCGACGATCGACGCGATGACCGCGCCGATCGTGATGACGATCAGTCCTGCCCAATAGATGACGTAGTCCCCAAGCGAGACTCCCCACATGCCGCTCCCCCTGCTCTCGAACTGCCGGCAGCCTCGTGGCTTCCGGATGACTCATTGAACCCAGTTGGCCGGTACTACCAGTCGCCGTCGGCGACGGCATCGGAATTCGTGCCCTTGAGCGCGATGACCGTGCCGGGGTCGGTCGGGGTGAACGGCGCATCGCCACCGCCCAGCACCTCACCGACCGTCTTCACCCCGGCGAGGGTCTCGGATGCGGGCACGTCGGTCGAGTCGGCGTCGTAGTAGTCGAACCAGGGCAGGCCCGCGCGGACGTAGGCCTCGCGGTCCACGGGGGTGGCAGGCGCCGTCTCGCCGGTGATCGCGGTCCACTGGGCAGCCGAGCACAGGTGGACGAACACCCGCCACGACCTGTCCGGGTCGTAGCCGCTCTTCTTGCGCTCGTCGGCGTAGATCTCCTGCCGCATCCGTCCGCCAGCCCCCAGCCCCATGTCCGGAGCCGCCATGCAATTCATCACCATTCCATCGAAGGAGTCACTGAGGGCGTGGGTCCTTCGCTTAAGTTCACGCTCGCGCTGCTCCTCCTGCCAGCGGGCAAGGGCCTTCTCGCCGAGCCCGAGGGCGCGCAGCTGGACCCCGCCATGCTCCTCGACTCCGGTGACCTGCCCCTCGACGGTCGCGCCAAGGCCCAGGGGAACGGCGACGAACTGGCGGATGAAGCCTTCGCCGGCATTGATGCCGTCAAGCCATGGCTGCTCCGGCAGCGCAACATAGTTCTGCGGATGCTTGGCCAGCTTCTCCGTCCACGGCTCCCCGCTCACCGCGCACACCTTACCGACGCCGACCTGCAGCGCAGCGGGCTCATCCGAGTCGAAGTTCAGCCACATCGCCTCCCGCTGGTAGACCGGGAGCATCACCCCGCCGCGGCCGAGCCACGCCGCCGGCACCGTCGCCGGGTAGTCCTCCACCCTGCGCAGCGGAAACGACCCCAGGCTCGGCGGGAGCGAGTGAAGGCCCTGCTCCGGAATCCGCAGCGTCCGCTGGAACGACACCCGGACCGGACCCATCACCAGCACGTCATAATCGACCCGAACAGCCGACACCGATTCGCTCTTCATTTCAAACCCCCCGTCACTCGCGGCCCGCGCCGCGACTCCTGAAAATAAACCTACCCCTGGGGGCTGACATTCGGAAGGCACCGAGCCCGGCGCTAGCCGGGCTCGGCTCACCTACA
>CAMAWO010000218.1 GCA_945861925.1 Bifidobacterium breve | reverse complement strand
GAGGAGTCTCAACCATCGTTCCGATCTTGAACTTCACGACGATACCGGTCCGGGACGCCACCTCCTGGTTCACCCGCCGCATGAGCCGCACCATCATGAGCAGTTCTTCGGGGATCGATACGAGCGGCACCATGACCTCGAGCTCAGGTGAGATTCCGTGCTGCGTCGAAACATCAATCCACGCATTGAACAGCCCCTCAACCTGAGCCGGGTAGAGCCCTTCGTGGAGGAGCGCTAGGCGCACACCGCGCACCCCCATCATCGGGTTCTCCTCATGGAGGTGCTCGACCATCCGTGCCTGATCCTCGTCCTCAGCCTCCTGCGGGGTGGCCGGCAAGAATGCGTGCATCGGAGCGTCAAGGAGCCGGATCGTCACCGGGCGATTACCGACGGCGAGGAGTAGTTCGCGGAAGTCCTCGCGCTGGGCACGGGCGAGTGCCGCGAGCGCTGCCTCCTCCGACTCGGGATTGTGGGACAGGATCACGCGACGGATAAGCGGAAGTCGCTCGCCGAGGAACATGTGCTCCGTTCGGCATAAACCAATTCCCTCAGCTCCATTGTCCATCGCAAGGGCTGCATCAACGCCGGTATCGGCATTCGCCCGCACACCGAGGCGCCGGACGTCGTCGCCCCACGACAGCACAGTTGCGAGGCTCGCAGATGGCTCGGGGCGCACGATCGCGACGGCTCCGATGTAGACGGAGCCGGTATCGCCGTCGATCGAGATGATGGATCCCGCGGGGAGCACGTGCTCACCGCAGGTAACGGTCCCCGCTGCCCGGTCGATGCGCAGGCCACTTGCCCCGCAGATCGCCGGGAGACCCATCCCGCGTGCGACAACCGCGGCGTGCGAGGCCGAACCTCCGGTGACCGTGAGGATCCCTGCCGAGGCCATCATCCCCGGGAGGTCACCCGGGGATGTCTCGGCTGCAACGAGGATCACCGACTCGCCCGACTCCGCCACCTCGACGGCTGCCTCGCTCGTGAGCACGATGCGCCCGACAGCTGCGCCAGGGGATGCGGCCAGGCCCGTGACGAGGAGCACCTCCTGACCGGTGAGGCGCGGCTGCGGATGGAGGAGTTCTAGGACGTGGTGGGGACGGATAGCGCGGACGGCGGTGCGCTCGTCGGTGATGCCGCGGGTCGCAAGGTCAACCGCCAGGCTTGTCGCGGTTCGGGCGCTCGTGCGGCGGTACTCCTCGAGCCCTACGAGCACCAGGCCCTCCGGGCCGAACTCGAAGTCGACGAGCGCGACACAGCCCAGACGGCCCTCAAGTTCGGCTAGCACCCCGGTGAGCATCGCGACACCACCAGGCAGGGAGGAGAGGGGGTGGCCGAGCATCTGGCGCTCCCCGGTCGAGCGGACGCCGTGCCGGAAGGCGCCGTTCGGGGCGAACAGCCCGGACTTGAGGTCCCGTGAGATCGCGTGACCGTGGCCGGCCTCATGGTGATCGGTCACGATGACGGTCTCGATATGCAGGGCCAGCGGCAGGTCAACGGGCAACTGCTGCGTTCGACGAGCCCGTGCAGCTCGCGGGGAGTTCCAGCGGGCGAGCATGGCTGCCGCGCCTGCCGCTAGTTGCCCGCTGAGATCGACAGGGAATGGGGTGATGCCCGTGGCGTCGCACAGGGCGAGTAGGGGCTCGATACGGTCGGCGGGGTCATCGTGGTCAAGACCGAGGGACGCGATGTCATCGGCCGGCACTCCCAATGAGTACTCGGCAATGAAACTGGCGGTCTTCCACCAGGCAGCGGTGAGATCCGCGGACATCTTGGCTGGCAGGCCTGTGGGAATCCGTGCTCCAGCGACACCGATCGCCACGAGGTCCGGCGGAAGGCCGACCGCCGCCACCGGAGCGCTCGCGCTCAATCGCAGGAGGACGATCCCCTCGTCGGAAGTCGTGGAGCCCACCGCCCGGCCCGAGATCGTCTCAAGGAGGTTGATTGCGGCAGCCGCGCGGTCTATCGTCACCAGGCCGGGAACGTTCGGAACGGGAACCGTCAGGCCGGTTGCAACCGGGAGTCCGAGACCGGCGAGGGTCTCCATCTGCACCCCGCGGGTGCACAGGGATCGGGTGTCAAGGCCGCGCTCAAACCCGAGGCCGAACGGGACAAGGCCGACATCGTCGATCGGCCGCACGCTCACGCGTCACCCATGACTACCGGAGACCAATTGCTCCTCAAGCGCCTCATCATCGGCTCGCGACATCCCGATGGTGAGGAGGAGTTCCTGGTGCACATGCATCCATACGGTGTGATACGAGTCGATAAGCGGCGAAGCAAACCACGCATTATCGCCCTCGTCGAGGTTCGTCAGGGCCGCGGTGAGTCGCTCACGGTACGGGGCCAGCCGCGGGAGGTCCTCCGTGAACCGCTTGAGCAACGGAGCAACCGAGTCATCGATGTCGTCGAGGCGGTCACGAATCTGCGCGTCGTACCCGATGTCGGAGTGGTCGTTCACGCTTCCATCGGGGCGGCACTGCCACACGGTGCAGAGATCCCTAAGTTGACGGTTGATCGGAAGGAATCGGTGGAAGGTCGACATGATTCGCTCCCGCTCCGGCGCATCCGGAGCCATACGCAGGATGTCCCCGACCAGTGTGGTTCCGGCCGGCAGCGGCATCATCATTGGCCCCTTGACGAGGATGAGCGATGCCTCGGCCAAGGACTGCTGCTCCGCCGATGCCTCGCCGCGGGCCATCCCTCGCACGACCATTGAGATGAGCGCATCGCGCTCGGCATCGCTTAGCACCACATCAGACATTCGAGCCTCCAGTCGCATACGCCATCGAGCACACTCACCGTCCTGCGGATAGGACCCTATTTATAGAGCACGACTAAAGAAAGCCTTCAGCCGGCATCCAATAATCGGAGATCCTGCGATTCCCCGCCATCTCTGGCCTGATGAGTCTACGATCCGAACGAATACTTCAGCCTCTCCTGCAAGACACCTCTCCATGAAGGGCCCCAACATGCGCGCAGTCCAACTTCTCGCCTGGCAAACCGAGGCACAGATCGTCGATGTCCCGGTACCCACGGCAGGACCCGGACAGGTGGTTATCAAGGTGGCCGGGGCAGGCGCCTGCCACTCCGACCTCCACATCATGCACATGATGTCCGACGGCATGTTTCCGTGGGGGCCGCCCTTCACCCTCGGCCACGAGAACGCCGGCTGGGTGCATGAGATCGGGGCGGGAGTCGAGGGCTTCAACACGGGCGAGCCGGTGGCCGTGCACGGCCCATGGGGCTGCGGTTCGTGCACCCGATGCAAGTCCGGTATCGACCAGTACTGCACCGACCAACTCGCCGCGGCGGGCAATGGCGCCTTCGGAGGCGGGCTCGGCCTCGATGGTGGAATGGCGCAGTTCATGCTCGTCCACGACGCCCGGCACCTCGTTCGGATTCCCGGCACCCTTGATCCGGTCGCTGCAGCGCCGCTAACCGACGCTGGTCTGACCCCTTATCACGCGGTGAAGTTGTCGCTCGCCAAGCTCGTTCCCGGATCCACCGCCCTCGTCATCGGGGTCGGCGGACTCGGACACATGGCTGTCCAATTCCTGCGTGCGCTCACCGGCGCAGACATCATCGCCGCCGACACCCGTCAAGAGGCCCTTGATCTGGCCGTCGGATGCGGCGCCACGGCGACTGTGCTCACGTCAGGCGCTGATGCCGCGGCCCAGGTGAAGGAAGCCACCGGCGGACGGGGCTGTGAGGTGGTGCTTGACTTTGTCGGCGTCGACGCGACCATGGCCCTCGGCGTTGCAAGCGGACGCCAACTCGGCGACCTCACGGTCGTCGGCGGCGCCGGTGGCACCTACCCGATGGGCTTGTACACCGTTCCATACGAGATGAACATGCGGTCAATGTACTGGGGCAGTCGCTCTGAGCTCGCCGAGGTCCTCGCCCTCGCAGCCCGAGGCGATATCACCGTCACGTACACCGAGTACCAGCTTGAGAATGCCCTGCAGGCGTACCACGATCTCGAGGCCGGTCAGGTGAAGGGCCGAGCCGTCATTGTTCCCTAGCTGGACCCCGGGGTTGAGTTACTTTTCTTGAACTGCTGAAAGAGTCATGATCTCGGTGCGATACTCCCCCGTGACCACGACCTCGATTCAGCCCGTCAGCATCCTCCAGCGAGCCCTTGAGCCCATCACGGTGGGCACGATGCACCTTCCGCATCGGCTCTTCGTACCGACCCACGGCGGCGGCGCCGGTTCGCTCACGGCCGATGACTCGCGGTTCGACGACCTCGTCAACTACTGGATGGCGCGGGTCGATGACGGCTTCGCCTGGATCGGTGGTCCCACGGGGCATGTGAAGCACGTGCACATCCCCGGCTTCGAGCCGACCGGCGTGGGAGCGCTCGGCAAGGAATCCGGCATCTTTCGGCACCCGAAGTTCCACGAGCGAATGGGTACCTTCGCCGATCGGGTCCACGCCAAGGGAAGCTATCTCGGCATTCAGTTGGTCCAGCAGGGCGGCATGCCGAGCGCTCCGTCGTCGACCTTCTCCGGCAACCTTGATCACCGCGGCGTCCACATCCTGAGCCATCTCGAAATCGAATGGATCATCAGCGAGTACATCGAGTCCGCGGCGATCGCAGCCGACGCGGGTGTCGACTCCATCGAGATCCACGCCAATCACGACGATATGGTCGAGTGGTTCCTGTCACCACTCACGAACAAGCGCCATGATGACTTCGGCGGCTCCTACGACAACCGAATTCGGTTCCTGCGCCAGATCGTCGACGGCATTCGCAAGCGTGTCAACAGGCCCATCACCCTCGGACTGCGGTTGGCCATGGACCAGTACATGGACGGCGGTTATGAAATCGACGAGTGCATGCGATTCATGCAGTCCTTCGAGGCCGACGGCACGGTCGACTTCTTCAACCTCGATGTCGGCGGCAACTGGGGGCCGGTGTCGTACATCCAGCACGGCATGTACCCCGAGGGGCACTGGGCTCAGATGTGTGGAGAGGCCAAGGAGGCCACCAACCTTCCCGTGCTCTACGTCGGCAGGGTCGTCCACGCCGAGACCGCCGAACGGATCATCGCGAGTGGGCAGGCCGACATGGTCGGGCTGGTCCGGGCGCTCATCGCCGACCCGACCTGGCTCACCAAGAACCTCGCCGGCGATGCCCCAGCAGTACGCCCGTGCATCGCACTGAACGACTGCATCCACCGCTACACCCTTGAGGGACTCGGATTCGGGTGCGGGACAAACCCACGGGCCGGGCGCGAAAGCAAGCCGCCCATCGGCATGTCCGATGAGCCGGTGAGCCTGCTCGTCGTCGGAGGCGGGCCCGCCGGCATGGAACTCGCTGCGACAGCGGCTGAGCGCGGCCACCGGGTAACCCTGTGGGAAGCGGGCTCCACACTCGGTGGCCGATTCGCGATCGCAGCGCAACTTCGGTCGAATGCCCCGTATCGGGACTGGATCGACTGGTCCGCGCGGCGACTCGAGGCACTCGACGTGCCGACCTACCTCGGTCGACGGGCCGAGGTACGCAGCGTCCTCGACTCCGGCGCCGACGTCGTGGCGTTCGCCACCGGCTGTCTGGGTCGCCGTCCGGGGATACCCGGCGAGTACCTGCCGCACGTTGCTGGCGCAGATGCCGTCATCCTCGGCATCACTCGCCCGCTCGGGGCCCGCGTGCTCGTCATCGCCGAGGACGACGGGCCAGCGCCCCTTTCTGTGTCCGATCACCTCGCCTCACTCGGTCACGAGGTCACCTTGACCTTCCGAACCCCCGGGCCATCACCCCTCGTCGGCAAGTACTCGATCGGGGCAATGCTCGCGAGCTTGGACAACGCGGGTGTGCAGATCCTGCAGAACGCCCGCGCCGTCGAGATTCACGCTGATCGAGTGGACTTCGCACACTCCTACAGCGGGCGCCGGTTCACCCTCGAAGGCATCGACTCGGTCGTCCTCGTGACCGGGGGCGTCGGCAATGACGCGCTCTATCGCGCGGTGCTGCCGCACCACCCACGGGTGCACCTGCTCGGTGACGCCTTCGCTCCACGAAGGATGACGTTCGCGACCAGGCAGGCCTTCGAACTCGCGATGCTGCGCTAGGAACGCCCTGC
>CAMAWO010000217.1 GCA_945861925.1 Bifidobacterium breve | reverse complement strand
CCAATTTTGCTTCCTTCGTATTGGGTGAACCACACGTTCCCATCTGGCCCAAGCGTGATGCCATGCGGGTTTTCATTCGGACTGGGATCAGCAAATTCGGTGATAACGCCAGCAGGAGTAATCCGCCCGATCCTGTCCCCCGTGGCTTCGGTGAACCACATGTTGCCATCCGCGCCCAAGGCGATCCCGTACGGACCAGACCTCGGATTGGGAAGAGCGAACTCGGTGATCACACCAGCAGGGGTGATCCGACCGATCTTGTCGCCGTCGAACTCCGTGAACCACAAATTCCCGTCCGAACCTACCGCCAAGTCATGTGGTGTCGCGTTGATCGTAGGGATTTGAAACTCGGTGACCACACCATTTGGAGTGATCCGCGCGATCTTGTTCCCCGCTCTCTCCGTAAACCACATGTTGCCATCGGGGCCAAGGGCTATTCCGGCGGGCAATGAGGCTGCGGTTGGGACAGCGAACTCCGTGATGACGCCCGACGGAGTGATGCGACTGATTCGGTTGCCGACGCGCTCGGTAAACCACATGTTCCCATCGCTGCCCTTGGCGATGTCCTCTGGCGCGGAACTGGTATCCGGAGTGTCAAACAAACCGAATGCCCCAACTGGGCTCGCAGTCGCTGAACCAATAGGCGCAGTCATCAGAACTACCCCCGCGACCAGCGTCGCCGCCAACGCGATGCGAGTACCAGAGTGGTGCCAGGGAGCTCTCACGGCCAATGTATTCCCATCCATTGGCATCCGTTTTCCGGGTTGATCTCGATGACTACTGGTCATGTAGAGCCTCCTATTCCGTAATGAATCATGACGGAAGATCCCCGACCAGATCCCCGTAAAGAGTTCCGAGTACATCGGTGGGTGCCAACCGTGCATTTACGCAATCAGTAGAACCCTTCACGGACAAGCCGCGACACGCGATTGGCCCGAGCCGGATTAAACCGCTGACCTGTCGAGCATCTCTTCGGTCTCGAGTAGCCCTCCTCTTGCGCCGCCGAGATCGCGCGCCGATCCTTCACCGCCGCTCTGGCCTCGCATCGCGCGCTGGCCGCGGTGATCACGGACGGTTGAAGGCCCGGCTGCGGTCGATGCGCGGACTGAAGCCCGACCTGACCGCGAGCCCCGACCTGACCGCGAGCATCGTGATCCGACGGCAGCGCACCGCCCCATGGGCTACGGGCCACCCGGCCTTTGCCCGATACTACTTTCGTCTGCGGATCGCTGACCCCGTAGAGGTGGCTCACTGGATGCTCGATGACGTTCCAGAAGGCCAATCCTCTTCCACGGCCGACGTTCGGAAACATCAGGTATTGCGGGTAACGCGCTACGGACCCAACAACTGTTGAGCGATGTAAGAGTTGAGGACCTCCAGCATATGCTCGCTCATCATGCCCCACAGTTCCGGAGCCTTGGAGACTCAGCTGGGCCAGGTCTTCCCGGTGCCGCACTCACCGGTGTTCCAGTCGCTCCACCACGTCACCGTCTTCTCGAGCCCGTAGTGCGCGAGCAGGTACTCATAGGCCAGGTAGCCAGCCCCGTGGTGCAGTTCGGAGGACCGCTGCTGCTCCTCTTCGCCTGAAAATACGGTCGAATGCGTTGCGTGAAAATCGGCGCTCGCTCGCGCTGCCCTCAGCAGATGTCGGTTCCGTCCTGCGGGGCAATGTTCGGCAACGCTTCAATCTGGGCACCTGTCGATCCCATCAACCGCGGCCAGCAGACCGCGAAGTTCGCCAACTCGGCGCCGCTCCCATGATCCGCGAGCCAAGCGCCGCTGTGCGACGACTGCTGCTGACGCCTCAGGTCATACACCCCGAAGTCAAACTGTCGCGACGACGGCTGATCAGGGACACTCACCGCGGTCGCAAGCACCTGCCCCTTAGAAATCTTGACGGGCTTCACGATGGTGGTCCTCGAGTCCTCGCCCACCGGAATACTGCGATCAAAGATCCGTTGGAGTGCCGGGCTGAGGGTTCGCAGATGGTCATGGCGCACCAGGAATCCGCAGGGGTGCTGAATGTCGACCAGGTACTGAACCGACGACCCCGGCCCGTTCATCAGCCCATCACGGTTCTCCCGGTACGCAGCCCCACGAACGACGTAGCCATCGACGGCGGCAGCCACTGTTCCATTCGCACTCGGGTCAGCAAAGCGAAGAGCGCCGTGCGCTTTGTAGTAGTTGGCCGTCTCATTGAGCCGCCCAGGTGGTAGCCAGCCATCGAGGGCAGCGACCCGTGCGGGAGGTTGCAGGCGCGCTCCGCCAAAGCGGCTCGACCCGCGAGCCAACGTTTCCTTGAACTTCACCATTCGATGCGAGGAGTCGATCCGAACCCCGTCAAATGACTGATGATCGACATGACCGCGGCTACGCTTAGGGTCCATGACCTTATCCTCACCGCCCCGGTCCGTCGAAGCCCCACCGGCCCTGCATGTCGAGAGCAACGGAATCAACGTCATCCCGGAAGACGAACGGCACGGCACCCCCCGATCGCTTTTCTGGCCATGGGCCGCCTCCAGCATCTCGTTGGGCAACATATCGATCGCTGCCTTGCTCGCGGCCTTCGGGATGAGCTTCATTCCCACGGCTGTCGCATGCGTGTTGGGGATTGTTGTGTCGTTCTTCGTTGTTGGCCTCGTGAGCCTCGCGGGCACGCGGGCGTCTGCCCCGACGATGGTCATCTCGCGCACCGCATTCGGCGTGCGCGGCAATGCGGTGCCGACCTTTGTCTCGTATCTCGTCTGCGTTGGATGGGAGATCGCCACCGTCGTCACCACGGTGCTGGCGGCGAACACGGTCTTCGCCCGACTCGGATGGCCCAGCGGCGGTGCTGTCGAGGTCGTGGTCTTCGTTGTCGCCGTTGGCGTCGTCATGGTCGCAGGAGTCTTCGGATTCAGGCTCGTCACTCGATTCCAGAGCGTCGTGACAGTCGCGAGCATTGCGATGACCATTGCCTTCATCGCTCTCACGATCGGCAACGTGAACTGGACGTCACTTGGCCGCATCGACCGGGTGTCAGTCGCGGGCTGCATTGGAGCCGGAGTGATCGCTGCCGCAGCCTTCGGCCTCTCGTGGACGAACAGCGGAGCCGACTACTCGCGATACCTGCCGAGGGGTTCGTCGAGCAGGGGCATCGTCGGCTGGACGACCTTCGCGGGGAGCCTGATGCCGTCAGTTCTCGTCATCTACGGGCTCATGCTCGTCACGTCCGACCCGAGCCTTGTCGGGCAGCTGGACACCAATCCCATCGGCGCATTGATGTCGCTGCTGCCGACCAGCGCGTTGATCCTCCTGCTCTTCCTCCTCGCGCTTTCGCTCGCCGCGACGGTAGCCGCCTCCATGGACCTCTACTCTTCCGGCCTGACGCTGCTCACCCTCGGGCTCAAGGTCCCTCGGGCGGTTGCCGCCGGGCTCGACGGAGTGCTCATGACCCTCGGCAGCCTGTACCTCGTCTGGTTCGCCGGGTCGTTCTTCGGCCCGTTCGAGGGCTTCCTCATCTTCCTCGGGGTGCCGCTGGCTGCCTGGGCGGGCGCATTCATTGCAGACGCCACCTGCCGCCGGCAGGACTACTCGAGCGTCGACATATTCGACGCGCGTGGACGCTATGGATCGGTGGGCTGGCCCGCGCTCGGCAGCATGATCGTGGGAACGTTCGTGGGCTTCGGCCTTGTCACCTCGAGTACCAGCATCACGATTCTCGCCTGGCAGGGGTACCTTTTCGACATCTTCGGGGTAGCCGAACTGTCGGAGTGGCGAGGCTCCGACCTCGGGGTCATCGTTGCACTCCTCATCGGATTCGCCGGCACGTGGGCCTTCGGGCGAGCGCGAGTGCGCCGGCAGGAGACCGAAGGACGATGAACTGCTGCCTTAGGATCACCAGAGGTCCGCGGCCAATTCCGCCGTGTCCCAACAAGGAGGACCAACGATGACACAGGCCCGACCGACGACAGTCGGTAGAACTCTTCACGGACAAGCCGCGACACGCGATTGGTCCGATCCGGATTAAGTGGGGTCTCCATCTCGCTGCCGTAACCTATGAGAATGCTTAGGTTTTGAGGTCGCGCCAGGGCAGACCGGAATCTTCGCGTTCGAGGCTGGGCGGATGCATTCGTTCGCGGTCCGGTGGTGGCGGCGGTGGTCGGGTCCGGCCGGCCTTGCGCAGCTCGTTGTAGGTGAGTGCGTCGCCTTCGACGGCCTGCTGGAGAAGGCGCTGAAAGAGCAGGCCACGGCTGCGCGATTTGCGGCGCTTGAAGCGGAAGACCCACTCATCGAAGTAGGCGGGCATGTGCTCCGGACTGATCGAGCCGTGCAGGGTTCCCATGACCCAACGCTTGACGAGAGAGAAGACCAGGTGCACGCCGGGCAGTGCCTCGTGCGCGGGTCGACCTGAGGCGCTGACCGAGGTCGCCTTGAGCGTGTAGTGGCCACGGATGGCCTTCGGGTAAGCCGCCCAACCGTCGGTGACGGATGCGGCTTCCGGGCCCGACATTGTCAAGCAGGAACTGCTGCAGGCTTTCGGCGCTAGCGTCCTTGATGACGCCCAGTCGAGCTCGGCCAAAACCGCTGGGCTTGTTGACGTCCACGGCTGCAGCGAACAGGACCTTACCCAGCGCTCCGCGCCCTGGAATGCCTGCCTCCGGGCCGCCGAGGAAGGACTCATCGACCTCAACGTCGCCGGTGAGTCGGTTCCGGCCCGGCCGCACCATGACCGACCGATAGCGGTGCAGCATCGCCCAGGCAGTCTGGTAAGACCCGAGCTGCATCTCACGGCGCAACTCGGTAGCCGAGATGCCGCCCTTCCCGCTGGTCAGGTGCCAGGCCGCCGAAAACCAGACCGTCAGCGGCGTCCGAGTGCCATGGAAGATCGTCCCCGCGGTCGCTGACACCCGCCGGTCGCAGCCAGCGCAACGCCAACGACGGTCAGGTGCACGCCAGCCGTCCTGCGAGGCGCACCACGGGCACACGAACCCATCCGGCCAGCGCAACCAGTCCAAGTAGTCAAGGCACTTCCAGTCCTCGCTGAACCAGGCATGCAGCTCCGCGTAGGAGCCCGGGTAATCCCGACCAGCGAACAGCGCCACGCCCAAATCCTTCGGCAGCGAGATGGAGACCCCACTTTGTGAAATTGCCGTTACTTCGATTTGGACATCAGTGAATGTACAACCTGGATTTTCTTACCTTCAGGCCCCGTACTCGTGTAACCAATTTCGAGGCTCACTCCGGGGATCAATACGCCATTGTAGGTGCCTACAGCGTCAGCGCCGAGGATTTCGATACTGGTCGCGCCGGCAGCTGAGCTCATGGCAATGAGTTGCACTGGTGCTGGAACAGACCACTTGCCACCGGCTGCTTTCCACTGCCAAGTGCCTTTGGCGACATTACCTCGGGCGGTGGTGATGGTGAGCTTCTCGGTGCCCTGTGAGTACGCCCCTCCGACGTACCATTCAGCCGGGCCCGTCCAAGTGCCAAGAAGTGGCGACGCGGGGGCAGCATTCGCGCCCGGGGCAGAGACGATGAGCAGACTTGCGCCCACCATGCAAGCAGTAAAGGCTGCGGCACTCTTGCCATTGCGCAATTTCATTTGGAACCTTTCGTTAGGAGTCGCCAAGTAATCTGCCAAGAGTATGCCCGATGCAGATTTGGGGATTGCGTCGACGAAGACCACTTGGTGAATAGCTGAAATAGCGGTTACTTCGTTGTGATCACGCGGTGATGTCACTCGCCGTGAGTTCTTGATCTGGCCGGAGCACCACGAAGGCACGGGGGATCTCACCGGCTTCCTCGTCGATCACCCCGGTTAAGTTCAGTGGCAGCGACTCGAACACCGAGCGATGGAACCTGTCTGTCCACCGAAAGGTCGTTGCCCCATCTGTCGTGGTTTGAGCGTTTTCGAAGGAGCGTGCGGCCAAGTGCGCCCAGAGACTGATTCATGCATTGCCAACGGGTTGACCAATGTCACGGAACGACGTTCTTCTGCCGGCTATTCCAGAGGTCCGCTCAGGTCATCGGGCTGACGCAAGGGTAAGCCGATGGACCCGGCGAAGGTCGACCTGCTTACGCGCCTGCCAAAGGTCGTGCGCACCCTGCATAGAAAGCCAGCTCTCGGGGGTACGTCCGAGAGCCTTGGACAGGCGAAGTGCCATCTCCGGCGAGACGCGGTTGCTGCCG
>CAMAWO010000216.1 GCA_945861925.1 Bifidobacterium breve | reverse complement strand
GTCCTTGTGCGGTCCGACTTCAATGTGCCGCTCGCAGCGGGCGTCAATGGGACCCGTGTCATCACCGACGATGGTCGGATCCGTGCGAGCCTCCCCACCCTCACGCACCTGAGGCAGGCGGGGGCCAAGATCGTTATCGTCAGCCACCTCGGCCGCCCGAAAGGTGGTCCCTCCGCTGAGTTGAGCCTGGGCCCGGTCGCTGTGCGGCTTGGTGAGCTCATGGGAGTACTGGTCGGATTTGGCGCTGACATCACCGGGCCGCAGTCTCGGGCGCTGGTCGCGGCGATGGAGCCCGGCGACGTCGTGCTACTTGAGAACATCAGGTTTGACATCCGGGAGACCAGCAAGGATCCACAAGAGCGGGCTGCGCTCGCCGCCGAGTTAGCCAGCCTCGCTGACCTGTTTGTTTCTGACGGCTTCGGCGTCGTGCATCGCGAGCAGGCCTCTGTCACCGACATCGCCCGGCTGCTGCCGAGTGCGGCAGGTCGCCTCGTCCATACGGAAGCAACCGTGTTCGCGCAGTTGCTCGCCGACCCGGCCCGGCCCTACGTCGTCATCCTCGGGGGTTCGAAGGTCAGTGACAAGCTTGGCGTCATTGGGAATCTCATCGGCCGGGTGGACCGCCTGCTCATTGGAGGCGGCATGGCTTTCACTTTTCTCGCGGCAGCAGGCTATCCGGTCGGGGATTCACTGCTCGAGGCCGATCAGATCGACACGGTGAAGGGCTTCGTCGAGCAGGCACGTGCGAGCGGGGTTGATCTCCTCATCCCCGTCGATGTCGTAATTGCGGATGCGTTCGCGACCGACGCCGCCACCGACGTCGTCCCTGCCGACGCCATCCCCGAGGGATGGCGAGGCCTAGACATTGGACCGAAGACCGTCGTACTGTTTGCCAAACAGATTGCTGAGGCGGCCACTGTAGTGTGGAATGGCCCGATGGGGGTCTTCGAGATGGCACCGTTTGCCGCCGGGACGAGAGCCGTTGCAGAGGCACTCGCCGCATCGAATGCCATGACCGTGGTGGGTGGCGGTGACTCCGCCGCTGCAATTCGGCTGCTCGGGCTCGATGAGGGCGATTTCAGTCACATCAGCACCGGTGGTGGCGCCAGCCTTGAATTCCTCGAAGGAAAGACCCTTCCTGGCCTCGCCATTCTCAAGGAGCACTGAACCATGGCAAGCATTGACCGCAAGTCGCCCGACCGCAAGCCGCTCATGGCCGGCAACTGGAAGATGAACCTCAACCATTTCGAGGCGATTGCTCTCGTTCAAAAGTTGGCATTTGCGCTTAACGAGTCTGATTTCGCAGCAGTTGAGGTCGCGGTGCTGCCACCGTTCACCGATATCCGTTCGGTGCAGACCCTCATTGAGGGTGACAAGTACGAATTGCTCTTCGGTGCGCAGGACGTCTCGCAGTTTGCGTCCGGGGCCTATACCGGTGAGATCGCCGCGAGCATGCTTGCCAAGTTTGGGTGCACCTTCGTGACGGTGGGCCATAGTGAGCGTCGTCAGTACCATGCCGAGAGCAATGACGTGGTGAACGCAAAGGCACGGGCGGCCATCGGCGCTGGGATCATTCCGATCGTGTGCGTCGGCGAGGGACTCGACATCCGCAAGGCTGGAACCCATGTTGCCCACGTGCTCGAGCAACTTGACGCATCGCTGGCTGGCCTCGCCGCTGAGCAGGTCGCCGACCTCGTTGTGGCGTATGAGCCAGTCTGGGCCATTGGGACAGGCGAGGTCGCGACCCCCGAGGACGCCCAAGAGGTCTGTGCGGCGATCAGGGCCCGCGTAAGCGAGGTCTGGGGCGCCGGCACCGCGCAGCAGGTACGCGTGCTCTACGGCGGTTCGGTGAAGGCATCCAACGTGGCGGGAATCATGGCAAAGGCCGATGTCGACGGTGCCCTCGTCGGGGGCGCGAGCCTAGATCCGGATGAGTTCGTCGGGATCGTGCGATTCCGAATGCACCCGGCAGAACTCGCCGGCTGACCAGACACGTATCCTTACCCAATGGTCCAGATCCTCACCATCGTCCTCGCCGTGATCCTTGTCATCACGAGCACCCTGCTCGTCGTCCTCATCCTGCTGCACCGTGGCAAGGGCGGGGGCCTGTCGGATTTGTTCGGCGGCGGAGTTTCGTCCTCGATTGGCGGTTCATCGGTTGCCGAACGGAACCTCGATCGCCTTACCGTTGGACTCGGCCTCGTGTGGGCGGCCAGTATCGTCGCTGTCGGCCTGCTTGTCCGCACCGCCACCTGAGTTTGCAAGGTACCCGCGCACCACTGAGCGTTTTGAGGGGATTCATCCATGGCCGGAGGCAGTGCCATTCGTGGCAGCCGTGTTGGGGCTGGACCGATGGGGGAGGCGGAGCGTGGTGACGCCGCCCCACGCATCTGGGTCTCCTACTGGTGCTCAAGGGGACATGAGTCCAAGCCAAGTTTCGCGGCCGATGCTGTCGTCCCGGAGGAGTGGGACTGCCCGCGATGCGGACTGCCCTCTGGTCCGGACCAAGCCAATCCCCCGTCACCTCAGAAGGTGGAGCCGTACAAGACCCACTTGGCCTACGTGAAGGAGCGCCGGTCAGATGAGGACGGCGCCGCAATCCTCGCTGAGGCCCTAGAGAAGATCCGCCTCTGAGCTGGGCGAATTACCAGAAGTGCAGACGCGAGAGCGGTACGTGCCGGACGGGATCAATGGTGAGGGCCTCCCCGTTCCACGTCACCACGTCCCCTTGAGGGGATACCTGTACCTCACCCGGCTCACTGTGCCGAACTAGGTCGCGGGACCGGACAGACCGGCAGCCTGAGGTCGCGATTGCTCGTCGTGCCATTGGAGCAGGTCCATGTGCCAGCGCTTCGGCGTTGGACATTAGGAACGATAGGTCGCTCGGCGTCGAACCAATCGCCCCGAACTGTTCGGCGAGAATGAGTGGCTGTGCTGAGTCGATGCTGGCATTCGGGTCCCCGGTGACCCCCCAGGCTGGGAATCCGCCCTTGAGTACGAGCCAGGGCTTGGCCGCGAACATCTCGGGCCTCCACAGGGCGATGTCGGCAAGAAATCCGGTCGCAAGCCTCCCAACCTCATGCATGATGCCATGGACGATTGCCGGATTGACGGTGATCTTTGCCAGGTAGCGCAGGATGCGTTCGTTGTCATCATCGGCCTCTGACCGCTCTGACCGCCCCGGATCGGCAGCGGCGACGACCCCGGCGAGGGCGAAGGTCCGCCACCAGGTCTCACCAGCCCGCCCCATACCTTGAGCATCCGAGGAAGTCATGTGAATGACCCCTAGGTCATGCAGGCGGCTCTCGGCAGCCATCGTCGCCGCGCGTACTCGGGCGCGTGCGATGTGCACGTCGCTCGCCCGGTCTGCATCCATTCCATGGCAGAACATGATCATGTCCAAATGCTCTTCGACAGCGTTCAACCCATAGGGGAGCGTCGGGTTCGTCGAAGAAGTGAGAATGTTATCGTGCCCCGCGAGGCGCAGGACGTCAGGTGCATGGCCGCCTCCGCAGCCTTCGACATGGAAGGCGTGGATCGCCCGGCCGTCGACGACGGCGATCGTGTCTGCCACCGAAAGGGTCTCGTTCAGGCCATCGGTGTGGAGTGCGACCTGAACATCCACCTCATCAGCCATCCGAAGGGCGGTGTCGATGGTGCGCAGGGTCGCTCCGGTGTCCTCGTGCACCTTGAGGCCACAGGCATGGGCGTGGAGTGATTCGCGGATTGACTGCGGGTTCGAGGATGAGCCGCGACCGAGGAGGCCGATGTTCACCGGGAAGGCATCCATTGCCCGCAATGCGCGGTCAATGACCCAGCGGGAACCTAAACCGACCCCCCACATCGGTCCGGCCTCCTGGCCGATCACCGTCGTGACTCCCGATGAAATCTCTGCATCGAACACCCGCGGACTCAGGCTGTGCACATGGGTGTCGATGCCACCCGGAGTCGCAATGAGTCCGTCACCATCGATGACGACGGTGCTCGTCCCGACGATGAGATCAACGCCATCGCTCGTATTGGGATTGCCGGCGCGGCCAATCCCGCAGATCCGGCCCTCGCGAATACCGATACTCGCGACCCGCACGCCGTCGACTGGGTCGAGGACGATGACATTCGTGATGACGAGGTCGCAGGAGTCCGTAGTTGTGGACCCACGAAGTCCGATGCCGTCGCGGCCAGACTTCGCGAAGCCGACCCGGAACTCGTCATGCTCGTCATCGACCCGACGGGTAATCCTCAGCCGCAGGCCGGTGTCACCCAGGGCGACGACATCACCTTGGATCGGACCGTACGGTCGAGCGTGAGAGGTCACCGGCTCGCCTGACGCAGACGCATGAGCGCCCTCACTGCGTCATCCGCCGCGAGAACATCCACCGGGGATGCCGTGGTCGACTGCGCCTCGGTATCGAGGTATCCGCAGGCGCGCAAGGTGTCGAGTGCTCGTCGGCGCAACTCAGGATCGTCAAGTGATCCATCGACGAGGCCGGTATTGCCGATGACGACCCGTGACCCAGCGATCGGCCGAATTCCAAGTTCGATGGTCTCACCCGGTGAGATCCAGATGGTGTCGCCGCTCGGGATAGCCAAACGGTGGCCGTAGGCCGCTTCGCGGTCGAGACGAAGCCGCGGGTTGACCTCGGCCAGATGGATATGCGAGGTGAGACCGATCGGGGTCAGGGCGCAGTTCACGATTCGAATGACACTGGTCGATGGGACGTCCGCCGATTCAACCTCGACTGATGACGCCTCATGGGCTGTTCGGAACGGGTCGCGGACGACAACGAGGCGAGTGCCGTCGTCGAACCTCGCCTCGACCGAGACATCTGTGACGAACTCGACAACCCCCGGAAGGACATCGGCCGCGCCGAGAACGCTGCGGCCGGTCTCGCGCGCCGATGCGAGATCCAGGCCGTCACGAGCCGCCTCGCAGACAGCATTCGCAATGAGCGCAGTTGACTCAGGAACGTTGAGGAGAAGTCCGCGATTATGCCGCTCGCGCGCGAGGAGCCCCTGGGTGTAGAGGAGCAGTCGATCAGCCTCGCCGGGAGTGAGCGCCACTCCTAGCTCCCGTGGACCCGCACGCCGGATGACCAGGTGCCGAGAACCGTGATCTCCTCGATTGCCATGGGATCGACAGCACGGGGATCCTTCGCGAGCCACACCAAGTCGGCTCGTCCGCCAGGGCGGAGCAGCCCCTCGTCTTGCTGGGTGGTCTGCCAGCCGACCCCCGAGGTGTAGGCGGCAAGCGCCTGCTCGACGCTGACGCGCTCACCCGGGAGCCACGGCTCGTCCGCCGGATCAGCCGACATACGGCGGTTGACCGCGACCTGGATGCCGGCCAGCGGAGCATAGGTGGTCACCGGCCAGTCGCTGCCAAACGAAACGGTCGCCCCCGAATCCACGAGGGTCTTCATGAGGAACTGCCGGCTCGTGCGCAGTTCACCAAGTCTTGGGGCCGTCAGCTCCGTCTGCCAGGAGTCGAACTTAGCCCAGTAGGGCTCGAAGTTCGCGACAACATCGAGGGCAGCGAATCTGGGCAGGTCCGCATCATCGACGAGTTGGAGATGGACGATGACGGGCCGACGATCCCGCGGACCGTTAGCGATGATCGCGGCCTGGATGCCATCAAGGGCCATGCGCGCGGCGCCATCGCCGATTGCGTGGATATGCGCATTGAATCCGAGGGCATCGATGGCGGTGACCGCCAGGGCGAGTTCAGTGGGATCCCAGTTCGGCATCCCCTTCGAGTGAGGGCAGTCGCAGTAGGGCTCAAGGAGTGCACCGGTACCTGATTCGATGACTCCATCAGCAAAAAACTTGACCGTGTTGGCCGACAATGCAGGGGAGCCGTGGGCAGCGACCCGAGCGCGGTCCTCCGAGAACCCCGCGAGTTGATCTCGCCAGGAATTCGGATCGGCCCAGAGCGCGAGGTCGGCGCGGAAGGTGAGGAGACCACGCGTGGAAGCCTCGATCCAGGTGTTGACATCAGCGCGCTCAACCCAGGCCTCCTGAACCCAAGCGAGGCCGGACGATGCGAAGCAGCGAGCAGCGTGCCCGATGGCGGCCATCCGCATCTCGAGGGGTACCTGGGGCATGAGGTCGTAGACCGGACGCCACGCACCCCACTCGCGCAGGGTCCCGATCGGGTCGCCGACCTCGTTACAGACAATCTCCCCGTCGTGCGGCTGGGAAACGCCGCGCTCATAGCCCGCGAGCCGCAGAGCGGCGCTGTTCACCCAGACAGTGTGGTAATCGGTTGCCCGGAGGACG
>CAMAWO010000215.1 GCA_945861925.1 Bifidobacterium breve | reverse complement strand
CAGGGGCCGTCCTGACAACCATCACCCGAAAGACAAAGAGAAGGGGATCGTTTCAATGACGACCGAGGCCACGAAAACGAAACGCCGCAACAGCAACGCATCTCAGACCCTGCGGTTGACCCCCGGCGGCTACGCAGGGATCGCCGGCCGCATTGCCGAGATTAGGGAGCAGCGACTGCCCGAACTTCGACCATTGCTCGTCGACAAGGAGCGCGATGAGCGCGATGTCGCAGACTTCGAGCGGCTCCTCGTTGAGGCGGATGAACTCGAGGCGCTGCTCGCCGAGGCCGACATCATGGACGATGACGACCGCGGATTCGACGGACGCATTGAAGTCGGCGCACGGGTCGAGGTCTCCATGGCCGATGGTTCACATGAGTGGGTGCGCATTGTTCACCCGGCGGAGGCATTCCTTGACGGTGAGCGCATTTCGCAGACGTCACCCCTGGCCACCGCCCTCCTCGGGGCGCGCAAGTCGGATTCCGTGTGGGTTGCGGCGCCGTCGGGAGTCTGGTCGTGCACCGTGCTCGACATCGACCCCAGCGTCAACGAATAGGGCCGCTTGAGTTGCGCACGATGAGCCGCGGCTCGACCCCGATATGCGCGGGCGGCCGCGCTGGATCGCCGATCCGCAGGAACAGCAGGCTCGCGGCCTCCGTGCCGATCCGGGCGAGAGGTTGCGCGATCGTGGTGATGCTCAGGGATCGCAGGCCAGCGAGCGCCATACCGTCATAGCCGACAATCGAGATATCGGTGGGCACGTCAAGCCCCCGATCGGCGACCGCGGCGAGGGCACCAACGGCGGCGATGTCATTCGCGACGAAGAGGGCGGTGTGTCCTCGACCGGAATCGAGAGCGGCTGCTGCCCCTCGGTAGCCACCCTCGTCGGTGAAGGCTCCCTCGTAGCAGGCAGTCTGGTCCGCAAGCCCATGATTGGCCATCGACTGCTCGTAGCCCAACGTTCGGAGCATTGCCACCTCGTTTATTCCGCCGGTGACATGGGCGATCGACTGATGGCCGAGCGAGACGAGGTGGTCGACTGCCATCTGCGCCCCGAACACATCGTCATTGCTGATGGAGTCGAGCCCGGCGATGCCGCGTTCCGCTCGGCTGATCACCACGGCTGGGCAATCGCCAGCGATGGCGTCGAGGGATCCGGCAGGCATGCGGTGCCCGATGAGGACGAGGCCTTCGACCTGAAACTCGAGCAGCTTTTCGACCTCACCTTGTTCAATGACCGGATCGTTATTCCCGGTGACGAGCATGGTGTGATAGCCGTGTTGCCTGACCTCACCTTGAACCCCGTCGATGATCTCGGCGTAGATCGGATTGAGGAGGTCGAGTACGACCACCCCGAGGGTGTGACTTCGCCGGTCTGCCAGGCTTCGGGCCGCGGCATTGGGCCGGTAGCCGAGCTGGGTGGCCGCCTCGATAATCGAAGCCCGGCTCTCTGCTGAGACGCGATCCGAACCGCGCATCGCCAATGATACGAGCGACTTCGAGACCCCCGCGAGGGCCGCAACGTCCTTGATCGTCGGGCGGTTGGGTGCCACAGTCAGCCGATCTCCTCGAGTCGAACCGGTCGTGCCTCCTTCGCTGAGAGTGCCGCAGCCATTGCCGTGACGATCGGTGTCCTGCCCTCGGCGCCGGAGACCGGCGAAGGTCCGCCGCGCAAGACATAGTCCGTAAATGCCTGCCATTCAATGCGGTACGAATCGGCGTAGCGCTCAAGGAAGAAGTACTGGAGGGGGGCGAGCTCGGTCGAGTCCTCGCGGTATATCTGCGCGTTATTCACCCGATTATTGTCGGAGAGTGCCATGCCCTTCGTCCCGAGGGCCTCGACTCGCTGGTCGTATCCGTAGACGGCCATGCGGCTGGCATCGATGGTGGTGATGGCGCCGCTCTCGTGGGTGAGGACGGCCACTGCGGTGTCGAAGTCGCCGGCCTCGCGGATGCCCGCGTCGAACAAGGCGCCACCCTGAGCCCAGACTTGAACGACCGGTGATCCAACGATGAAGTTGGCCATGTCGAAGTCGTGGATGAGCATGTCGACCCAGATGCCGCCGCTCACCCGGACGTACTCGATCGGCGGTGGGGAGGGGTCGCGGCTGGTGATGCGAGCGATGGTGACCTCGCCGATCTCACCTGTGTGGACGGCCCGGCGAACAGCGGCATGGCCCGGGTCGAACCGTCGATTGAACCCGACCATGAACGGCACTCCGGCGGCCTCGACCGCTGCGATCGCTGCGTCGACCTCGCCCAGCGCCAGGCTCACCGGCTTCTCACAGAACACAGCTTTGCCGGCGCCTGCGGCCCTGACGATGAGCTCGCTGTGGGTGCTCGTGGCCGTGCAGATGGCGAGGGCGTCGACATCGGGGGAGGCCAGCAGTTCGTCGATGCTGGCGGCAGCATCGACACCCAATTCGCTCGCGACGTTGCGTGAGACATCCGGTGAGATGTCGTAGACCCCGGCGAGCCGCGCATCAGGGATCTGCTCGGCAATGATCCGCGCATGCATGCGTCCGATTCGGCCCACGCCCGCGACCGCGATGCCTAATGTCCCGCTCGGTGTCATGCCGTCATCCTCCTCTTTGCGTGGGCGGCTAGCGCCTGATCCAACGCCTGCGCATCCCAGTCCTCGCGGATTGCCGTGCGGACGAGATCGGCCTGGGATGGCGGAGCGAGTCCTTCGAGCGGCTGGTCTCGGTCGAGGTTCGTAGGAAAGGCGTAGCCCTCGGCGCTCGCGGCGATGATGTTGTCGAGTGTGTCTTGGGCAATTGATCTCGTTCGATGGCCCTCGGCGAGGATGGGGAAGAGGGCGTTCGCCATTGACATGCGATCAACCGTCTCAATGGCACGTCCGAATGCCGACGAGACCTGCAGCAGGTTCGCCATGCGCCGCACATCGGACGTGACGTTGGTGCCGGCGCCGTGCAGGAGGGCCGGATTGAAGAAGACGGCATCACCCTTTGCCAGCGCCAACTGGACCTTGTGCTCTTCGACGTAGCTAGCAAAATCTTGGCGGCGCCAGGCGAGGTAGACCGAGGGGAACTTCTGGCTGTGCGGAAGGTAGAAGGTCGGGCCAGTCTCGAGCGGCATATCGCAGTGGGCCACCGCGCCTTGGATCGTGAGCGCCTGTGAGAGACGGTGCACGTGCGCCGGGTAGGCCTCGTTTTGCTCCCGGCCCATGAAACCGAGGTGGTAGTCGCTGTGCGGAACCTGGGCCTGGCCACCGGGATTGACAACGTTCACCTGCGAGGTCACCTGATAGTTGGGGCCGAGCCAGGAGCGGGAGGCGAGCGCGATCACATCATTGGAGTAGTAGTCGGCGAAGCCCTGCGGATCTCGCAGGGCGAGCTTCTCGAGGGCATTCCAGATGCGATCGTTGGCACCGGGCTTGGCAAAGTGGTCACCCGACGCGGTGCCTGAAGCATGCTGCTCGGCGATGATCTCGTGGAACACGGCCGAGGCGCGATCGATGACGCCCCCGTCGCGGAAGGCCCCTCGGAAGGCGACGACACCCGGCCCCTCCATGAGCGCATGGCTGATCTCTGCCATGACAGCTCGCCGCTCATCGACAAGTTCGGTGCCGGGAAGGCTGGCGCCGTCGAAGACGACGATGCCCTGCTCCACGCCGGCGGCATGCGGGTAGTCGGTGAGATTGGTAGGCGTGCTCACGATTCGGACGAACTCCGCGAGGTCTGCGTCTGCCTCGGTTAGCCAGGGGGCGCTCATCGGGCGACAATCTCGGCCACGCGCACCGGCCGCTGCTGCTCGACCGAGACCTCGCACGCCAGGGCGACCCGTAGGGCCTCGCGTGCCGAGTCCGGTGGGCACGGGTTGTCGCGCGTGCCCGCGACGAGTTCGGTGAAGGCGGTTGTCTCGCCACGGAAGGCATCGCGGAACCGGTCGACGAACCCGCGGTACGGGTCGATGTTCATCGTGGTCGCGGCGCCGGTGTCGAGGCCTCGAAGCGGAGTGCGTGCGTTGACACCCGGAGCGACGCTGTCGAGGGATCCGAAGATTTCCATGTGCACGTCGTGGCCCAAAGGACCATGGCGGGTGCCGCTCACCGATACCTGGACCCCACCTGCGGTCACGGCATGGATGAGCGAGGTGTCGGCATCGCCGTAGGTCGAGTATTGCTCATGGGCGCGCACGGCCTTGGTGGCGTAGACGGTCTCGATCTCGCTCGAGGTGAGCCACCGGATGAGGTCGAAGTCATGGACGTGGAGATCACGGAAGATGCCTCCGCTGCCCTCGAGGAATTCGATCGTGGACGGCTGGTGATCATGCGCAATCATGTGCATCGCGTACAGGGTGCCGAGGGCGCCGGTGGCGATGAGCTGCTGGGCTTCGGCGATGCCGGAGTCGAATCGGCGCTGGAATCCGATCTGCACGGAGGTGCCGGTTGCGGTGACCTGCTCGATGATCGCATCGTTCTCCTCAAGGGTAAGGGCGATCGGCTTCTCGCAGAGGATCGGCTTGCCACGGCTGATCAGTTCGCGGAGCAGACCCGCGTGGGCATCGGTCGCCGTGGCCAGAACATAGCCGTCGACGTCGTGGTCGAGGATGGAGTCGAGATCGACTGCGGTGGCGTCGAAGCGAGCCGCTAGCTCAAGCGCGGTCGCGGGCGTCCGATTGGCAATGATGATGTCCTCGACGAGCGGGCGGAGATCCTCCACTCGAATGGCGCCCATGCGCCCGGCTCCGATGACCGCGATTCTCATGCGTTCGTCCTCTCACTCGTGGGCCTTGCGGTGGCGACACTAGTGTGACACGATTTGTTGGAACGTTCCAACACTTTCGGAGAATGATTTCATGACTGATTTCCTGTCCCGTGTCGCGTCCGCTCCCATCTCCTGGGGTATCTGCGAGGTTCCCGGCTGGGGATCCATGCTCCCAACCCCACGTGTTCTCGGAGAAATGGCGAGCCTTGGGCTGCCGGCCACCGAACTTGGTGCCCCCGGCTTCCTGCCCACCTCGCCGGAGTCGGTGCGCGACGAACTTGCAGCGTTCGACATGACCCTCATTGGCGGATTCACTCCGGTGGTGCTGCACGATCGCCGTCAGCGGGAGGCCACCATTGCCTCGGCCCGCCTCACCGCCTCGCTGTTCGAAAGGGCCGGGGCAACCGAGTTCATCTCCGCGATTGTTATGGATGAGGACTGGTCGGTGCCGCGTGACCTTGATGCAGATGAACTCGGCCACATGATGGAGATGTTCGGGATCATCGACGAGATCTGCGCCGAGCACGGCCTTCAGCAGGTTGTTCACCCGCACGTCCAGACCCTCATCGAGACGGCGAGCGACGTTCAGCGGGTGCTCGACAACTGCAACGTCAAGTGGTGCCTCGACACCGGGCACCTCGCAATCGGTGGCGTCGACCCGGTCGCCTTCGCCCGTGAATCGGCAGATCGGGTCGGGCATGTGCACCTTAAGGACGTGAATATGTCGATGGCCGGTCCGGTGCTTCGACACGAGATGCCGATCATGGCTGGCGTTCAAGGTGGCCTGTTCACCCCGCTCGGTCAGGGCGATGTAGAGATCAGCGCGGTCATCGAGACTCTCGAGGCTGCGGGCTATCAGGGCTGGTACGTCATCGAACAGGACACCGCGATTACCGGACCCCTCCCCGCCGAGGGGGAGGGGCCGATCACCTCGGTTACGGTGTCGATGGATTACTTGCGTGATGTCGTGGCTCCCCGCCTTGATGCCGCAGCCCAAACGAAGAGCTAGGCGGGAGCGTCATGACACTGGACCTGCTATCGGTGGGCCGGATCAGCGTCGACCTTTACGCCCAGGAATCTCACCACTCGTTCTCTGATCCGCAAACCTTCATGAAGTCGATCGGAGGCAGCCCGACAAACGTTGCTGTTGCCGGCGCGCGACTCGGCCTGGCATCGGCCATTGCGACGAAGGTCGGCGGGGATCTGCTCGCTCCATTTGTCCTTGCCAAACTCGCGGGCTTCGGCGTCAACACATCGTTTGTGGGCACCGAGCCACAGGGCCAGACTCCGGTCGTCCTCGCATCCCTCGACCCGCCGGCGGACCCCGCCATCATCTTCTATCGAGGTGCGGCTGCGCCTGACACCACGATTGAGCCCTCCGATGTTCCCGAGCAAGTCGTCCGCGACTGCCGGGTGCTCTGGATCAGCGCCTGCGCACTGGCTGTTGGCACGACGGCAACGACCTGTACTACCTGGCTCGAGCAACGCGGCCGGGTCGAGCACACCATCATCGACCTTGACTATCGCCCGAGCCTGTGGACTGA
>CAMAWO010000214.1 GCA_945861925.1 Bifidobacterium breve | reverse complement strand
GCGGTACCACGCTGGAGGAGATTGCAGCCAAGGCGAAGGCGGAGGGCAACGTCAATCTCATCGCACTCCCGGACACCTGGGCGAACTACGGCGGCATCCTCAAGTCCTTCCGCGACACCTATGGCCTCGAGGCCCCTGTCGCGAATCCGGATGCATCGTCCGCCGATGAGCTCACCGCGATCGCTACCCTGCAGGGTCAGCCAGACATGCCCGACGCCATCGACATCGGTCCGTCCTTCGTCAAGCAGGCAATGGATGCCGGCCAGATCGCGCCTTACGTCACGACGACATGGGACGAGATTCCTGACAACCTCAAGGATGCTGCCGGCAACTGGGTCGGCGCGTACTACGGCATCATGTCGATCGGCACCAACACCACCCTCGTGAAGAACCCGCCGCAGACATGGGCAGACCTCACGAAGCCGGAGTACAAGGGCCAGGTCACGATCAATGGTGATCCCCGCGAGGCAGGTGCCGCGTTCGCAGCCGTCGTTGCGGCCGCACTTGCCAATGGTGGCTCCTACGACGACATCATGCCGGGGATCCAGTACTTCGCCGATCTGAAGAAGAGCGGAAACCTCCAGGTTCTCGACGTGACCGAGGCCGGTCTCCTCTCCGGTGACGTGCCGATCGCCCTGGACTGGTCCTACAACTTCCCGGGTGTCGTTCCTGGCCTCAAGGAGGCGGGCTTTGACTTCGCGTCGACCATCCCGGCCGACGGCCTCTACGGCTCGTACTACGCACAGTCCGTGGTCGCCAACGCAGTTCACCCGTGCGCCGCGCGGTTGTGGATCGAGCACATCACCGGTGATGCGGGCGCCCTTGGTTACCTCGAGGGTGGAGCCATCCCGGCCCGGTACGCAGCGCTCGAGGCTGCCGGACTCATCACCGATGAGATGAAGAAGAATCTCCCGTCGGCTGACGTCATCTCGAAGGTGACGTTCCCCACGGCAGAGCAAGTCGAGGCCATGAAGATGCAGGTCACCGATAACTGGGGCCCGATGGTCGGCGACGCCTGAGCACGATTGCACTGAGCACGATTGCACTGAGCACGATTGCAACTCAGCACGATTGCACTAAGCACGAGACCGGGTGGGACGCGGGATTCCGCGTCCCACCCGTCCGTGCAAGTGCAGAATCTTCTAAGTTCATGATCCAGACAGATGGTCATGCTCCAGCCAGAACACAAGGATCGCGACGAAGGAGGTGACCATGCGAGCGTCTCCCCGCGGAGGGCTGCGCACGGCAACCATGGTGCTCGTACCCTTCGCCGCATTCATCGGACTCTTCCTTCTCTACCCGACCCTCGTCGTCCTCTACAAGGCAGTGACTCCGGGTGGCACGCTGGGCTTCGATGCACTCGCACGGGCGCTCTCCGGCACCTATCGAACCGGCTTCATCAATTCGATCACCCTGTCTGGCACGAGCGCCCTCATTGGCGGAGTCATCGGGTTGCTCCTCGCGCTGACGGTCAAGTCGCTGCGAAGGCCTGCATGGCTGCGGCCCACCCTCGACTCATGGTCTGCTGTTGCCTCGCAACTTGGTGGAGTTGCCCTTGCCTTCGCCTTCATCGCCACCATTGGAGCGCAGGGATTCCTTACGAAGATCCTCAAGGGCTTCGGTGTCGATGCCGGTGACTATGGGATCTCCCCGACGGGATTCTGGGGACTCGTCGTGGTCTACCTCTACTTCCAGATTCCACTCATGTTCCTCGTGATGATGCCAGCGGTGAACGGTCTGCGTGAAACGTGGCGAGAGGCGGCAGCGATCACGGGGAGTAGTGCATTTCGCTACTGGAGGTCGGTTGTTTTCCCGCTTCTCGCACCCGCTGCACTAGGCGGAGTCCTTCTACTGTTCGTCAATGCGTTCACCGCCTACGCCACCGTCTACGTGCTCAACCCAAGTGGGGCCCTCGTGCCGCTGCAGATCAGATTTCTCCTCCAGGGCAACGTGATCACCGGGGAAGAGGATCTCGGCAACGCGATCGTGGCCTGGGTGATCGCATTACTCCTCGCGAGCCTCGTCATCATGACGGTGCTGCAGCGCCGCACGCTTACTTGGACGCGCTCATGAGCAAGGAATCGGTGGTGAGCCTTGACGTCGCGGCCCGAACTGAGCCCGCACCGCGGCCCGCCGGACTTGGCCACGGCCATTGGCGACTGATTCGCCCCGCGCCCGTGGTCAAGGGAGCCTTCCTCGTTGTCGTTGCGTTGTATTTCATCGTCCCGATGCTCGCTATGGCACGCTTCGCATTCCAGAACGTGCCCATGGCGCTCCTCACCCCGGAGAAACTGCTCGACGGGTGGTCATTTTCTGGATTGTGGACGGCACTTTCGGACCCGGGCATCATTGCCGCGACGAAGACGAGTGTGCTGCTTGTTGCCTTCGCCATTGCCCTGAATCTCGCACTCCTTCTTCCCCTCGCCATCGTCACTGAAGTGCACAGCCCGAGACTGCGCCCAGTCCTCAGCGCGGTGACCCTGCTGCCGTGGGTGATTCCGCCCATTGCCCTGGTGGTAGGCGTTGCCGCCACCTTCCGCGCCGCGGTTCCTTGGTTTCTCGCGAGCGACTTCAGCCTCGTCCCGTTTTATGCGCTTTGGGCAATGCCGTTCACCTATCGGGCACTCGACGCAGGCCTCCAGGCCATCAGCGCTCGCACCCTGTACGAGGCGGCCCGGACGATGGGCGCATCCCTCACGACGATCATCATTCGCGTCATCATCCCGAATATGGGCGCTGCCATTGCAGCAGCGTCGGCGCTCACTGCCGCAATGGTTCTCGGCGAATTCGCCTTTGCGTCATTGCTCCTCAAGACCACGCTTCCGACAGAGATGGTCAACTACCAACGCGGTGATCCGCGCGGGGGTCTCGCTTTGGCCCTGATCGTCATGATCCTGACTGCACTCGCCCTAGGACTCGTCGTTCGTTCACTTCGGCGTAGGGGCCTCACCGTTCAGACCGCTGGGATTTAGGAGACAGTACATGGCAACCGTTGAAATGGTGTCGATTCGCAAGGCTTTCGGGTCATCGGTGGCACTAGAGGATTTCACCGTGCGGATCCGCTCGGGCGAGCTCGTCTGCCTGCTCGGACCCAGCGGCTGCGGGAAGACGACCGCGCTGCGGATCTTGGCGGGGCTCGAGAAGGCCGATGGTGGTCGGGTTGCGGTGGAGGGGCTAGACATTTCGGACGAGCCGCCGGAGCGCCGAAGATTTGGCATGGTCTTCCAGGACTACAGCCTCTTTCCGAACATGACGGCTCGTCAGAACATCGAATTCGGGCTGAAGGTCCAAAAGAAGGATGCGGCTGAGCGCCGCTCAATCGTGGACCGAATGATTGACGTCACTCGCCTGCAAGCTCATGCCGACAAGTACCCGCACCAGATGTCCGGGGGCCAACGGCAGCGAGTCGCGTTAGCTCGGGCCATTGCCACGGCGCCTCGAGTCCTTCTCCTCGATGAGCCGCTTTCCGCACTCGATGCGCAGGTGCGTGAGACGTTGCGGGATGAAATTCGCAGACTGCAATTGGAGATTGGCGTGACGACGGTCTTCGTGACGCACGACCAGCACGAGGCTCTGGCGATTGCAGATCGTGTTGGCGTCATGAGTAACGGGCGTCTGGAGCAACTCGCGCCGCCCCGCGAGCTATACGAGCGCCCGGCGAACTCCTTCGTCGCCAGCTTCATCGGCACCGTTAACCAACTGCCCGCGCGGGCCCTGCAAAGCGACCGATGGCAGGTATTGAACCGGACGGTGGTCGGCAACGAGGCGGGGACCGCAGGCGTGGAGGGAACTGTTGCGGTACGCCCCGAGCACATCGCCCTCGATAGAAGCGATATCGGGCCTTGGACGATCGAGGCGACCTCGTTTCTCGGCCCCATGACGAGGCTCGTGGTTGCCCAGCCCGGGCACCAGTCGCTCCTTGTCGACCTCGCGAGCAGTGATGCGGTCGCGTTCCCGGTCGGCAGCCGAGTCCAGGTGCGGCTGCGTGATGACGTCGGCCAGGTCACTGTTCTCACCCTGGCGCCGCTAGCGTCGAGGATGTCGTCATGACCGGTGATCCGAGACTGACAACGTCGGCGACCATCGCTCGCGGTGAGGAGAAGGAGGGCGGGTGGCGGGATCTCGTGGAGGGTCCGGGCGAGGACTACTTGGAGCCTGTGCCATCGGGTGAGCCACTCGTCTGTTTGTGGCACGTATCCGATGTCCACCTGTGTGACGCAGAGTCGCCCGCTCGACTCGAGTACCTTGATCGATTAGGGGACCCCGACTCGCCCTACCGCGCCGCGCTGGGTGACATCGGCACGTATCGGCCGCAAGAAATCCTCACCGTCCAGGTGGCGGTGAGCATGGTGACCGCGGTGAACGAGATCGACCGAGGTCCGACAACAGGGCGCCAGGTTGATGCGGTGGTGCTCACCGGAGACCTCACGGATAACGCGCAGCGCAATGAGTTGGACTGGTTCGCGCGCATCGTCGACGGAGGTGAGATTGCCCCGAGGAGCGGGAGTGAAACGGAGAGCTCATGGGTGGGGGTGATCGGCGCCCACCGGTGGGACGATCGTTACTGGCACCCAGACGGTCCGCCGAGCGGCGAACAGGCAGATCGACCGACGTTCGTGTTTGGCTACCCGTTGATCCCGGGCTTAGTCGAGGCAGCGCGCCGCACCGTCATATCGCCCGGCATCTCCCGGCGATCCATCGCCGTTCACGGGAATCATGACGGACTGCTGCAGGGGACGGTGCCGCCAGACGCGGTGACGCGTGCATTGGCCGTTGGTTCGGAACGGATTATCGGTCTCGACCCCACCTTCTCGCCCATGCAGACGTCGCAGGCGATTGAGCAGACCGGGCCAGCGAGCTACCCGACCACACCATCGTCACCCCGCCTGACGATCACGCCCGATAACGGCCGTGACTTCGTCGGCCGGACGGACTTTGCACGAGTCCTCACCGGTCGGGACTGCAACTACTTCAGCACCGATGTCGGAGACATCCGGCTGATTTCGCTCGACACTGTCAACCTCAACGGGGGCTGGCAGGGGTCACTTGACGAAACCCAATTCGATTGGCTGGGCGAGCAACTCGCCGAGGCGGCCGGCCGCTATGTCGTGGTCGCCTCGCATCACCCATCGCCGACACTCACGAATGACTACGCACCGCCCGGCAGCGGTAGACGAGTCCTTGGGGTGGAGGTGGTGGAACTGCTTCTTCGCCACCCGCATGTCATTGCCTGGATGGCGGGTCATATCCACCACCACGCGGCTTTATGGCACGGCGATGAGGTGAGCGGCTTCTGGGAATTCACGACCGCCTCGATCATCGACTGGCCACAGCAGGCGCGCATCGTGGAAATGGTGCGCGTTTCCGATCGAGGTCGCCCGGAGATCGCCATCGTGAGCACCATCGTTGATCACGTGGCCGGGGCTGATTGGCGGCGAGACTCCCTCGCGGATCCAGTTGGCATGGCTGCCGTCTCACGGGCCCTCGCGGCCAATGACTACAGGATTCGTGATGGAGGCTCGACCGGACACGTCCGAGATTCAAGCCCTGGCGCACGCAATACGGTGTGGCGCCTGCCGGACCCGCTAGGCGGGTAACCGGCGCCCAAGTGATGCCATCGGGCAGCGCAGCTTCAGTCGACGAGGGGGGGCCTGCAGAAGATGGCGTCAATCTCGGCTCGCTCTGAGGCTGTCTTGGCTGCGTTCCGCAACGACTCCCAGTCCTGGGCGACCGGATTGGTCGGGTGATCGATCCGGTTGAAAATACTGTCGATGTTTAACATGGCTGACAGGTTCCTTGTCTGTCCCTGTAGGGACTCGTTGACGAGCGGAACGAGCGGCGTGGTGGGCCGTCATCCCGATTGACCGGGCCAACAGCCCGATGACCGTTTTGGTCATGATCACGACATCACCCGGCCATGACCAGGCGGCCAACTCTCATGCAGTTCCAATGAAATCTTGGATGAACCATTGCCAGGGTTTGAATCAGCCAACGCAGAATGCTCGGCGAGTAGGGATTGACCTTCAGGCCGCGTTAGGCGGCGGTGCCGATGGGTGGTGGGTGGTGGTGGTATTGCCTGCCTTGGGGTGAGGTCCAGGTGCAGCTGCCGTCGGGTTTGCTGTTGGTGATGCGCCATCCGGCGTGTGTTTTGAGTTGGTGGTGTCTGGTGCATAGGGCGCCGAGGTTCGTGGGCTTAGTTTCGCCGCCGCTGTTCCAGGGTTTGGCGTGATCGATTTGGCAGAGGTCGGCGCGTCGTCGGCAGCCGGGGAATCGGCAGGTGGTGTCTCGTGCGGTGATGTAATCGCGC
>CAMAWO010000213.1 GCA_945861925.1 Bifidobacterium breve | reverse complement strand
CTCGGTGACGCCGAGACGTTCGGCTACCGCGATGACAGACGCATCGGTCGTGCCGAGGGGTAGATCGTCGTACTGCTCGACCAGCTCCGACATTCGGGCGTAGTCAGCCACGGTGAGATCGATCGGCTCGAAGTCGCTGGCGGCGACAGTCCGGAGAAACGCCGATTCATGTGCGGGACTGCCGAGGCGTTCAAGCATGTAGTCAACTTCAGCGATCACCGTAGGAGGCACAAGCAATCGCTCGCCATTGAGATGCAGGGCCAAGAACAGGTCAACGCAGAGCCGGTGGTCGTCGTCATCGCGAATGGATGCCGCGATCAGGGGTCCGCTGTCACACAAAATCACGAGCGAGGACTACCGAAGCCCTCGGCCAGCACACCTCATCGACTCGCCTGGCGTTGTCCGTGCGCCCGTTCGCCACCGCCGCGAGCACGCCGAAAAACTCCGGCGGCCAGGACCGATCCTGCTTCAGCGGCACGACACGGCGCCGCAAATCCGCGAGCACCCCCGCAATCTGATCGTCGGACAGGTGCGCGATCAGTTCCTCCAGTTCGAATCGCTCGCTGGACACGTCGCTAGCCTAGAGGCCCGTGTAGCCACAGGACGGGATCGCAACGGGTAAGCACGCATACGACTTGGCGCAGGCAGGATCACCCGCGCGATTGCCAAGGTTCCAGACGCCAGCCCTGCCTCGTGCGATTTGTGATATTCGGTCCTCGGACACACAGTTCTATGGAGAAAATGACCGCATTGCCCCTTAATCCGCGCCACTGTCCCCTGAGGAGTGCTGCCACTGGATGCGCTGACGGGGGCGCGCCCACCACATGCGGCGAGGGCGTTCACTGTGCTCGCGAGGAGCGCCGCTGCCCTACCTCCCCACAGTCGTCCGATTGGCCGTACTTGACCATGCGTTCAGCATGCGTCTGTTCCCCTCAAAGATTCGGGGGTTGAACGCTTTGGCACGGTCAACGTGTTAACGGGCAGCGCCCGGTACGAGCTGAGCGCCACCGTGTAAACACGGTGATCCTCACTCAATTTGATGGAGCTCCCGTCGAGGTGGGTCGACCGGGTGTGGGCGCTGTGTCGCTGACGTTTACGGATTTTTGGTTGCAAAGGGTTTGTACCCCAACCAAACCCACGATTGACTCAAGCTCCCACGCATTCTAGATTCATGGGATGGCTGCCCCTGCCCCTAGCGCAGATCCATCGTGGACCGTTCGGCTCGACTCGCGCCGCCGACCGACGCTGCCCGACGAGGTGCTGCATTCTGCCGGGCTGGAGATTGGCGAGACCCTGCGAGTCCATGTTGCGGAGGAGGGTTGCCTTATTATCGAAACGCCAGCCCACGCCCTGAGGCGAGCACGATCACGCATCACGAACAGGCCCAACTACTCGGTCGTCGATGAGTTTCTCGCCGAACGAGCCCAAGAGGCCCGTTGACCGCACCGGTGCTCGTTGATGCGTCCTGCCTGCTGGCCTGGGCCTTCACTGAGCCCGGGGCAGATCGGATCGAGACCGTCCTCTCCGAGGATTACATCACCGCAGTCAACATGGCCGAAGTCATCGCGAAGCTGGATCGGCTTGGTACGCCCGGCATGGCCTTCGCACAGGACTTGGTATCGGCAGGGCTCACGGTCGTGCTGATGGCTGGCCGCAGACCTGCCAGATCACAACCGATATGGCCCTCAAAGCAACGACGGGCACCCGTCGCCGATTATCGCTGGGCGATCTCTGCTGCCTTGCTTACGCCATTGAGCAGCAAATGCAGCTCTGGACTGCAGATCGCGTGTGGGCCGACCTCGACGTGCCCGCGAACGTCTTGGTGATCCGCGTCGATTGAGCCCTCTTTCCCGACCAGGAGTTCAGTGCCATCTCGTTCGGGTTATGCCGGGTGGGCGACGATCCGGATATAGCGCTTCGACTGGTCGCTGGCCCTGAGTTTCACCTGAAAGCGCCCGGCGTTCTGGAATCGCAGGGCCGGCAAGGTCGCGACGCCTCGGCGGCCAGCGCGCAGGGTGCCGGTCTGGATCCACGATCCATTGATCCGCACAGACACGCGATAGGCGGTCCGGGGGGTGAGGTTGCTTACCCGGGGTGCGACGAGCCGGTTCAGGGGGGTTCGAACGCTTTGCTTCTTCTTCGGCTTGGCCGTGATTCCCGCGGCCGCCCTCGTCACCTTGAGGTGAGAGAAGGTACCGGTCTTGACGAGCCACACTCCACCGCCGAGATGGACACCGTCTGGTGAAACTGCCACGCCCGGGGCCCTGGTCACGACGACCGTGGAGGTCTTCGTCTGATTGTCGGTCGTCGTCACGACGATGGTGACCGTGTTCGCACCTGTCGTGAGTGGGATCTCCCCCGAACTCCCACCGGCCGGCACAACTGCGCCATTGACCTTTATCGTTACCAATGTTGAAGACCCGGTAGGGGTGACGGTGATCGACTTCGTGGCATCCGGGACCGTCGCGGTGTACTCGGTGATGCCCCCAGCGAAAGCCGGGCTCAGGGTTCCGCTGCTCAACCGCAGCCCGAGGAGTTCAACCTCCGAGGCGCGCTTGACCGTCACGGTGTACCGCTTCTGCGAGAGGTCCTGCGCCCTGACTGTGACAGAGATGTCGTTGTCGCCAACCGCGAGATCGATCGGGTCCGATTGGCCCCCTGGAGCGACAGTCGAGCCGTTCACCTTCACCGTCGAGGTGGACGCCGATGCTGTCGGGGTCAGAGTGACGGTCTTCGCTGAGAATGGAACCTCAGCGGTGTAGAGAATGGTCCCTTTCGCGAATACGGGCGTCAACACGCCACTGCTCAACCTCAGTCCCGAGAGGTCCAGGTCGGCGGCCGTTGATCGCTGGACGGTGAGGGTGTAGGTGCGCTGCGTGACGCCATTGCCCGCCGTCACGACCGTTGTGATCGAGTTCGCGCCGACAGTGACGGCGATCGTCGGTGACGGCGAACCCGACACCACTGCTGAACCGTTGACTCTCACGGTCGCTCCCTCAGCGGCCGTCGGGGTGACCGAAAGGGTGGCCGTCGTGCTCGGCACGACGGAGGTATAGGCCATGATCCCCGAGTCGAAGGCGGGCGACAGGACTCCCGGGGAAATGACAAGCAGCTCAAGTGACGCATCGGAGGACAATGCCAGTGCCGGCTGAGCGTGGAATATGGCCATGATTCCGACGGCGAGACCCGTTCCAAAGACAAGGACCGCTCGTTGACTCCTTTCGAGCCCTCGAGTCCGGCGATCGCGCATCACACCCCCCTTCCGTCCCATACGTCTCAGGTATTGCGAAGGTAACGAAGCGACACGCCAAGGTGGCTCACCCTCGATGGGAAATCATCGGGATTCTCACTTCCGCCTCATCGCCACGTGTCACCGTCGAATCTGGCAGCAACCGCTACGGCGGTAGGGCAGCTGCTCAGACCGCGGAGAACGAGGATGATGCCGCGTTCAATCTGTTGCATCTGACGCCGGAGGAATCCCGGATGATCAGTGCACGGCAATCTCGATTGTTCACGGAGTGAGCGGTCTCGAAGAGGTCGATGCGGTGTCGCCCTCGGTGCTCTCGCCCGCGAAGTGTTCGCCTCGTCACGATCATCGTCCCTGCTCATCGCCGCGCCCCCTCGCGGTCGGACTGCGACTGGAGGACCCGCAGGAGGTTCGGCTGATGCTCGTCAACGTAGGCCTCCCACCCAGTTGCCCACCGGCCTGTGCTTGCCTCCGCCGCCCGCTGCCAGTCGTACAGGTCCACCGCGTGCCCGTCTGGCACGTCCATCCATGCCCGCGCCAACTGGACCCGCTCCCGCCGCCACCGGTCCATGATCTCGACGGCGCTCCAGGCCCTGCCGATCACTTCCCGGGACCACCCATCAAGCGCACCTGCTCGTTTCGCGTCGATCACCGGGGGCGACGGCCAGTCGAACACCGGGAGGAGGTGCCGTAGTCCCAGTTGGGCCGCGTACCCACGATCCATGCCCAGACATCGGCGGCAGGCACGCAGCCTCGGAAGTCCCGGGCCGCTGTGGACGATGGACACGACACACAGCCAGCACAGGTCGTGGGCCTGAAGGTGCCCAGTCTCCAGGTTCACGAGGTAGGGCCAGCGCCGACGCTCCGACGCCGACCTCGCTTCCTCCTGGGTCAGGCCACTGAGTCGTCCTCGAATCCCCGCCACGTGGCCCGGCACATTTCCCGGGTCGCACGCCCAATTGTCGTAATCCGTCACAGTCCGCTCAGCGTCCACAGGTACTCCCAACCTGACGTCCCCACGTCAATCAACACACGCGTCAATCAACACACGCATCGATCGATAGGGAACTGCTTTCCCGGCGCGGTCGCATCCGGGCGGATCCCCGCAGACCACCGTTGCGTTCGGTTGGTGCCAGCAAGCTGCGGCTTGGCGCTGGCGTCTTGATCTCGAACAAGAGTACCTGATCGGACTGACATCAGAGACCAATCAGCATGACTGGCCAAAACTCAAGCAGTGCAACCATATGTCCGATACATTCTCACCACTACATCGTTGAACGGGGGAACCGATGCGACCTGACGTCGTCTACGCGTATGTCCGCGAACTTCTCGCGACGCTCACAGGTGAGCGGCCCGAACCCGACCATGACGGGGACCTTCCCGTTCGCTACCGGGGCGCGCAGTTCTACGTACGCATAGTCGGCACAACGGATCCCTGGGTGCAGGTATTCAGCATCGCCGTCACCGACGTCGAGGCCTCTCCTGAACTCTTCGAGCAGGTGAACCAGATCAACCGCGAGATGCACTTCGCCCGCGCATTCTTCGTCAACAGCCAAGTGCTCATCGAGACCGAGATCTGGGCTGACGACGTCAACCCCGCGAACTTCGGGCACGCGTGCGCCAACATCGCCGGGGCTACCGACGCGTTCACGCCACGACTGACCGAACTCGGTGGCCGGGCCCTCTTCGAAGAGTCAAAGTCACCGGAATACACGCCAGCACCAATCACGATGGGCTTCACCGCAAATCCTCCTGAGTAGCACCACAGGTCTGTCGACTTCAGCGTGCTGGGCGTCGAGGTTGAGGAGTTTATGGAGATCCCCAGCAGGTCTGGAGGGAGCGGTCGTAATCACGCTCCTGTCCCAGTCTGAATCGGCCGCCGGCGTGCCGAACTAGATCCGCACGGTGCCGATGGCCTGACTAACCTCCGGCGGCGCCGAGGATTCGGGCCGTGACAGCCCTCCGGACATCCGGTTCGGGGTCGGATGCGAGCAGCAGCAAGGTAGCGTCGTCGACGTCGCGGTGAGCGGCCACTGCTGCCCGGATTGCCACCCGAGCATCAGTCGCCGCGCTGGCGAGATGCCGAGTCAGCAGGCGGTCGAGATCCTCGGGGTTCAACTCCTCCAGAGGAAACTCGCGAAGCCAACGCCAGGCTCGGGGAGCCAGCCGGCGCCGAGCCTCTTTCACGGTGCGGGCGACGTCGGCCGCCCGCTTGGCTGCAGGGCTCTTCGAATCAACCCCGTCGGGCGCCTCGCGGGCCGCACTGCGCAGCGTGACGAGGGCGGTGAAGAGCCCTTCGGGCGTGCAGGCCGGATTTTCCACCGCAGCTACGACCATCCTCTCGTCACGGCAGGCGGCCACCACCGCACCTGCCAGGCAGCGCGGATTGCGGACGGCCACCCGCCGGATGCGGGCAACCCGATCGCTGCTCACGGTGACGGCGAGGGACTCCGGCGACGCATTCTTCGACGATGCCGCTAAGGCTCGGATCTCGTCAGACCTGTCGCCCAGCAGCAGATCGACAGCCTTGGTCGGGGTCGCAGCGCACGCGGCAACCGCCGTGCGAACATCGTCGGACACGTCGAACACCGCGCGCGACAGGGAAAGAGGCGAGCAGTTCCCGCCCTTCACCGCCGCTAGTCGCACAGACTCCTCCGCAGCCGACACCAGGGCACGACTTGCGACGTCACTCGGCGCTCCCCTGCGCAGGGCGGTTTCCCGCACCGATGCGCAGTGATCCTTCCTCGCGTAGCGCCGCAGCAGCGCGCCCGGGACCTCGGGCTGGGTAAGCACTGCACCCGCAGCGAAGTCCGTGACCAGCAGGAGTCGGTCGACATGGTCGGCGATAACGAAGCCTGGCTGGGCCAACGCGATCTCGGCGTCGAGTCGGGATCTCCCCAAGACGACGAGATCGACCAGCACGTCGATTGGCAACTCCGGCCGAGTGATCGCCGCCCGCCGGACCACCGAGGAAGGGTCACGGGCGAGGGTGGTAAGCAGGTCGGCCGTGACTGACGGATGCGCCGCGACCGCGGCCCGCACCTGCCAAGAGTCATCACGCGAAGCCAAGACCAACTCGTCAAGCGGGGTGCCGGGCAGGCTCATGGCGAAGGCCCGCAC
>CAMAWO010000212.1 GCA_945861925.1 Bifidobacterium breve | reverse complement strand
ATTCGCATCGTGATGCGGGTGCGCGAGAAACGATCCCGTCGATGATGGGCGCAGGTCGGCGCCTGTAGAGTTCGGCTGCGCGGGCTGTGGCGCAGTTTGGTAGCGCGTCCGGCTGGGGGCCGGAAGGCCGCAGGTTCAAGTCCTGTCAGCCCGACTGTGTGAAATCCCGGCACTCTGTAGGAGATCGCTGGTTCACCGGGGAGACCTAAGTGAAGGCCGCCGGAATGTGCCGGTACGTTTACGGGGCGGTGGACCAGCATGGCCAGGTCATCGACGTGTACCTCTCCCGCCGCAGAGATATCGCCTCGGCACGCTACTTCTTCACGAGCGCCCTGAGGGCGCATCGCACCCCGTCGGAGGCCATCACCGACCGTGCCCCATCCAAAGTTCTGAACCCACTACGTCCCGTTTTGGGATGAGGCAGCGGAGGCGGATCCGAAATCGACATGAGTGAAGTCGGGCTTGATCATGTTTTGGTAGTGGCCGGGTGATTTCTCCCACGCTGCCGATACTGGAGCGAATCGCGATTGCTTTCGACTCAACTTTGAGCGTTCAGCTCAAGCCCAAGGCAGTTGCTTAACTATCGGGTTTATCAGCGAATGGAGTGCAAGCGTGCATCCCTCGGGGGGTGCAGAGGTGGGTGCAAAAGTGAGGTTTTGTGAGGGGATCTTGCGGTGCACGCAACCCAACGGTCGCAGCTTTGATTTGTCTCCCCGCTACCGGACAAAACGGGCATAACTGTCGAACCGAACGGGTATGCCCGTTTTGCATGTTCGGTTATGTCTTTCGCTGGGAGGGCCGGTGGTAGGCAAGTAGTGCGTGAACTTGTATGGAAAGCGTCGGGTGATTCCATGTGCGCCCGTTTGTGTGGGCGGCGACCTCCGTGATGCTGTCACTGTCGCGACCGCCGGGTGGAGGTCCCGAACACTCAACGGTGTCGGCGGTCCGGTACCTCACAATTTCAGGACACGGCAGGCCACCGTGTCGAGGGGACCTGCAGAAATCTCCCCGCCATCAGGGAAGTAGCCACGTGCGGCAGCCCTGTCATAGACAATGTTGGTATGACCACGGTGATGATTCAGTACTTCGACGGGTGTCCCAACTGGCTCGAGGCTGAAGCGCTACTGAATGAAGCGCTGGCCATCGTCGGCCTGGAGGATGTGAAAGTTGAACGGCATCAGGTGGAGACATTCAATGATGCGGTCCGTGCTGGATTCATTGGGTCACCCACGATCCTGATTGATGGAATGGACCCATTCGCAGTTGATGGGGCACAGCCAGGTCTTGCCTGCAGGGTGTACTCGACTCCAGTTGGGTTGCGCGGCAGTCCAACACTTGAGCAGTTGCTGACGGTGCTGCTGGGGTAGCCGGCTGGGCTACTTCAGCAACCAATGAGACGCCCAACCGCTCAAGCAACCATTCTTCATTCCCACGCCAGGGAAGACCACTCATTGCTGGTCATGGCCGGTCGATTAATGCGATTGCTGGACTGGTTGAACTCGTCTTAGCTCGCGGGCGCGTCCTTGTTCGGTGTCCCGAGGAGTCGTTCGATGACGCGCGGCTGGCCTGGCCATGCAGCGAGGATTACGTCGCGGGGGACCCGCCGGCCGGCGTACCGCAGGCATAGCGCAACGACGATGACATCGTCGAGAGGCCCGATCACGGGCAGAAACTCCGGGATGAGGTCGATCGGGCTGGCGACCCATATCGCGGCGAACACGACTGCGATCTTGGCTCGTGTGGGCACCGCGGGATCCCGCCGCAGCCTCCACATGAGAGTCGCGCAGTCCGGTAGCAGCCCGACCAGGTCGCGGGCGAGGCCCGGAGGCAGCCGGCGAGCGAGCAGGTACATGGATGCCCAGGCGATCACCAGGAGGCCGAGCGTGATCGTCAGAATCCGTATCCCTACCTGCACGACTACCTCTGTTACGACGTTTGGGACTGCCCCCGCTTTAGTTGCCTCGCGGGTTGTGGGTTTAGGCCGCGAGTGCGAACTAGGAGTAGATGGTCTCAAACTCGATCGGGGTGGGTTTGCCGAAGCCCCGTTGGCGCCTGCGGCGGTGGTAGGTCCGTTCGATCCAGGTCACGATCCCTAGGCGCAGTTCCTCGCTTGTGGCCCACTGGTTGCGGTTCAGAACGTTCTTTTGCAGCAGGGCGAAGAATGACTCCATGGCGGGGTCGTCACCCGCTGACGCGACTCTTCCCATGGATCCGACCAGTCCGTTGTTGCGAAGGGTCATGTCAAATTTCTTGGACCTGAAATGCCGCGCGGCGATCAGTCGAAGCAACAGTGCCGGTAGGGATGTGGGCGTGGCTTGACTCGCAAGTGTTTCTGAATATGAACTGTTTCTTGTTATGAGAAACGATGCCATTGCAGATACGTCCCTACTGGGCGAGTCTCTGCGTCGCGTCTCGGAGTTGCTTCCGGGGTCTTGGACGCTGGAGTCGAGCGCGCCGGTCGCATCCAGCGGCGGCACCCCTGATCGCGTGGTGCGCATAGTCGGATCACGCGGCGCTGAGGTTGCCTATGCGGTTGAGGCAAAGCGATCGGGTTCGGTGCCCGCGAAACTGCTGCCCGTGGTCTTGCGTGATGTGGAGCAGCGAGCCGGACTGCCAGTGTTGTTCGTGTCTGACTACATCGGGGCCTCGCTGCGCGTGCTCTTAGCCGAAGAGGGCATCAGCTATGCGGACGCGACCGGCTGGGTCCGGATCGTCAGCGAGGACCCTCTCATCTTGCTGACCGGCGAGGGCGCACTCCGTGCCCCCAAGGACAGGGCGTCGAGTGCGGTCACACGCATGAACGGCATCGCCGCCGGCCGAACGATCCGAACTCTCGCGACCATCGACCTCCCGATCGGGGTCCGCGGCCTTGCGACCGTTGCAGGAGTGTCGCCGGGATCGGCCGCAAAGCTGCTGGCCACCTTGTCCGCGGAGGGGATCGTGGACCGCGACGAGGCCGGTGCCGTGGTGGCCGTGCGCCGGCGCGACCTGATCAGAAGGTGGGTGCAGGACTACTCGTTCGCCAAAGTGAATCCAACGGTCGCGTACTTCATCGCGCCACGGGGGCTCGAACGCGCCATGACGACGCTGGGTGATGTCGACGGGGGAGTGGCCCTCACCGGCTCCGCCGCCGCACGCCGGTTGCTGCCCGACGGCGTGGTGTCGGTCGTTCCTGTCCGGCTCCTGGCGCTGTACGCCGCGGACCCTGCACAGGTGGCCGGTGCACTGGGGCTCATCGATGCAGACCCGGCTACCGCGAACGTCGTGATCGCGACCCCGCAGGACCGAAACATCCTCGATGCCAGTCGGATGACGACGGCACCCGCCCCGCTCGTCGTAGCGGACCTGCTCACGCTCCCGGGGCGATCGGATGCAGAAGCAGAACAACTGATGGACACGCTCGCGGCAACCGACCCCGCGTGGGCTGGTGCGCCATGAGTCGCATCGCTCCGGAGTGCGTCGCCGCGCGCCGGGTGCTCCTTGACGCGCTGACCGCACTCCACGCTCACGCGGAGAACTTGATCCTCGTGGGTGCGCAAGCCGTCTACCAGCACACCGGCGATGCGGACCTCAACGTGCCGATCATGACCAGTGATGCCTATCTCGCCATCGACGTCACCGATCTCGCCGAGGTCCCCGAAATCGGTGACACGCTACGGAGGGCTGGCTTCGCCCCAGGTGACAATCCGGGTCACTGGGTCGCTTTGAGCCAAGTCGCAATCGACCTGATGGTGGTGCCTCACCAGTCCGGGCGTACCCGCGGTTCGGCTCGTGCCGCTCGGCTCGCCCCACACGACAAGCACACGGCTCGAATCGCCAGGGACTGGAGCCTGCGCTCGTCGACAACGCACGCGCCGTGCTCTCATCGCTCGACTCCTCCGACACTCGCTTGGTCGAGGTGTGCGTCTCGGGACCAGCTGCGCTACTCACCGCGAAGGCCATCAAGATCGGCGAACGACTTGGACAGGCCGACCGGCGCCCGGACCGCCTCAAGCAGAAGGATGCACTCGATGCCTTCCGGCTGTTCCAGGCAATCGACACCGCCGCGCTCGTGGAGGGCTCCGCAGCCACAGCCGCGAAGTGCACGCCGCTGCCGCAAGCGATGAGGCCCTGGACCTGTACCGGCAGCACGCCACGAGCCCGCAAGGCAGCTTCGCAGTCCTCGCGACCCAGGCCGCTCAAGGAGATCCGACCGTCGCGCCAGCGTTTGCGGCGCTGGCGTCGCAACTACTCACTGCCCTGCGTCGAGGGTAGAGCGATGCCGAGGATCGGCCGGCAGGGCCAGCGTGCCGCGAAAGTGTGCGAGGGGGGTGCAAAAGTGACTGTTTGTGAGGGTAAGTCGCAGTGCACGCAACCGAAGAATCGCAGCCTTGCTTTGTCTCCCCGCTACGAAAGTTGATACATCAACTAACACAGGGTCTGCCTTCGGGTAGGCCCTGAGTTGGTTTTTCCTCCTGAGCAGCAATGTCATTGCTACCGGTGTGCTAACTACTGGTCGCGGCTTTTACCCCTAAATATTACCCAAAACATCACGAATCTGTTATGTTTCTGCCATGGGTGTTTTGGCGAGGCGTCAACTGTGGGAGGTGGCTGTAGATCAACACGGCTACATCACCCTCGACGATGCCCAAAAGCTTGGTATCTCCCAGCCAACGGTTGCCATGCTCGCGCATCGAGGCACCCTTGAGCACCTCGCCAAGGGGGTGTACCGGTTTGCCCACTTCCCGACTTCGCCAGCTGGCCCTTACTTGGAGGCGGTGCTGTGGACTGGCCAGCCGCGGGCGTGCCTGTCGCACGACACTGCACTTGCGTTGCACGAACTATGCGACATTAATCCCGGTCGCATCCATGTGACAGTGCCCAAAGGTCGTCGGCTTCGCCGTACCGGTGGGGATCTGTATGTCGTGCATCAGCAGGACCTTGACGACGAGCAGATCGGCTGGTGGGAGCGGGTTCCGATCGTGACTGTAGGTATGGCGATCGAGCAGTGCATCGACAGCGGGGTACCGACGTACCTGATCAAGCAGGCGTTGGATACCTCGGCGCGACGCGGTGCAGTGCGCCCTGGCGATCTTGATCGATTGAATGCAACTTTGCAGGTCCGCAATGACTGACACAAGCAAACCCATTGTTCGCTTTGGGACGGAATCGGGCGACGCGTTGACGCGGCTGAATGCCCTTCCGCCTCGAGGCAAGTACCCCAACTCGACACGGATCCTAGACGGTTGGGTCGCCAAAGCTCAAGCGCAGGTTGGCGTTGATCACGGACGCCTGGGTTGGCTCGTCGCATCAACGGTCGTCATCGCAGCACTGCAGCGCACGATAGATGACACCAAGCAGCCTCGCTTCTTACTCAAGGGCGGTACCTACCTGCAGCATCGCTTCAACTGGACCGGGCGTGCAACCACCGATATTGACGGCATCGTGCGCGGCGATCTCGCCGAATTCATCACGGCACTGGATGACGGGCTGCAGCAGCCGTGGGGTCCCCTTGTGCTGACCCGAACCGAAGTCGAGATCATCAACGCGCCAGCAAAACTCATTAAGCCCCGCCGATTCGAAATCTTGGCCGCTTTGCAAGGACAGACATGGCGCCGCGTGAAGGTCGAGATTTCCGGGGATGAAGCCGGCATCGCTGACCGTCCATATTCGTTACCCGCCCCATCCCTGGAGCACTTCGGCCTGCCTACCCCTGATCAACTCGTTGGGATCGCCCTGGAGTTTCAGATCGCACAGAAATTGCACGCTTCTACCGATCCGCATAACCCGCCCCAGCAGGTCAATGACCGAGCGCGAGACATCGTCGACTTGCTCTTGCTTCGCCAACTGTCCGAAGTGTCACTGGTCGAACTTCGCTCCGCCTGTGTCGCTCTCTTCGCATCCAGAGCAGAAGAAGCTTCCGAGCTTGGCATGGAACCCCGCACATGGCCCCCGGTAGCAATTGCCTTCCCACACTGGCGGAGTGACTACGAACGCGCCGCGCGTGATGCCGGCGCCGAAAGCGGCCTCCAGACTAGCGTCGAAACTGTCAACGCTTGGATCTCCGAAATTGATTCGGCCAACTTGGGAAGTGGCTGAGATGCAGAGTTGGTTTACGGGCGATGGGGGTGCCGAGGGAGGTGCAAAAGTGGCCGTTTGTGAGGGCATCTTGCGGTGCACACAACCCATCGAGCGCAGCCTTGTCATGTCTCCCCGCTACTTAACCGCAGGCCAGAAAGTCCAGCAATACCGGCGCCATGGATCCCGTTCGTGTCGTCGGCAGGTTCGGGTCTGGCGAGGAGGCGTTGGAGGTCGCCGCGGAGCGGCGGCCAGAGGTGCTCATGACGATCGCACTGATCCACCGCATGCACTACCGGGAATTCATGGGCTTCCGTGAAAACTGGGCCATCCACTCGGCATATTTCCCGGTTTT
>CAMAWO010000211.1 GCA_945861925.1 Bifidobacterium breve | reverse complement strand
GGGACGACCCAGATCACGGTTACCCGGTAGGGGTCGCTCTACACGTTCACTGAGCATCCCTCGAACGGCTCGGGTCTCGGGGTCCCATGGCATCGCCGGTGTTCACAAGTTGGCAGCGAGCGAATGAGAGGCATCCGCAGCCGATGCAGTTGGTGAGGTCCTCTCGCAGCCGTGTGCGCTGATCAATCTGAACGGCCAGCCGCGTTCGCCATGCGGAGGACAGCCCGGATCGCGGGCGCTGCAGATCAGGCCGCTGCGCTCGTAGAAGTGAACGGGTGAAACTGCGAGACCGATCGGATCCCTCCGGTTGCGTGGCGGTGTGCGGTGGTTGTTCAGTCGAGAGCGCCCGCTGGCCAGTGATGCCGGGCATCCCACGTGCCACCGGGGACAACCGATCCACCAGGCGGGATTCCTAGGTCACCTCGCGCCTCGTCAAGGGGCACGGCGAGCAACGACTGCCAATCCCAGGAGCGGTCGCTGAGGTCAACGGGGGTTTCCGAACCGCGATCGACAGCACTCGCAAAGGCCGCCGGATTCAGCGGGGCATGATCAGGCGGGAACACGCTGATCTTGATGCCCTGATGCCATTGAAGCATCATGACGGCCAGGTATTCGGCTCCACCATCAGCAGCGTTCGCGGCTTCAAATCCTGCGAGGTACATCTCGGCTTCGGCGCTCGCGTCATAGCCAGCGAGGATGTGGCGCACGTCGTGCCCACCGAGTACCTCAAGTGGAAGAGTGCCTGGCGATCCCGGGAGGTCGTATCCGGTCTGCGCGTAGAAGCGCGCGAGTTCACCACCAACCGTTCCCTCCCGTGCCTCTCCGAGCAAACGCCGCAGGCGCTCAACGGATTCCGGTGGCGTCGGCACGGCTGGCAACCCGGCAGCGAGCCGCTCTCGGATGAGGTCCTCGCGCTCGCCGGTCCTCCAGACGAGCAACCGCCGAAAGAGGTCCGCCTCAGCTCGGGCGGCATTCGCATGAGCGGATGCCTCGACATCTCGCATCGTCAGGTCATCAGCGCCCAACTGCCGGGCAACCCACCGTGCTGACTCCAGCGCCGAGGCATCGGGGTCGTCAGCAGCGAGCGCCACGATGAGCGCTCAGTGGCTGGCGTCGCGGCGTTCACTGGGACTGATCAGACACCGAGCGATCTCGGACATCGCCGCGTCGGTATCGCGGCAAGGCTCCTCGCTGCCGATGATTTCACTGAAATCAGCCGACTCCTGACCCTCGTGACCGTGCTCGCACACCCTGGCCATCGCAATGATGAAATCGGCCTGCGACCCCTCGAACGGGCGGGTGCCTCGGCACGTCGCGGTCAAACGCATTGCCAAAATCATGCCTCGTCGGGCATCCACTGATCCGCGCACAAGGACTGTCATGATCGAATGCTAACCATCGCCCCATTCGGCATACTGCTCCCATGCCGCTGCCGAGAACGATCGAAGATTTCCGCCGCAGTTTCATCACGATGGAGACCGAGGGCCTCGAGGGATACGTCGATGGCGGCTCCGGCCGTGGGGTCACCGCACTCCGCAATGTGGAGGCGTGGGACGCCATCGAACTCCTCCCCCACGTCCTTGCCGGAAGCGGTGCACCTGATACGACGGCCCCGCTGCTCGATGTGGTGGAGCAGGTGCCGCTGCTCGTGGCGCCGACAGGGTTTCAGGAGTACGTGCACCCTGATGGCGGGCGCGCCGTACCCCGGGCCTGCGCGGCGGCGGGCGTCCGCTACACCCACTCGACCTTTGCCACGAGCGGCTTCGCGGATCTCGCAGTCATCGATGACCTTTCGTGGTGGTTCCAGCTCTACGTGTTCACCGACACAGGGCTGAACAAGGCACTCATGGCCAAGGCCGCCGAAGCTGGGGCCGCAGCGATCGTCATGACGGTCGATCTCGCCGTCCTCGGACAACGTGATCGAAACCTGCATACCGGATTCTCCCTGCGAGGCCGCGGCACCGTGCCGTGTGCCGTCGAGGCAGGCGCCACCGACGCGCGCCTGGCGCCGTTGTGGTCGTCGCTCGATCACGACATGTCCTGGGAAACCCTCTCGACGGTCGTCGCCGATGCCCCATTGCCTGTCATCGTCAAGGGCCTCGTCCGAGCGGATGACGCACTCAAGGCCTTGGACCTCGGAGCCGCCGGTGTGATCGTCTCCAATCACGGTGGACGGCAACTCGACACTTCTGTCGCAACCGCACGGGCGCTCCCAGCCGTCGTCGATGCGGTCGCCGGGCGCGGTGCGGTGCTCGTCGACGGCGGAATTCGTACCGGACTCGATGTCGCGAAGGCGATCGCCCTCGGCGCGGATGCCGCACTCGTGGGTCGCGCCCCGCTTTGGGGCTTGGGAGTCGGCGGCGAACAGGGAGTTGTGGCCGTTCTCCGCATTCTCAGGGAGGAGTTCGAGCGCTCCATGACCCTACTCGGCGCTCGGTCGACCGCTGACCTCACTCGCGATCTCCTCTTTTGAATAGGTCAACGGCCGGTTCGATCCACGCGCACCCCGCCTGGTTCGGCTCGGTCATGGGCACCGCCGCCCTGTCAGTCGTGCTGTTCAACGAAGGGCAGGCGTGGCAAGCGACCTGGATGGAGCCCATCGCCGCAGCGCTCCTCATCGCAGCCACCGCCCTCGCGGTCGCGCTCGTCCCCCGTTACATCAGGCGTTTCTTTCACACCGAAGCGCTCCGAGCGGAGATCGCTGACCCGTCCACCGGGCCGATGCTCGGCACGTTCCCCGCCGGCACCCTCCTGCTCGGGGTCGCATGGGGTGTCGTCGGTCCGCTGCTCGTTGGCACGACGATCGCCCTGTGGTTGGACGCGATCCTTCTCACCATCGGCATCATGCTCGCCCTAGGCCTGAGCATCACCTGGGTGGCGCTCACCATCCGGGCAGAGGTCGGGCTGGAATCCGTTCAGGGAGGCTGGCTCATCCCCCCTCTCATGAACCTACTGGTACCACTCGCGATTGCCCCCCCCCCGCCTTCGCGAACCCTGGTGACGCCGCAGTGCTCCTCATACTTGGCCTTGCGTTCCTCGGTATTGGCGCGTTCCTGTTCCTCGCCGTGTTCACGCTCATCTTCGCAAGACTGGCGTTGTGCCCACCGGCTCCGGCCGCAGCGGCGCCTTCACTGTGGATTCCCCTCGCTCCTGCCGGGCTAATGGGCGTTGCAACCCTGCGCCTGCTCCAGGCGGGGGTGCCGGGCGGCCTTTGGGGTCCTCAGTTCGTGTTGATTGGCCTTGCCATCGCGGTGATGGGCATCGGGTTCGGCCTGTGGTGGGCGGCGCTTGCCCTCGTCGAACTGATGCGCCTGCGACGGTCCGGTGGCGTGTCATTTCACATTGGCTGGTGGAGTTTCGTCTTTCCTACTGCCGCGATGGCGCTTTCCATCGGGGCCGTCGGCGATGCCACCGGGTTGATGCCCGTGAAAGTCATGGGGGCCGTCTCTGCGTTCACACTCGCATGCATATGGGCGCTGGTGGTGACCCGGACGATACGGACGGCCTTGAACCACCGGATGCATGAAACGCCATAAATAGGCATAATCACATCATGAAACGTTGTCTCGTCACTGGTGCCACTGGATACGTGGGGGGCCGGCTCGTCCGAGAGCTCCTCGCGAACGGCTACGAGGTGCGGGTGCTCGCGCGCTCCCCTGAGAAGGTGCGTGACGCAGCATGGGCGGAGCAGGTCGAGGTCGTCGCGGGCGATGCGGGCGATCCGGTCTCCGTGGCTGTGGCGATGCGCGACATCGATGTCGCCTACTACCTCCTCCATTCCCTGCAGGAGGGCCGTAACCTCGAACAGGCTGAGCGCGATATGGCCGAGAACTTCGCGACAGCCGCACGCGAGCAGGGTGTGAAACGCATCGTCTACCTCGGCGGCCTTGCGCCGAGCATTCCACTGGAGAAGATGTCGCCGCACATGCGCTCCAGAGTCGAAGTCGGACGCATCCTCCAGGCCTCGGGCGTCCCGACAATAGAACTGCGAGCAGCCGTCGTCATCGGCTCAGGTTCGGCATCCTTCGAGATGATGCGCTACCTGACCGAGCGGCTCCCGGCGATGATCACCCCACGGTGGGTTCGCACGAAGACCCAGCCGATCGCCGTTCGTGATGTGCTGCGCTATCTCGTCCTAGCCGCCGAGCTTCCCCCCGAACTCAATCGGTCATTCGACATCGGCGGACCCGAGATCATGACCTACCAAGACATGCTGCAGCGGCACGCGAGGGTGGCCGGGCTTCCCAGGCGCATCATCCTTCCGATCAACCTGCTGTCGCCCCAGCTATCGAGTCATTGGGTCAACCTCGTCACGCCGGTGCCGAAGGCGATCGCGAAGCCGCTCGTGCGTTCGCTCAGCCACCCGGCAACCTGCACCGAGAGCGACATCAAGGGGTGGATTCCCGATCCTCCCGAGGGTCTCATCAACTTCGACGAGGCAGTCCGGCTGGCCCTGACCCGGATTAAGGACGCCGACGTCGCAACCCGCTGGTCGGGCGCCGCCATCCCGGGGCGTGCGTCAGATCCACTCCCCAGCGATCCTGAATGGGCCGGCGGCACCCTGTATGAGGACATCCGGGTGCTGCACACGACCGCGTCGCCCGAGAGTCTCTGGGCTGCTGTCGAGTGCATCGGCGGCGACAATGGCTGGTACTCGGCGCGCTTGCTGTGGGAGGTCCGCGGGTTCATCGACCGGATGGCGGGGGGGGTGGGCCTGCGCCGGGGACGCCGCGACCCCAACACCCTGCGCGTAGGCGAGGCCGTCGACTTCTGGCGGGTCGAGGAGCGCCTACCCCCGCACCTCATGCGGCTTCGCGCCGAGATGAAGATGCCCGGCCGAGCCTGGCTCGAGTTCGTCGTCGAGTCGGACGACGCTGGCGGCGCGACGCTGCGACAGCGCGCCGTCTACTGGCCTCGGAGTTTCGCCGGCCATGCCTACTGGTGGTCGGTCGCGCCTTTCCACGCCCTCGTCTTCCCGCCGATGGCTCAACACATCGTGGAGCGGGCCGAGGCCCGGGAGTTGGCATCGGGCAGAATCGGGGTGTGACCGACTCCAACACCCCGTCAGGTCCAACCCCCTATGAGCAGTTGGGGGGCCACGAGTTCTTCATAAGCCTCGTGCGCGCCTTCTATGCTCGCGTCGCGGTTGACCCGGTCATGCGACCGATGTACCCCGACCAGGACCTTGGACCGGCCGAGGACCGGTTGCGCCTGTTCCTTGAGCAGTATTGGGGAGGGCCCACCACCTATAGCGCCGAGCGCGGCCATCCTAGGCTCCGCATGCGCCACGCTGACTTCGCGATCGATGCAATCGCCCGGGAGCACTGGCTGGCCCATATGCACGACGCACTACTTGAGCAGGACCTGCCGCAGGAGGATGCGGTGACCCTGTGGAACTACTTCGTCGGCGCGGCCCATGCAATGCAGAACATCCCGGACGAACTGCCTCCGGGCGCGACTCCGGTCGCGTAGCCGGAGCACCTTCGGCAAGTGGTTGCGAACATTTCAGACGATGAGGCGTAGGCGAGCCTTGGGCGAGACGCCCGCTCGCCTCGTGAAGACGCTGCCCCGCTGCGTCGTGAACCGCTTCCAGTCTCCCGATGAAGCCGCCGAGACGCGGCTGCTGTCGTTGCCAAGCATGCCGAGGCGCTTTGACGCGTGAAGGGCCCGCATGGGCAATGCCGCCCAGGCGGTGCGTTCCCAGATCTCGTCGGCGATGGCCTGCTGTCCGGTCTCGCTATGCCCGACGGCCCGGGCAGAGAACTCCGCTACGGCTTCGGCGACGAGGGCGGTCAGGTCACTCGCGACCCCCGCAATCGGCACCTGCCACCCGTCACTCGGCGGGAGGTGCGCAACCGACATCGCACTCGTCACGGGCACCGAGGTGGGTGAGAGCCGCTCAAGTTCGAGGGGACGCGACGACGCCGATGCCGACTCGAGTTCGGAGACGAGGGATGAAATGGTGACGACGAGGTCCAGTGGCGTGCCATCCGGCGAGGAGACGACCGCCGGAACCGCGAAGAAGGCGAGCACATTGAGAGGCGGTGCACTGTAGATGCCGAGCGCCGACGCAGTCGAGACCAACCGCATTTGCATGCGGGCATCCCAGATGAATTGTCTGCGGGTGACAGCGAGGAGCGCGCGCACCTCCTCCTTCTCGAGGGAGATCCGCCCCTCAGACATGATCTCCCGCTCCGTGCGACTCCAGTGCGCGGTCGGGCTCAAGGGCATCGGTGAGGAGTGCACGGACATCGAGTGGAATCCGCGATGCCGACTTGGTCTCGGGGTTGAAGTAGGCCATGACGCTCAGGGCGTCGGCAGCCACCGACCCGTCATCGTCCAGGATCCGATATGCGAACTGGTAGGAGGCCGCACCGATGGTGGGGATCCAAACCTCGACGGTGACGGGTTCCGCCTTGAG
>CAMAWO010000210.1 GCA_945861925.1 Bifidobacterium breve | reverse complement strand
CTCGGCAACCTTGTCGAGTACGAACTGGCTCTTGAGATTAGCCCGCGCCTGCTGTTCGACCTCGACGCGATGCTCCTCGCCGCTATCGTGACCGTCCTCGAAATGCGAGGCGACCTCATCGGCGATGACCGATTCGGGCAAGGGGATGTCGACTCGCTCAAGGAGGACTTCGAGCACCTTGTTGCGGGCTTCGGCCCCCTGCTCGAGACGCTTGAGTCGAACGAGGCGCTTCGCGAGGTCCTCGCGCAGCTCGTCAACGGTGTCAAATTCCGACGCCATCTGCGCGAAACCATCGTCAAGCTCCGGAAGCTCACGCTCGCGCACCTGCTGCACCACCACACTGACGGTGAGCGGCACACCGGTCCAGTCACCGTTCTCCGGGGTGAAGATAAACCGCCGGACCTCGTCCTTCACAGCCCCGCGGACCGCATCATCGAATCCTGGGAGCATGCCGTCGGTGCCCAACTCATAGGACATCGCATTGCCGGCGAGGTCCTCGATCGGATCATCATCCGCGGTGCAGCCCGAGATGTCGACGAGGAGGACGTCGCCGTCGGCGGCCGCGCGGTCGACCTCCTTCAGGGTCGCGAATCGCGACCGCAGGTTGTCGACCTGGACCTGAATGTCCTCTTCCTGCGGCGCGGCATTGGCCACCTCGACGCGAAGGCTCGCGAAGTCGGGGAGGTCGAATTGCGGACGGACGTCGACCTCGGCCGTGAAGGCGAGATACTCGCCGTCCTTGATTTCGGTGACCTCGACCTCCGGGCGGCCGAGCGGCACAACCTCATGGGTGCGCAGGGCCTCTTCGTAGGCTTTCGGGACGGCATCATTCACAGCCTCGTCTAGGACAGCCCCCCTGCCGAAGCGCTGCTCGATTACCCGCGCCGGCACCTTGCCCTTACGGAAACCGGGAATGCTCACCTGCTTGGCGATGCGTGCATACGCAGCGTCCAAGGATGGCTTCATCTCGTCAAAAGGCACCTCGACCGTGAGCTTGACTCTGGTCGGGGACAAGGTCTCGACGTCGCTCTTCACTTCTGATCCGTCTCCTCGGTTGATCGAACATCTCGTGCGGGGCCCCGCCAGGGCCTGGCGGGGCGAACTCGCTCCAGATGGTCGGGGCGGGGAGATTCGAACTCCCGATCTCCTGCTCCCAAAGCAGGCGCGCTAGCCACTACGCTACGCCCCGCGTTGGCTGCAAGAGTCTAGAGGCTGGCTACCGCGCGCAGCGAATCAGCACTCGCTGCCGCTGCGCACGAGCGGCTGCGTGACGACTGCTGCGGCCTTGGGCCCGCTGCTCCGGACCGTCCGAACAAAGAGCGTCATGACGATGATGATGTAGGCGAGCCAGCCGAAAATCTCCAGGGCTGTCATCGCAGGCGTGATGTTGAACAGGCCACGGATGAGGGTCGCGAACCAGCCTGCCGGGTCGATCTGTCCGGTCAGGTCGAACACGTAGTCGTCCATCCCGGGCAGAATTCCCACCTCCTGGAACTCATGGATGGCGTAGCGCAGGACGCCTCCAGCGATGACAACGAGCGCGATACCCGTCCAGAAGAACATCCAGGTGATGAGCCCGACGGCTGCAACGCTCGTGACGCCGGCAAAGGTCTCGGCGGCCGCATCCGAGAGCGATGCGGTCGTGGAGGTGAGGAGTGCACCGGCTCCCAGCGACAGCACGACGGCGAGCGCGACCCCGGCCCAGAGCCGGGGCAGCAGTTGTCGCTGATCAAGCTTCACCACATAGGCGACGAGGATCGCGACGATCAGTGCGGCCTCGAGGCCCTCACGGAGGCCGATGAGAAAGTTCGCGAACACGTGACTCCTTCGTGCTAGGACCCGTTGCCCGGGCTCGAAGGAAGGTCAGCCTTACCAATCTTTCTATGGAAATCGAACGGGTGTGGCGTCCGACACACAGCATCACCCTCGTCCCGGATGCATCACCGCAAACGCCAGTCGCCTAGACTCACAGGGTCGCTTACGCGGCTCGCGGGTGTAGCTCAATGGTAGAGCCCCAGCCTTCCAAGCTGGCCATGCCGGTTCGATCCCGGTCACCCGCTCGATGACCTCCCTCAGCGCAGCCGACGCCCAGCCAGACCCGTCGGACACCGTCGACCCCGAGGCGACCCTCATCGACGAAGGCGCGCCGGCAACTGACCTCCTACGCGGGCGCCAGCTCACCCTCGTCATGAGTGCCCTCATGCTCACGCTCTTCCTCGCCGCACTCGACCAGACCATCGTGAGCACGGCGCTGCCGCGGATCACGAGCGACCTCGGCGGCCTCAATCAGCTCGCATGGGTCGTCACCGCGTACCTGCTCGCGTCGACCGCGTCCACGCCAATCTGGGGCAAGATCTCCGACATCTACGGCCGCAAGCCGATGCTCCAGATCGCGATCGTCGTGTTCCTCATCGGCTCGGTCCTGGCCGGCGCCGCGCAGTCGATGGAGTGGCTCATCGTCACGCGCGCGATCCAGGGCCTCGGCGGCGGCGGTCTCATGGTGCTCGTCATGGCGGTCATCGCCGATGTCATCCCACCGCGCGAGCGTGGCCGTTACACCGGCCTCTTCGGCGGGGTCTTCGCCATCGCCAGCGTCGCCGGCCCCCTGCTCGGCGGCTTCTTCGTCGAGAGCCTCTCGTGGCGCTGGATCTTCTACATCAACCTCCCCCTCGGCATCGCCGCCTTCTTCATCATCGCCGCGGTGCTCAAGGTGCCGGTGCGGCGCATCGACCACTCGATCGACTACCTCGGAGCCGTGCTCATGGTCGCGGGAGTGAGCACCCTGCTCCTCGTCGCCGAATGGGGCGGCTCGCGATTCCCGTGGGGCGAGACCACGATCTGGCTCATGGTCGTCGGCGCCATCGCCCTGCTCGCCGCCTTCGTCTGGCGTGAACTGCGTGCGCCGGAGCCGCTCGTGCCGATGGCTCTCTTCCGCAACCATGTCTTCAGCGTCACGAGCGGCATCGGATTCATCGTCGGCTTCGCGATGTTCGGCGGGATCATCTTCCTGCCGCTCTTCCTGCAAATCGTCCGCGGCTCGTCGCCAACCCAGGCGGGCCTGGAGATGCTCCCGATGATGGCTGGCCTGCTGTTCGCGTCAGTCCTCTCCGGCCGGCTCATCGCGCGAATCGGACGCTACAAGATCTTCCCCATCATCGGCACCGCCCTCGCGACCATCGGCATGCTGCTCCTGTCGACGATGACCGTCACCACCCCGTACTGGCAGATCGCTCTCTACATGCTCATCCTCGGCCTCGGCATCGGCAACGTCATGCAGGTGCTCGTCCTCGCCGTCCAGAACTCGGTCAACCCGAGGGACGTCGGTGTCGCCACGAGCGGGGCGACCTTCTTCCGCTCGATCGGCGGCACCTTCGGCACCGCAATCTTCGGTGCGGTCATGACGAACGGCATTGCGCGCAACCTTGCCGAGACCCTCCCCGCCGGTTCTGACGGCGCCATCGATCCCGCTCAGATCACGAGCGCGATGTCGACCATCGCCGCCCTGCCGGCGAACCTCCGCGACCTCGTCCTGCGCGCCTTCACCGACTCGCTGAGCAACGTCTTCCTCACCGCCGTGCCGATCCTCATCATTGCCTTCGTCCTGTCGCTCTTCCTCAAGGATGTCCGGCTGCGCGGGGCCGGCGACCGCGAGATCCCCACCCTCGTCGAGTAGGCCCCGTCGAGTAGGCCCCGTCGAGTAGGCCTCAGAGGCGCGGCCGCTCGTCACTGCACCTGCACTGCCTCGGCGAGGCTTCCGTCGCTGATGCCGAGAGACTCCTCCGAGCAGGTCGCCGATCTGCCAGGCGCCTTCCGGCCTTCAACGCCGCGGGGGTCAGCGCACGTCGCCGGCTGGGGTCGTTCAGGTCAGGCCATTCGCCCACCTCGAATTGCGCCGCCGGTGACTGCACTCCCTGAAGGGTCAAGGCATCCTCCATTTCTAGAGTCGCGATACGCTGCTTATGGACTGCTCGCGCAACGCAACATCATTCAATGGGGCAAACGTCATTCATTGGGGCAGCAGCATTCAACCGCCCGCGGTCATCTCCTCGTCACGTGCGAGTTGCCCCCCGATCATCACCCCGATGACGAGGAGCACCATGAACATGGTCATGACCGCGCTCCAGAATGCTGGCTCGAGCGCATTCCACTTGGAGTTCAAGTACATGATGAACCAGTTGCCGCCGACCACCATGAACCCGAAGAAGAACAGCGCGAGGCCGACGATCCCGCCCGCAATCGACCACTTCTGCGCATGCCCCCAGAGCGCAGCGGTGCTCGATGCTCGCAGGCCCTTCACACTCGCGATGATCAACAGGGTGCATGTGATGCACTCCGCTGCGACCACGCCCACGTAGCACAAGGCCTGAAACCAGGTGGCGTCGATGAACCGCCACCCGAAGCCGCTGTCAGCGGGTACTCCGTCACCGCTGATGACGCCCCTCACGAAGGGCCAGTTGCTGGCATTCGGATTCACCGGATTGGTGATGTTGTCGAACGCCACGACGAAGTAGTAGGACGCGACCATCAATACAACGAGTGATGCCGCAACTCGTGCCATCCGCCAAACGGACCAAGCCGCCATGACGCTCCTGTTCTCTGTGCCGCGCAATGAGGTTGCGCCCCGGGCATAAGTGCTGTCTCATAGCGTAATGACGGACATTGGACCAGGTACCGCAACGAAGGGCGCCCCGGTAGGCCGCAGGGTAGTTCTTGGCATCGTCGGCCTCGGAGTGGTTGGCATCGGCGTCGGCCGACAGCTGTCCGAGGGCATCAGCAACACCGTGGGGTCCGTGGCTCCCGGCCTCGCGAGCGTTATCCCGGCAACCGGGGGTTTTCGGATCTACACCGTCACCAACGGCTACCCCGAGATGCCCGTCGCCGACTACCGGCTCACCGTGAATGGCCTCGTCGACCGCGAACTCACCCTCACCTTCGACGACCTCGGCGCCCTCCCCCAGACCGGCATCACCGCAGACTTCCAATGCGTCACCGGCTGGCGAGTGAACGACGTTCCGTGGTCAGGGGTCCTGCTGAGCGACCTGCTCCGCGAGGCCGGCGTCAAGGATTCCGCCCGCGCGCTGCGCTTCCTCTCCTTCGACGGGGTCTACACCGAATCGCTCACCCTCGAGCAGTCGCTCACGCCCGATGTCCTCGTCGCCACCTCGATGTGGGGCAAGCCGATCACCCGCGAGCACGGCGGCCCGGTTCGCCTCTACGTTGTCCCGATGTACGGCTACAAGTCGCTCAAGTGGCTCTCCGGAATCGAACTCGGATCAACCGTCATCCCCGGCTACTGGGAGCAACGCGGCTACGACATCGATGCGTGGGTCGGCGAGTCGAACGGACGCAGTGATGACCCAATCGTCTGAGGTCGCCGGCGCCGCCCCGACTACCCTGCACAGGTTCAGTCGTGCAGAGCGCTGGACCCACCGAACCCTCGGCATCCTCACCGGGCTGCTCCTCATCACCGCTGCGCTGCTCTACATTCCCGACCTCAGCGCGATCGCCGGCAACCGAACGCTGCTCCGCAACATCCACGTCTACTCAGGTTTCGCGTTGCCGATCCCCATCATCGTCGCGTGCTTCTTCGTCGCCTTCCGGCTCGATGCGGGACGTCTCAATCGCTTCACTCGCGATGACTGGACGTGGCTGCGCTCACGCGACCGGCGATCCGGGCGCATCCCCGTCGGCAAGTTCAACGCCGGCCAGAAGCTCAACGCCTCGTTCACCCTCGGCACTGTCATCGTCATGTTCCTCACCGGCGTGATCATGTACGGATGGCTCGGCGATACCTGGCGCACCGGCGCCACCTTCGTCCACGACTGGCTGGCACTCATCATCGCCGTCATGGTCGGCGGGCATATGTGGATGGCCTACAGCGATCCGGTCGCCCGGCTCGGCATGCGCACCGGCTCCGTGCCCGCCTCATGGGCGCGGCGCGAGCACGGCCAATGGGCACAGGAGGAGACCGGGTCGGCGATCAGCGATCCGTGAAGCATGGCCTTGCGCGCCTTCGCTCCAGTAGCGTGCTCACATGCGCCATTTCCTCACTGGAGCGGTTATCGCGATTCTGCTTTTTGCCACGGCCAGTCCAGCTCACGCAATGTCGGTCAACGGATGCCCGATCGTCGCGAACGCAGTGTGCGTTGGCGTCAACCTCGATGGCGCAGCCTTGCAGGGTGTCGATCTGAGCGGTGCTGATCTCACCGGGGCAACGCTCAGGGTCGCCGACCTCACCGGTGCCAACATGCGCCTGGTCCGGCTCAATTCTGCTGACCTCACCGGTGCCTATCTCACCGGCGCCACACTCGCCGGAGCCTTCCTCGCTGGCGCCACCGGCGACCTCGCCCAATTCACCCGAGCTGATCTCACCGGTGCCGATCTTCACGAGGTCAACCTCACCTCGGCGATATTCAACGAGGC
>CAMAWO010000209.1 GCA_945861925.1 Bifidobacterium breve | reverse complement strand
TGGAAGGCCTCGCACGGGTCATATTCTCAGCGGACCAGCTTAACGAGATTCAGCAAGACGAAATCCTGGTCGCACCGTTGACTGCTCCGAGTTGGGCGCCGATCTTCGGCAAGATTCAAGCGACCGTCACGGACACCGGCGGAATGATGAGCCATGCTGCCATCGTCTGCCGCGAATATGGACTTCCGGCGGTGACCGGAACCGGCTTTGCGACCAGCACTATCAGGACCGGACAACGCATTCGTGTCGACGGATCGAATGGTGTCGTGACCGTACTGGACGAGGCGTAGGCTCAAAGGACGAAAGTCGTGAATCGGTCGTGGTTCCTGCGGGTGGGACAAAAAAGTTGCCGTACGTGGGAACCACGACCACCCTCAGTGGCAAGCGGTTCTATGAAAGGAATGACGAGATGCTGACAGTCGAACAAAATGAAGAACTTACTCAGGTTGGACCTCGTACTCCGATGGGGGAGTTGCTCCGCAGATACTGGTACCCGATCGCTTTTGAGGAACATTTCGACTCGTTACCGACCAAGACAGTCCGGCTGCTCGGAGAGAATTGGACACTGTTCAAGACACCGAAGGGCGGCAAGTACGGCATCGTTGCCGAGCATTGTCCGCATCGCCGTGCGTCATTAACCTATGGTGTTGTGCACGAGGACGGCATCCGATGTGGGTACCACGGCTGGAAGTTTGACTTCGACGGTCAGTGCGTTGAACAGCCCGCTGAGGTGGACAACCAAAACTTTCGGGACCGGGTGCAACAAAAGGCCGGGAAGGCTCAGCCCATGGGCGGGATGATCTGGGTGTATGTCGGCCCCGATCCGGCACCCGAACTACCGCGCTTTGATGTCTTCGTCATGGACGGCATCAAGGACTGTGGCTACGCCACCCTGCCGTGCAACTGGCTGCAAATCATGGAGAATTCTGTCGATCCTCACCACGTGGAGTGGCTGCACGGGTACTACTTTGAGTTCCTCGGCCAGACACATGGTTTTGACGCCCCGAAGGCGTTCCAGAAGAAGCACTTGAAGACGGGCTTCGAAGAAATGGAATGGGGGATACTCAAGCGCAGAGTTCTGGAAGGCGCTACCGAGGAGAACGACGACTGGAAAATTGGTCATCCGTTGGTTTTCCCGTACTTCATGCGCGTTGGCGGTGCAGGAATCGACCAGATGCAGATTCGGGTGCCGATTGATGACACCACTACATGGAAGCTGTTCTACTCCAACCACGCACCCGACGGGATCGAGACCCCGGTGCAGGATCGTCCGGTCTTTTACGAGTACCTCTGGATGGACGATGAGGGTCGGTTCATCACCGACTACATCGAAGGTCAGGACGTCATGGCGTGGGTTTCCCAAGGAGCCATCAATGACCGCTCCCAGGAGCACCTAGGTCGCTCAGACGCAGGGGTGGCAATGCTGCGCAAGATGTTCAAGGAAAACATCAAGAAGGTGCAGCAGGGTGAGGATCCGCTCGGTACGCTGCGCATGCCGCATGATCGCATCAACCTGCCCTGTGAGCGGGACAAGTTCGGCGCGCAGAGTGAGTTTGCTAAGGCCTGGATCACGGGTGGTTCGATGCGGTACAGCCCCATAAAGCAGAAGTTGCTCGACCTACATGCCGCTGCGTGGGTGAATAAGGAGAAGGCCGGTGTCGGCGCGTGACGATTCGTTGACGGCAGAGGAGGCAGCGCGAGATCGCGAAGCGCTGCCCCCGACACCGCATAAGTTGCCTGATCCGGGTCAGTGGTTCGTTGGTGACGCCGAGAGACATTTGGCTGATCGGCCGAAGTTCTGCCCAATGTGCGGGTGCGATCTTCAGTCCGACGGCGGGATCTCGACGGAGTACTGGACCGGCGACGTTCGGGTGTTCATGACCTGGTGTGGTGGGTGCGGCTGGTTTGGTGAGGTTGTCCGGTTCGACTTGGTGACGATTGTGGAGGTGGAGCATTAGTTCCACCCCTGCTTTGGTGTTCGATTTCGGTGGTCCTGTTCTTCTCACACCATTTGAATTGCGCCACATAGGCGAGGACGCTCTGGGATTGCCGCCGGGCACGTTCGAGTGGACCGGGCCCTTCAATCCGGCCGCCGACCCGGAATGGCAGGCCTTCCAGGCCGGTGAGATCAACGAGCGTGAGTACTGGGACGTGCAGGTAGCCCGGTTCGCGGAACTGACCGGGCTGGATGCGCGGATGCCGGTAATGATGGGGTACTTGTACACAGGCACTCAGGACACGTTGATTCGCCCAGACGCGCACCTGCTGCTGCGTGACGCCCAGTGTGCTGGCCGACCGGTCGGAATGCTCACGAATGACCTTACCGCGTTCCATGATGCGTCCTGGGTCAACCGCATGACCATCATTCAGGAGTTTGACGCTCAGGTGGATGGACGCGCCGACGGTGTGTTGAAACCGGATCCGGCGGCGTATCTGCTGATATGTGAACGTCTCGGTGTTCCACCGGCTGAGGTGGTGTTTTTGGATGATCAGCCGGTGAATCTGACCGGGGCTGCATCGGTGGGCATGCAGTGTGTCCACATCGATCCGACCAACCCGGGTCCCGGCTTTGTTGCGGCACGGGAACTTCTGCAGTTGTAGTTCGAGTAGTCCAAGTCCATGGTGGCAAGCCGCATCGCGAAGTCGAGCAGGACGCCGCTGTTCCTGTTGCCCGGGCCTTACTAGGTGATTGGCGGTGAAAACAACTGCTCCTTGATTCTTGGGCCAGCCGTGGGTCCAGAGGGACAGTCGGAGGTCGACGGAGTCTGGGGCAGGGTGCCGTGAACATCAATCTGCTTGGCAACGTCACGGACGGTCTCGGCAAGCAACGAGGGACCGGCCGCGGCTCGCCTTTCATCCCAGCCCTCGTTGTTCCCTTGAACTACCTAGAGCAGGGGCGTACCTGTCCGACCGGCGATTAAACGCCGACCATGATCAGACTGACTCGGCGTTTGATCATCCTGAGCACGGGACACTAATTTGACGCCAACGATGAGCCGTTGATCAGTCTCTGATGAAGCCCTTCCTGAGCGCCTCCATGGCACCGGTCAATTCACTCGGAATGACCCACACCGTATTGGCATCGCCTTGGGCGAGGCCGGGAAGAATCTCCAGATACCTGTGCGCCAAGGCAGCGGCGGTGGGATTGGCCTGATGTATTGCCTCGTAGATCTTGCCGAGCGCAACCGCCTCACCTTCCGAGCGAATGATCTCCGCGCGAGACTCTGCCTCGGCCCGCACTACCTCAGATTGCGCGAATCCCTCTGCGGTCAAGATGGCGCTTTGCTTCTGGCCCTCGGCAAGCAAGATGGCACTTTGCTTGGCACCCTCGGCCGTCAAGATTGCCGCGCGACGCTCACGCTCGGCCTTGAGTTGCTTTTCCATTGACTCCTGCACGGAGTGCGGTGGGTCGATTGCCTTGAGTTCCACCCGGTTGACACGAATACCCCAACGCCCGGTCGCTTCATCAAGGACGCCTCGAAGTTGACCATTGATGTTATCGCGTGATGTCAACGTTGCCTCCAGATCCATGGATCCGATGACGTTGCGCAGGGTCGTGACGGTCAACTGCTCGATACCCAGGATGAAACTGGAGATCTCATAGGTCGCTGCCTTGGGATCGGTCACCTGGAAGTACACAACCGTGTCAATGGAGACAACTAGGTTGTCTTCGGTGATGACAGGCTGTGGTGGGAATGACGCGACTTGCTCCCGCATGTCGACACGTTCACGTATGCGATCCATAAAAGGAATGAGAATCGTCAGGCCCGGACTCAGTGTGCGCTGGTACCTGCCGAGGCGCTCCACAATCGCCGTGCTTGCCTGGTTGACGATCACCAACGCTCGCGAGAGCAGCAGAAGTAAGACTCCTAGTCCCACGAGAATGCCCATCAGGGGAGCGATCAAATCCATGACGACTTCCTAACGTCAATCAGTCGATTGGGAAAACGAGGGCTGTTGCACCATCAATGCGAGATACGGAAACCCGAGTGTTCCGTTCGACGGGTTCGCTCGTCACGCCTGAGTCGAGGCGAGAACTCCAGATCTCACCTTTGAGTCGGATTCTCCCCGAGTCCACGGTGATGACAGTTAAGGCCAGCGCCTCTGAGCCAGGAAGCGCGTCCACTCCTGTCCGGGCTGGAATGGGCAACCGACTGAAGCGACGCGCAGCGAGGGGTCGCACTACGAGAATGCCGGCCAACGTGACCCCGCCCATGGCCAGCGCTTGCACCAGTGGTGGAGCGCTGGCAGCGCCCGCACCCAATCCCGCAAGAGCGCCGACCGAGACGAGGGCCAAGTACAGGGCTCCGGTCATCATCTCAACGCCCAGAGCGACCACGGCGATCACACCCCAGAACCAGAGCACCCGTGCACTCCTCATCTTTCGCAAAAAGGCAAGTGCTGAACGATACAACTTTCATCTTAACCCGGAGTGCGGGGAGAAGACCGAGTCGTTGGCTTCCGGCTCACCAGCCGGCCTATGGTCCAGATGCGCAAGCTCGTCATCGAGAGCTGTCGGCTGCCTACCGCTCCTCCTGATCTAGCCCGACTGAGCCGGTTGCCGTGAACCCTTCATCGTGTTCATCGGGACTGTCGCGGTCGCCGTTCGTCGGCTCCACGATCGTGGTCAGTCCGGCATGTTCCATCTCCTCCATCTCCTCCATCTCGTGCCGATCGATCATGCCAAATCCTGGTCTTCCTCCTCCTGCCGGGCATGCCAACCGACAACCAGTACGGCCCCATCACCTCGTAGCCTGGTGCTCCACCTTCAGGGCGGCGGCTTCGACTATCGTCCAATCGCATGAACGGGATTTCAACCTCCCTGTGAACTAGACGGGCGCCCGTTCACGGCGCTCGATGGAGGTCCGGCCGACGCATTCAGCCCGGCGATCTCATTCGTCGTGAGTTGCGAGGGCCAGGCGGAGGCCACGGACGCGGACGGCCGTCGCGTTCACGGAACCACGTACCCAGTGCTGGCGTCAACACCCAAATGGGCCGTCATCCCGAAACACCACTGGCTGCTCCCAACGCCTGACGCATCGTGGGATCACGCGCACCGGCATCATTCTTCACGGGTGACGGCGAGGCGATGATCGTCGCGTCCACTGCTCTGCCCCCCGCGACCACGCAATCAAACGAGAACATCAGCGATTCCGAAGCCGAAGTTTCGGCCAGACGCACCCCGAATCCCGACGAGTCCCTCGCCTGCGCCCAACTCATCGGGTTTCGGGGTGCACATGACTCAGGCGAGACCCAAGGGGATGACCAGGGCAAGGACGGCAGCGCTTCCCTTGGTGCTGTACGCCTCGAGCAGATCGTTCATTGCGAGGGCCTCGTGAGCGCAATGTGAGTCGCCCACGCCTATGTGCGCGATCTGCTGGGTGAGCGATGTGCGGTCATAGCTCGGAATACTCACGGCTGCGTTTACAGGCTCGAAAAGCGGTGTGTCACACAGGTGCTCTACGGTGAGGGCTGCAGTCAGGGTTCAACGGTGGGGGTAAGCGATGGCTCGACCACGGGTGAGTCGCACTAGGCGCCATCAACGGCACCGCGAGCGGGTGATGCGCGCGCACAACGGCGTGTGCCACCTCTGCGGTCAGGATGCCGCCGATGCGATCGACCATATCGTGCCGGTTTCCTGGGGTGGATCGGATGATCCGTCGAACCTGGCCCCCGCGCACACGTCGTGCAACACAGCCAAGAGCGATGCCGCGCCTCCGCAGTGGACCCACTCGCGGCCGGCGATGTGGTTGCCCGGATACGGACCTCGCGCACCGAGTAGTGCCGCCAGCCGCGGAGCTTCAGGTCGACTCGGGTGCTGGAGCATCGGTGGCGCGATTCTGGTCGCATTGTTGGTGGGCGGTCTGGTTGGTTCATTGGTGGCCACTGAATGGGTTGGGCTGGCGGTCACCGCAGCTGTGGCCTGGGCACTGATCAGTTGGCTGCAGAAGCGGTCGAGGGCAGCGAAGTCGGGGACCCCGGGGACCTCGGTCGGTTCATCACGTCTGCCCATGCAAGACGAACCGGTGTCATTGACGATGCCCGATGGTAGGCAGATTCGTAACGCCCGCGGAACGGCAGCGATGGGCGGCACGGCCGCGGATGTGCCGCATGAAGGTGAGGACATGGTGTGGCTGGAGATGACGATCCAGGGCGACACCATCGAAACGCTCATCCGTCTGCTGCAGCTATCCCCCGGTGACACCGGCTACCGCGATGCGATGCTGCAGCCCGATGGTGATCGTTTGATCGTCAACGCTATGGCCCGACTTGCTGCGGATGCGGCAGCCAGCGGTGACGACGATGTCACTGCGGCCCCGATCGGCCATCTATCCGGTGTCGTGTGGCGCACGAATTCGTGGCTGGCAGGTGGACTCACCCTCGTTCAAGTGGCCATCACCGTCAATCGCGATGGCAGTCGCAGCG
>CAMAWO010000208.1 GCA_945861925.1 Bifidobacterium breve | reverse complement strand
AGCTCGACTGGGAGGCGAGCGTCAACCGGATCGCGGAGCTGGCAACTGAGAAGCAGCGAATCGAAGCAAGTTCAAACGAACTCGCCAAGGTCACCGAGGCGTTAGCGTTGGTGATTGGGTCGCTCGTCGAGCGCCGGGGTGAGCGTGACATTCTCATCGGTGAGAATCGCGGAGACGAACGCGAACGCGACTCCCAGGGCCGAGCCCTGCAGCGCTTCCGCGCAGTTCTCGAGGGTGATGCCCCAAAGCTGGCGGCCGAGGTAGCGAAAGACCTCGAGCGGCTCTTCGACAAGCGTCTGCGCGCGGAACCCACGGTCGATATCGATGCCGTCGACCGCGCTGACGCATCCATCCGAACCACGCTCACGAATGGCATCGACACCAAGCGGCAGGACCTCCAACGACGCGGTCAGCGAATCGTCGGGCGGATGCGCGAGTTCCGATCAAAGTTCCCGCTCGACGTTGCTGAGGCTGACGACTCCGTGCAGTCGGCCGACGAGTACCGCCGGCTGCAGGAGCGGCTCGCGGTCGATGACCTACCGCGATTCGAGGCGAGCTTCAAGGAGTATCTGAATACCAACACGATTCGCGATATCGCGGGCTTCTCCTCGCAGTTGAACAAGCACGCAGAACTCATCCGCGAGCGGGTCGACACGATCAATGAATCGCTCGTGAGTATCGACTACAACCCGGGTCGCTACATCAGCCTCATCGTCACCCGGACTCCTTCGACTGAGATCCGTGACTTCATCGCCGACCTGCGGGCATGCACCGACGATTCCCTGGCGGGCGATGATCAGGACCAGTACTCCGAGCAGAAATTCTTGCAGGTCAAGCGGATCATCGAGAGGCTCAAGGGTCGCGAGGGGCAGACCGAGGCTGATCGAGCCTGGACTAAGCGCGTGAGTGATGTTCGCAATTGGTACGTGTTCTCCGCCTCCGAGCGCTCTCGCGACGACGATGTCGAGCATGAGCACTACACCGACTCGGGCGGAAAGTCCGGGGGCCAGAAGGAGAAACTCGCCTATACGATCCTCGCCGCGTCCCTCGCCTACCAGTTCAAGTTGGAGTGGGGGGTCACCCGTTCGAAGACCTTCAGGTTTGTCGTCATCGACGAGGCCTTCGGACGGGGCTCTGACGACTCCACCCGTTTCGCACTCTCACTCTTCGCGAAACTTGGGCTGCAACTCCTCATCGTGACGCCTCTGCAGAAGATCCACGTCATTGAGCCCTTCGTCTCGAGTGTCGGCTTCGTCGACAACATCACCGGACGCGACTCACGCCTGCAGAACCTCACCATCGAAGAGTTGCGCGAACAGCGCCTGGCCAGGCGACGTGACCGCTAGGGGCGGCTCCGCGCAATGGAGCACCACGGCGGATGTCATCGGCGGGCTTCGGCGGCGCTGGGACTCGGGAACCCTGCTTGCCCGCTATGTATCCGGCGAAGGTTGGGAGCCCATCGGACTGCCCCTTCGCGGGCCCACGGTGAGCGATGTTGCATCGGATTTCGGTGCCGCGCAGGACTGGGCGCGATCGTGGCTTGCCACTGCTCGGCACGGCTTTCGAATCGAATGCGCAACGGTTGGGGGTCGGGTCGTGGGATTCAACGAGGTCCCGCGACGTGCCTGGGTTGACTCCTTCGACCAAGCGTGGCGGATCCTTAAGGTCAATGATCTTGTCCGCGAATTCGACGAGGCGACGTTGCTCGCCGAGGCGAAGGCCCCCCTGCTCGCGGCGTGGGCGCGGGCAAATCCGATGGCGCTACTGGCAACCCGAGATAGCTGGCCAGATCTTCTGAGAACCGTTCAGTGGATCGATCAGTCTGCGACGGCGAACCACTACCTGCGCGAAATCGACATACCGGGCATAGACACCAAGTTCATCGAGCAGCACCGCGGAATCCTCACGACCCTTCTTGAAGCACAACTAGATCCTGCGCGCGTTGATCTATCACGTCCGCGATCGGATTTCGCGGGGCGCTTCGGGTTCCGCGGGAAGCCGGAGTACGTCCGGATGAGGGCACTCGATGGCGAGCTCCTAGGCGGCTTCACCGAGCTCACCATGCGTGTGGATGAGCTAGCCGCTCGGCCGCCAAGGCACGGGACCGTCGTCATCGTCGAGAATGACACGACCTACCTTGCCCTTCCGGCGACGATGGGTGCCGTCGCAATCTGCAGTGGCGGATACGCCGTGTCCAGGGTGGCGGGACTGCCATGGCTCGAAAACCGGCGGGTCATCTACTGGGGTGACATCGACACCCACGGGTTCGCGATGCTCAGCCAACTGCGGGCGTCGCTGCCCCTCGCTGCCAGCATGCTCATGGACCGGGCGACCCTGCTCGCCCACGAAGGCCAGTGGGTGCGCGAACCAAAGCCGACCAATGCCCGGCTACCCGGGCTCGAAGAAGCCGAGCATGGCCTCTACGTCGACCTGATCGAGGGCAGGTTCGGCGAGGCCGTTCGCCTCGAGCAGGAGCGGATCAGCTTTGACTGGGTGAGGGAGGCGCTGATTTCTGCGCTGAGCCGTTAGCCGGCGGCTCAATCCACGAGAGTCGATCCTCGAGTCTTGCCACCATGGCCTTCAACTGATCGATTTCATTGAGCACCTGCTGCGATGGTGAGTCCGCCGGGGTCGCGGATGATGCGCCCTTCTTCACCAGGGTCGCGGCGAGCGTGGCCGAAACGACTCCTAGGACGGTGATTCCAGCGAACATGACGAGCACGGCGAAGGTGCGGCCCGCTCCGGTGATGGGAACGAAATCCCCATAGCCCACTGTCGTGATGGTTTCGAAGGCCCACCAGATGGCGATGGGAAGGGTGGTGATCTCCGCGCCAGGAGCGTTGCGCTCGGCATTGAGGACCATGAGGCCACCGACCCATACGACAAGCAGCACGGCGAGGGTCGCCGTCGCGATGGCACCGCTGGAGAGCAGGCCCTTGCTGGAGAGGACACCGCCGCTGGTGAACGCGCGTAGTGCGCGCAGGGCCCGAAGCTGCGGAATGACCACGGTGATCGTGTCGAGGAGATTCTTGCGAAAGAAGTGCCGCTTCGTGGTTGACATGATGAATCTGAAGAGCAGGTCGATGGCAAACAGCAGCCACAGCAGGTTGGCGAAGACTTGGAGCCAGAAGTACCAAGGGGCGCCGGGGTCGGGCCAGATGGACTGAATTGAAAAGGTAACGAGGTAGACGAGCGCGAGTCCAGACAGCCACCTCGTCGTTCGCTGCGTGTAATGGTCGAGCCACACTTGCCGGGGCAAAGGCTCGGGGTCAATGGGCTCGGGGTCGATGGCCTCCATGCAGACATGCTACGAAGGGGCCACCGATAAGAGAATCTCGGCCGCAACAGGTAACGGCTCGTCCGCGTGAATCGCCCTTTCGAACACGTGGACGAGCGGACGAGCCGAACCTGTTGTGACGTTTAGGAGGTCGTGCGAGCCTGGAACTGAAAGCCGACGAACTCCGGTGAGTCACCCTCGGTCTGGTAGCCAACCCGGTAGCCCCAACGTCCCACGCGACCGAGGTTCGCGATCATCGTGAAACTCCGGTCGGGCCGGACTGTCGCGGTGATTTCGAGGACCTGGAAGGTGCCGGTGCCCTTGCGGTTCGTGGGCAGGAAGCGCTCCATGGTCAAGATGGTGCCGGGCTCCACGAACTTCGGGGCAGTTCCGGTGATCGTGATCGGCTCCGAAGTGCTCGCCTTGTTCGGCTCAACCTCCGCAGTGCCCTTGCCCCAGGCGGTGGTGTTCGGTTGGCGAGGGAAGCCGGCATCCTTAAGCTCCGGCAGGGTGAGCGAGACTATGGAGTCCATCGGGGCTGCAGCCGAGGCGGATGGGGCGAGCAGGGTCATGGGCGTGATTGCGATCGCCACGCCAAGCAGACCGAGGCCAAGATTGCGAGTCAACTTCATGGTGCACCTTTCTGAGTTGGTGAAAACGCCCTACGGTCAAGGACCGGCGTTTCGTTTATCAAGTCGCCTAGATCTGCGGAGCGGGTTTTCGCCCTTCCACCTACCCTACGTTGAATGCGACTAAGGAGAGCCCCAATGAGTGAAGTTCAGCCGTCACCGCAGAGGAAGAGGTGAAACGGGCTCATCATTCTCGGCGTGATTCTCTTGGTGTTCGTTGTCGTAATCGATGGGTGCGCCGTACTACTTGCGGTGGTCTTCAACAAGACCGGGCTCGCTGACGAATTTTACACCATGAACAAGGACACCAGCGTCGTCATAGGTGACCGGTGGTCAGGCGGACATCCTTTCTGTTGAGTAGCGGAGGTCGACTCATGCTCGACCTCCGCAGCCGATGGCAAATGGGGTGCTAGACCCCCACTTTGCCGATTTCATCGGTGCGAACGCCCGGATTGGTGGCGTTGTCGCCGATGGTTGGTTAGTGTCCGCTGTCTAGTCGGCGGGCGCCTAGGTGAAGGGGTAAACATGAGCGATACAGGATCGACTCCACCGAAAAAGAAGCGCAAGGGACTGATCATCCTTCTGGTGATCCTTGCCGTCTTCCTCGTGATCGGCGGAGGATGCGCCTTTCTAGTCGGGGTAGTCTTCAAGACCGCGGGCAACGCAGTCGATCCGGCGAACAATGCCAAGACGGGCCTCGTGGACGGCTCGTACATCCTCACGACGAATGGGAGCTACGCCAGCGTCAACGATTCGTGCGGGTTCTCCGGCGAAGTTGAGAACGCTGAAGGCGCCGTTGTTGCGAGTGACATACGTGTGGTTGGCAGCGGCGTGATGTGCGCCCTCGGGAGTGACACGTCGCTGGTCACCTTTGTGGTGTCGGCTGGGCAGGCGGAGATCGTCGAAGTCCAATAGCTCGAACCTGACGGCGTGGTGAGTCGAGCGAACGCAGATTCAGACAGATACACCCCGAATCCCGACGAGTGCCTCGTGAGAGCGCAACTTAACGGGATTCGGGGTGGATCTGACTTAGGGACGTGAGGTGATCATGAAGTGCTCATGTCGAGGAACGAGCGCCTTCAGGCGATGGTTGTTGCCCTGCGCACATGATTCTGCGTCGGACGGTCATTTCCGTGGTTGTGGTTGTTCTGGCGAGTTCAGTTTCCGGGGCAACCATGGCGGTGGCTCCAGGTGCGATGGCCGCTTATGTTCCGACCTCATCCCTTGCAGCATTCACCCTCGTGGCCCCGACATCCGAGGTCCCGTCGGGCCTCTTGGCACGTGCGGTCATCGCATCCGGTGCTGGGTGCCCCGTCCTGAACGGCAGCACTGAAGCAGGGACGGATTTCACCCTGCCCATGAAACTTCGCCCCAAGCCCGCGCTCGCCGGTGCCGCATATGCGGCGGTGGAGGTCTGTGAGCGGGGCATCCCGGCAGACGCCGTGACCGCAATGGTGGGCAGTCAAGTTATTCCTGCGTCGCTTCCGGATCGTATCGACCGCATCGCACTTACGGGAGATAGCGGCTGTCGTATCAAGTCGACTGAAGTTCAGGACTGCTCAATGTCAAGCACATGGCCCCTCGCACGAATAAGCCGCAATATCGCCAAGAATGCGCCAGACGTCATCATCAATCTCGGTGACTACCTCTACCGGGAGTCCGCCTGCCCGCCGAACGACCAGAACCTCTGTGCATCGAGCCCGCCTCCCCCCGGAAATCTTCCCGTGACTGGCAGCGCTGCGAGTTGGATAGCCGATGCGTTAACCCCGATGCAGCCAATGTTCGATGCGGCTCCGATCCTCATGCTTCGCGGGAATCATGAGTCATGCGCTCGTGGTGGCATTGGGTTCTTCCTCTTCTTCAGCCCCCAGCGCTCAACGGCCCTGCAGTGCGCCCCCTCAATCGTCAACGGGGCTGTTGTCGTACCGAGCAACGACATCACTCCGACCTGGCACGTCACTTGGCGGGTTGGCACGCGTGAGGCAAAATCCCGCAGCCTAAGAGTCTGTGACGAATTAACTCAGTGTGATTCGGGCGTGTCGTGTTGCGGTGGATTCAGGGTGTAGTTCCACTCTGGGTGGAACTGGTGTCGGGTGAGTATGCCGTTTGTTTCCAACGCTTTCATCTGTTGGTCGGGGATCTTGATGCCGATCGGGTAACGGTTGGTGTCCAATTCGGCTTGGACGGTGAGGCCGGCTGTGGTGGTCGTGGCGGCGATGGTTTCGACGATCACTTCGTGGCTGGTCAGTGGTCGCCCGCGCCAGTTCATCGAGATGTGGGAGAACAGGCGGTGTTCGATCTTGTTCCACTTGCTGGTGCCCGGCGGGAGGTGGCAGACCGTGATGGTGAGTCCGGTTCGCTTGGCTAGGGCGGCCAGTTCGGTCTTCCATAATCTGGTCCGGTACCCGTTGGAGCCGCCTCCATCGGCGCTGATCAGGAGCCGGGTAGCGTCGGGGTGCAGTTCGCGGCCGACGTGCTCCCACCAGGAGGCGATGGTGGCCACCGCGAAGGCGGCGGTGTCGTGATCGGTCCC
>CAMAWO010000207.1 GCA_945861925.1 Bifidobacterium breve | reverse complement strand
AAGGACGATGATGCCGAGCACGAGCACGTTGTCGAGCGTTGGCGCGACGGCGACAGTGCGGATCAAGTCGCCTGCGACAAGAATCTCGAGTCCGAGAAGGATTGCACCACCGAAGGACTGCCGCATGACCCGGTAGGCGAGGCCACCGTCCTTGCGTCGCAGGTAGTCGCGAAGCGAGATCCATAATGACCAGAGCAGGCCCGCAAACAGAACGCCAGCGGCTATGACCTCAAAGGTCTGCGCGACGACCAGCATCACCTGGGTGTACGTCTCTTCGTTCATGTGCGGTGTCTACACCACACCTGCGTGCCTGATCGCCTGCAGATCGACGTCATGTCGGCCGGTCGCCGACCAGGCAGGCACGCGCAAGGTCCACAGCCACTCGGGAGTACGAGTGGTCGCTGCCATCCGTGGGAGGAGAGCCGTCGGGCACGAGGTTGCGGAGGAGACTTTGCGTGTGCTCGTCGGCCCACATGGCGTCATATTCCCGGACCAGTTCGTCTCCGTGGGCACGCCAGCCGACACTGTTGAGAGCCGCGGCGATCTGGGCATAGGGATCCTTCGCTCCTGCCGGCGACGACGCCACCTGCAAGAGGAGAAGGAGACCCACGTGACCTGCAAAAGTGCCAGGTTTGCCCGCCGGGAGTCGCTCGATGAGGTGCCGCCACAGTGCCTCGGAGTCGGACATGGCCTTGGTACCTGCCTTCGTGAGGTCGAGTCGACCCTTCGCCTTTCGCAGGAGTCCAACGGACTGCAAACCCTCTCGGAAGTAGAGCACCGGAATCGTCTGACTCTCGCGATTGCGCTCGCCGTACCACCACGAGGCTGCCGGTATCTGGCCCGCTGCCGCGATGACGTCAACTGGCCGCAGGTAGCCCGCCGCGGTGAGCGTCAGTCCCGTTGTCCCGACGTGTTGCAGGAACCACATGATTGGCCTGAGCGCGTGCTCACGCTCATCTGCTGAGGTGAGCGGCTCTTGGGTGAGCGATTGGGCCCGAGCCTGCGCATCGACTTGGGCCTTCCCCGTCAGCCGCGCAATGAGGATCGTGAGATCGGGTCGCAGTTCGAGGCCGGCCTCACCCGACGAGAACTCCGACAGGTTGTCGTTGACTTCGTCGACATCGAACTGGGCGGGGTCCGGCAGGATTTCGGCGAGATCCTCGCCCGAGCGAATGCCCCCGCAGTTCTCCGGAGGCGCGGCTCGGCGGCCGTCAACACACGTGGCCTCGGGCGCGCCCGCGGCGAGCGGCAGGATCTCCTCGAGGAGGATCCTGATGTCCCAGCAATCGCCGTAGTCGTAGACGTAGTGGAGCACGTCACCGGGCTTCGCCAGTGTTTCATCGACGCGCACCTCATCCGACGTCACGATCCGTTCCATCGAATCCTCGTCATCACCTGGGCCAACGAAGCACTCGGACTTCCAGTCGAATGGGTCGCCGCCGATTGAGAAGCGGTACAGGTGGTAGTCCATCCACTCGAAGGATGCCTGGATGACTTGATGCACGTTGTCCAACGTGAGATCGGACCGCATGTCGATGCGGCGCCAGATCGGGGGCTTGGCGCCCTTCAGATCCAGGCGCACGCGCATGACCACGGGGCTGTCGAGTCTGGGCTGCCGAAGGCTCGCGCGGCGCCCGGGACCTGCTTGTGCGCCTGCGCGCGCCATCGCACGGTCGATCGCAGGGGTGAGGCCAGTGATGTCGTCGAGGGACATGCTCGCGATCATGTCCTTGAACTGGCGCATCAGATCGTCAGTACCGCCACCGCGTTGCTCAGCCATTCGCGAAGTCCTCCATGGTCGTGGTGAGGTCGCAGCGTCGGACGGGCATGTCGTCGTAGAGGTCCCACTCGTGCACGTCCATGACGAGATGCGCCCGATCATCGATTCTCGACATCCGAGCATCCTTGCAGAATTTCTGTCACATCCGTTGGGCATCGTGGCCTTGCACCTAGCGCTCCTCGCTTCCCTACCCGGTCAACGGATTCACCCAGCGAACATTTGGAAATCGGGCGAAATCTGTGTCGGCCGAATGGACGATCCCACCGTATTCCGCGGCCAACGCGGCAAGGTGAGCGTCATTCACGAGGTCTCCGCCAACACCGGTCGGGACGAGAAGTGATCGCAGTGCACTCGGGTGGCGGGCCGTCGGTTGCAGCACCTGCACGTGCGAAGCTGCGAGCCATCGTTCAACCTCGTCGAGCAGCTCGCCGACCGCGACAGGGCGCTTCATGATGCGCGCCGACGACATCACCCGGACGTAAGCGACGAGGACAAGCCAGCTCAGCCCCACCGACTCATCGCCATTGAGTGCTGCGGTCCACCACTCCCGAGCGCGCTCATGGAACAGCGACCCGCTGTCGGATGCGTAGATGATGAGATTCGCATCGGGAACAATCATTGGCCCTGCGCTCCCGGGTGCAATCGGCGCGTCAATACCTCGAAGTGCTCATCATCCATCTCGGCGACGAGGTCTAGAGCTTTCGTCATGTCTATGCCCTCGCGCAGCCCTGCGTCAAAGGTGCGAATGACGAACGGGCTGCGAGGCGGTTCGGATTCGGAGGCTAGGCCCCTGCGCAGACACGCATTGACGACGTCCTTAAATGGCAGAGACATTCTTCGAGCCTTCTCCTGCAGCGCCATGGCGAGATCATCGTCCAATGTCAGTGTCGTCCGCATGAGCGCAGTCTAGCCTGTGGACACCAAGTCATCATCCTTCAAGCATCGTGATGCTTCCTCGGCGTGCGCGCCGCCTGCGGGCCAAATGAACAAATGCGACCCCGATTGACCGATATTCATTCAGCTGGCCCGGATTCTGGGCCAGATGAACTGAGGGGGGTGGTTGGGTTGGTTGTTGGTTGGGTTTTGCGCTGTCTTCGTTTGCGCAGGGCTGCCCTTGCTGTTCCGGCCACCGCGATGGCGACGACCACACCTGCGGTGAAGAGGACCGCCGCGATCCCTGCCGCGATCCATGGATTGAATATCGCCGTGATGACGACCCCGACGATCGCGGCGTCCTCCGCCACCGAGACCACTACATTGCTCGCCGGCTCCGGCGACGTGTTCACCGCGAGTCGCGTCGTCGCCTTTGCGACGTGGGTAATCAACGCGACGACGCCGCCGCCCGCCGCGATCAGCGCACTCGGTAAATCAACGCTCGGCGAGGCGATGAGCAATGCAACGACCCCGCCGGCGATCGGTCTGATCGCCGTATTGAACACATCCCATGCGGAGTCCAGCCACATGATCTTGTCCGCGATGGCGTCAATGACGACGAGGACACCGAAGACGAGGAGGACGTCAACACGTTCGAAGGCGACGGGGACGTTGAAATCGGTGACCCGCCCGAGGATGCCCATGAGAAACACGAGCAGGTAAGGATTGATACCGCTGGCCCAGGCAGCTGTGAATGCCAGGGGGATTGCTGCTTCCACCCCTCCATTCTTCCCGATCAGTCCGGTTTGGTCAGCCCGACGCACCAAGCGGCCGGCGGAACAGGTCGATGACCACCTCTGACACCATGCCGACGGACTCATAGAGCGCCGTCGCGCCGGTCGTGTTGTCGCTGTCGACGGTGAGGCACACCTGCTCGCGGCCACGCCGCGCCGCTTCTGCAAATGCGCACTGCAGGAGCCATCGGCCGATGCCGAGCCCCCGGGCGCTCGCGGCCACCCCGAGGCTTCGCACATATGCGGCATTCACATCATCGCGAGAGTGATCCTGCGTGATCTCGGCGACCGGCTCATCCTCGACCCATGCCAGCCACCACAGATCGGGCGCAGCGTCCTGCCGGTCCTTATGCCAGGGCAGCCACTGCTCATAGGGGCGGGCCACCGACCCGAAGTGCTCGGCAAAGGCCGACTCATGGATGGAGTGGAGCAGCCGCCGGTGACCTTCGCTCGCGGCGACGGACCTCGTCACTCCCCGCGGCGCCTTGGGCTCGGCAAGCGAGTAACCGGCGAGGTCAATGCCCATCTGCCAGAAGCGACGGACCTGGGCGTATCCGCTCGCCTCGAGCACCGCGCACGCGCCCACGTCCTTCGCGAGCGCCCCTGCCTCCATCTGCCAACCGGGCTCCCCCTCGCTCAACCTGCCACCGGCGGCGATCCCCATCGCGACGAGCGGCGCGAGCACATCGGTTTCCAGACCCGGAAGGCAGTAGGCATCGGCGAACACCAACCGGGCTGCGGCATCGCGCTCGATCACCAGCACGCCGACAGGGTCCCCGCGCTCATCCTCGACCAGTCGGTGCTCATGCTGGGCGGCATCAGGGCTGGTGATCTGGAATCGAAGGCTCTCCCTGCTGCTCTCCACCCGGCCGATCATCGCGAAGTCCGACTCGGAGACCACCTCGTAGGCGCGGTCCACGTCAGGTCCGTCGAGCAAGCCATCGACCATCGTCAGGTCCATCGGCCGGCACGTCATCGGGGCCTTGATCAGCACGTCGTCCTGCATCGCCACTCAACCTCCCTGCTGTGCGCTCCAGCGGGCTCACCCTAGGTGTGATGCGTCGACATTGGATGATGTATCCGTGAAGATGCCCAGATCGGTCCCGGTGCGATGAGCCGCTACGCCGTCCTCATTCTCCCCTCCGCCAACCGGGTCTACGCCGATGCCGCCATCGCCCTGACCCAGGCTGAGCTAGCCGCCTTTAATGAGGCGGTTCTCGGCGGGCGCATCGGCACGATTGCGGCCGAGATCATCGGTGGTGTGCCGTACGTCACCTTCGAGTGCGACGACCTCGTTGACCGGGACATCGCCCACCTCGCCAATCTCTCGTCGCTGTATGCCCTCTTCGCGATCGAGGGCGAGGTCCTACGTCCGATTACCGCGCGCCGGCTCGACCGCCTGGACGACGACCTCATCACCATCCAGAAATACTCCGGCAAGACCAACGAGCAGTTCACGAAACTCCTTATGAACGTGACGGTCCTCGCCTCCGATTTCGCGGGCGACATGCTCGACCGCAGTCTCACGGTGCTCGACCCCCTGTGCGGCAGGGGAACCACCCTCAACCAGGCGCTCATGTATGGCTGGGACGCGTACGGCATCGAGATCGACGAACGCGACGTCGATGCCTACGCGGTGTTCATCCAGCGCTGGCTCAAGGAGAAGCGACTCAAGCACCGGGTCGAGTACGGGCCGGTGCGGCGCGACCGCCGCGTCGTCGCACACCGCCTGAACCTCGCGTTCGCGGCGAACAAGGAGGACTACAAGGCCGGGATCGTCCAACGGCTCGACGTCATATGTTCAGACACCTCCTCTCTCGCCGACTTCCTCCGACCCGCGTCCGTCGATCTCGTGGTGACGGACGCCCCCTACGGCGTCCAGCACGGGAGCCGCACGAGGGACCGGGAGCTCTCCCGCAGCCCACTTGACCTCATCGCCGAGAACGCACCCGCGTGGGCCCGGGTGTTGAGGCCCGGAGGTGCCATCGGCATCGCTTGGAATACCCACGTGACCAAGCGCGACGATGCCGCGGCGGCCCTTGAGTCCGCCGGGCTGAGCGTGGTCGAACCAGCCTCGGAGCGAGGGTTTTGTCACCGCGTCGATCAGGCGATCCAGCGCGACATCATTATTGCCCGAAAGCCACGCGTTTGATCGACAGGATCCGTACCCATTCGACGTAGGATCAAATGAGAAACCACCAAACCCGTGTCCACCCATCTAGCAGAGGAAGCACGTTGAAACTTTCATCCCGCACGACCGCCACCCTCACTTTGGGTGTACTCACAGTTGGGCTCCTTGCAGGATGCGCCACCACTCCTACAAATACACCGACACAGACACCGACGGTGAGTGTTTCTCGTGAAGCAGCCGGATCTGGCGGTAACGCCGAGCTTCTCAACTGACGTGTCCGCACCTGCCCGTTGACGTGATCAGGGCCCAACCGCGGGACCTGCTGCCAACACTCGACGAGGGCGACTTGGCCCCTGCCGATGAGCCACTCCTCGATGGTTGAACGGGACCAGATCGGCGTGCGCCCGATGTACAGGTCGGCCACCGGCATGCACTGATGCCCGCCCCGAGCCAACTTGTGGTACCCCTTGATGGTGTCGGGCGCGACCCCTGCCAGTGCTGCCACGGCGCGGGTGTCGAGCATGTCATTGGTGCTGAGTTCCATGATGTTCCTCTCGTTGGTCTGCGCTCCGCATATGGGCATGGAGAGCCGGATGGTGCGGGTGTGCGACGCGTGCGGCATCGACGTCGACGGCGATGCGCGGCGGGTGTGGTGGAACTCGGTGTTCTACGACACCGACCTGTGCCCAGAGCATGGGGCGGCTTTGGTCGAACTCATGGACGCCATCGCCTCCAAAGCACGGCGCCTTGGGACTCCCGACCCTGCCAAGGAGACCAAGGCACCGGCCCCACCGCCGCCCCAGCCCCGAACGTCAACGTCACGGGTGACGACCGCCGAGGTACGGGCGTGGGCCATCGCCGGTGGCATCGAGGTCAACGAGAAGGGGCGGGTGCCGGAGTCGCTGATCGCCCGCTACCTCGACGAGCGCGCGGCCTAGACACCGGATCGTTGTGGCATGTGCAGCCACACCGAGACCGCCCGACG
>CAMAWO010000206.1 GCA_945861925.1 Bifidobacterium breve | reverse complement strand
GCGAGCTTGTTCTTGGACTTCAGGTATTCGGCAAGCCAGGCCACCACCTCGACATCGAGGTGGTTCGTGGGCTCGTCGAGGAGGAGGATGTCGAGATCTGCAATGAGGGCACGCGCGAGTTGGACGCGGCGGCGCTCGCCGCCCGACATGTTCCCCATCGTCCGGAGCAGCAAGGCCTCGTCGAAGCCGCCGAGTAGGCCGGTGAGGACCTCGCGGATTCGGGCATTCGACGCCCACTCGTGCACATCCTGGTCGGGCACGAGGTAGTGGCCGACCGTCTGCTCGGCATCGACCACCTCCGCCTGCGACACCAGCGCGAGGTTGACGTCCGATCCGATCGTGGCCCTTCCTGAGTTGACCGGCTCCACGCCGGCCAACACGTGGAGCAGGGTGCTCTTGCCCGCGCCATTGCGGCCGACGACCGCGATTCGCTCCCCCGCCCCGACTCCCAACGACACTCCGTCAAGGAGCGGACGTTCGCCATAGGCCTTCGTGACTTGCTCGATGTTGATGAGATTTCTGCCGGCCATGGGTAGCATTCTTTCGGTCTGTACAGCGGGGTAGCGAAGGGGCGGTCTTCCAGTGGCCCTTCGTCGTCGTTCACAGGCGGCGGGATCGACGGATGCTGCCGCTCCCGAACCAGCAACGCCCGACCTGCTCGGCAATGGACTGCACCTGCACATCCGCGAGCCGGAAATCCCCGCAATCTTGGAGCAGGTCCGCGCCCAGAACCTACCCGCCGACGAGGGTGTCTACCGGGTCGACTGGGCCGGCGTCAGGACCCGCATCCCGATGCTCCCGTGGGCACCCTAGGAGTTCGCTGGAACGATAGACACCGAGCTTCCGATCCCATCTGACGGCTATCGCTCCGAAGCCGAGGAGTACGTGGCGCTCGTCATCTCACTTACGAACGACCGCGAGAGTTACCGGGTGGTTGAGGTTGGTGCGGGCTGGGCTCCCTGGGCGGTCATGGGGGTCGTGTGCGCCCATCGGCTGGGCAAGCGCGCGATCGGCATAGCGGTCGAGGCGGAACCACGAAGGGCCGAGTGGGCCAGGCAGCACGCAGAAGACAACGGAGTCGAGAGCCTCGTCACCATCGTCGAAGCCGCCTGCTGGAACACCGACACAACCTTGAGTTTCCCCGTGCTCGACGAGATCGACATGGGGGGCGCGGTCCACAGTGGCGCCGCGTCACCCGACGGTGAACCGACGATGGACTACCGGGGGGCCTTCATTGCGCACCGCGAGGTCCAAACCGTCACGCTCGACACACTGCTCGCCGGAGATGAGCCCACCGACCTCCTGCACGTCGACCTGCAGGGGATGGAACTCGAGGTCATCCTTCCCGCCCTCGAACTCATCGAGCAAAAAGTGAGGTTCCTCGCCGTCGGAACCCACAACCGCTACGTTGAGGGGATGCTGCAGGACACGCTGCTAAGGCGCGAGTGGGCGCTCCTCCTTGAGTCGCCGTCCACGGCGATCTTTGATGGTGTCCGCCCATCGCTCACCGGCTTCACGATCCAAGACGGCAATCAACTGTGGGCGAACTCCCGGTTCCGTGACGCTCATCCAATGCTCATCCGGCAGCGGTAGGCGTCCCGGTCGGGGGTCACGATGGCAACGTCCATGACCACAAGGAACGCGAGCACGCGATCTCTCAACGCGCCGATCGCCGCCTTCGCTGTGTCGTCGGCCCTCCTCGTCACAGCGATATTGGTGCATAATCTCCCGGCGGTGTCGAGCAAGGCGCCCTTGGACCATCTCGTGCAGTTGCTCCCGAGCGCCCTCCTTGTCGTCGTCCTCGTCGTGGCCACCTTCGCCGGCTCTCGCCTCCGACTGGCACTGACCGCCTTCGCTGTCGCTGTCGCCGTGCGCTTCGCCGGCCCGGTGCTCGTCGACTCCATTCCCTCCGTCGGCATTCCTGATGTCGTCTGGACGGCCGAGGACCAGGACGGGTATGTCTGGGTCAACGAGATCTTCGCCGGCACCAATGAAACCGTGAGGCTCGGCGGCATTGCTGTCCTCGCCGCCACCGCGCTCATTATCTTCTGCGTCATCTGGCTCGGACTGGTCCTGCGCCCGGCACTTGCGGCGCCAGCACTCCGCTCGAGTTTCGGTATCGACAGCACCCTGCTCATCCTCGTGTTCGCAGTCGGTGGAGCCCTCTCATGGACCTCGTCCTACGGCGCGGACTTCAATCCCTCCGAGCCCTTTGCCGTCTTCTCGTCCGGTGACCTTTGGGTGCTCACCCGAACCATCGTCTGGGTCCTTCCGCTCGTCTTATGGCTCGCCTTCACCTGCCGGCGTGGTGGAGCCCTCGCCGTAGGGGCCACTGCCGGTGCCTTCACAGCAGTAGCCCTCATCCCCTGGGCCATGGACCGCCTGGCCGAAGTCCTCGGTGGGCCGCGCTCGGTGTTGGCCTTCGAGGGCTCGATCGATCAGGCCGGCGTGGTGAGCGGCTATGAGGCGTTCGACGTCCTCGGCACAAGCCCGCTCGTCATCATTCCTTCATCAGCGCTCCTGCTCGTCACCCTCTGGTGGGCCCTCAGCCATCACGCATCGGTCGAATGCGCACGGGTCACCGCACCGGCCGGCTCACCCGTCAGCGGCCTGGCAGTTTCCGCATTCGTCCTGGCGTGGATCCCGCTCACCTGTTTGCCGGCAATCGTCCTCGGCCATATGGCATACGACCAAGTAACGACGAGCGAAGTCCCACAACGCGGCATTGGGCTCGCTCGGTGGTCGATCGTGCTGGCCTACCTAACCTTGGGCGGCACCGCCTTCTTCGTCATGAATACCTGGATTCGGTGATTGGCAGCCATGAGCGCGTCGAGAAGGCATTCAAGCAGCGTCGCAGCGATGCTCGAGCACAACGCGATTACGTCCGACTCGACTCCAGGCGCAGAGCGGGTGAGTGGTGCAGCACTGGTCGGCCTGTGGCTCCTCCTCCCCATGGCCCTTGGTGCCGTCTCATACGCAGTTCTTGGGATCGCCGAACTCCTCACTTCGCCGACATTGAAGATCACGGGGAACGCCGAGCCTGCCGTCATTGACCGGATGTGGTGGCTCGGCCTCACGATCGCACTGCAGTTCGCCTACTGGCTCCTCATCGCGCCGCGCCGCATCACGTGCCTGTGGGCCCTGCTCCCGGTGATCGCCCTCATTCCTACCTTCTTCATGGCCCGGGAGGTTCTTCTCATAGGTCGGCCTGACAGGGGGGTGCGCTCGTCAACGGGGCCCCACTTCGACGCGGCAACCGGTAAGGCCATCTGGATCGAACCGGCGGAGTAATGGCAGCAGTGCGAGGCCCCCTGCAAATGTGTGTGACCGAAGCCCCTAGTAAATTTACATCCATGCCTATTATTTTTAAATTTTGATCCTTTTGGAGGCCGTAATGGCGATTGATGAGAAGTCACCGAAGATCCTTGACCTACCGATTGGACTGAAGGGCTCGGGGCAGCGCAAAGAATTCGACAGCCTTGGCACGGTGATGGTCCCGGCCAACCGCTACTGGGGCGCACAGACCCAGCGGAGCCTGATCCACTTCAACATCGGTCATGATCGCATGCCCCACGAGGTTTATCACGCGTACGGTTACGTCAAGAAGGCTGCGGCGATTGTCAATACCCGCCACCACCGTCTTCCCGTTTGGAAGGGCACCCTCATCGAGCAAGTGTGCGATGAAGTCATCAGCGGCGCCCTCGACCAGGACTTCCCGCTGTACGTGTGGCAGACCGGATCGGGAACGCAGTCCAACATGAACGTGAATGAGGTCGTATCCAACCGATGCATTCAACTCGTCGGTGGCAAACTCGGATCGCAGGAGCCCATTCATCCGAACGATCACGTCAACATGGGGCAGTCTTCCAACGACACCTTCCCGACTGCGATGCACATCGCCGCGTACAAGATGACGATTGAGCAGACAGTCCCGGCCCTCAAGCGCCTCCAGAAGGCTCTGGACAAGAAGTCCCGCCAGTGGCATTCCATCGTGAAGATCGGCCGTACTCACCTCGAGGATGCAACCCCGCTGACCGTCGGGCAGGAGTGGTCGGGATACGCGGCTGCACTCGGTGACGCGATCACCGAGGTCGAGCACGCGACAAGTGGGCTCCTGCGACTGGCGATGGGCGGCACCGCGGTCGGCACCGGGCTCAACTCTCCCGAAGGCTTCGGCGACGAGGTTGCTGCCGTGATTGCGAAGCTCACCGGCTACCCCTTCCAGACCGCAGAGAACAAGTTCGCTGCCCAAGGAACGTTGGATCGGATGGTTCGGGCCCACGCCGGCTTGAAGGCTGCATCAGTCACCCTATTCAAGATCGCAAACGACATGCGATGGCTCGGTTCGGGCCCTCGAACCGGACTGATGGAATTGATTTTCCCCTCGAACGAGCCCGGCTCATCGATCATGCCGGGGAAGGTCAATCCCACGCAGGCCGAAGCAATGATGATGGTGTGCATCCAAATCATGGCGTCTGATGTTGCGGTTCAGATGGGCGGCTCGGAGGGCAACTTCGAACTCAATGCCTTCCGACCAATCCTTATCAGCAACTACCTGCATTCAGCACTCATCATGGCGGATATGTGCGACCACTTCCGGGAGTTCATGATCGAGGGCGCAGAACTGAACAAGCCGCAATTGAAGGCGAACATTGAGCGATCGGTGATGATGGTCACGGCACTCTCGCCCATCATCGGATACGACAATGCCTCAGTGATTGCGCACTATGCAATCGACAACAACCTCACCCTCAAGGAGGCGGCGTTGAAGAACGGTGTCACCGAGGAGCTGTTCGACCGCGTTGTCGTTCCCATCAACATGACTCATCCTGATCGCAGTGCGACGAAGGCAGCAGTAAAGGCTGCCCCGAGCACGCGGCGCCCTGCTGCGAAATCAGCGACGAGTCGGAAAATGTCATGACCGCGCCCCTCGTCGGCAAAGACGCACTCGCTGCCGAGGTGGGCAACCGGCAGTTTCACGCCTCCTGGACATCAAATGAGCACCGGATGCGCCGGCTGCTTGCCGAGTTCATCGGAATGTTCGGCCTTGTCTTCATCCTCTCCGGGGGGGCCGCGGTTCTGGCCAAGTACGGGGGGGGATCCCCGAACACCTACACGGTGGCGCTGATCCTTTCGGCGTTCTCTGCGCTCTGGCTGATGGTCGCCATCTTCTTTCTCGGCGATATCTCTGCGCACTTCAATCCCGCGATGACCTTCGCCTTCGCGCTTCGCAAGGATATGGGCTGGTCCATGGCCGCCGTGTACTGGATCGTGCAGTGCATTGCCGCCATCGCAGCCGCGATGCTTGCGAAGTGGATGTTCGGCCCACTGGGAAACCTGGCCGCCACCCGTCCGCCAGACGGGCTCGCTTGGGAGGCTGTCGCCTTCGAGGCGTTGATCACCTTCGGACTCGTCCTGATGGTGCTGGGGATGGCTAATGGCCCGAAGTTGAGTGGCCCTTACGTGCCCTTCGCCGTCGCCGCCTACATCATGGCTTGGGGCTCCATGGGCGGGCCATTTGACGGTGCCGCAATGAACCCAGCACGAGCGCTCGGACCTGATGTCGCGCTGGGCGACCTCAGCACCTACTGGGTCTACGTCGTTGGGCCAATAAGCGGTGCAGCGATCGCAGTGCTGGTTGCGACGACCCTGCGCGGATCCGCGAAAGCACAGGAGGCACGTGCCGCCATGGGGGACCCAACCGCGGCAGGCTGATCAGTCATGGTGCGCCCCCCTATCCAGACTCGACAAGGGGGTAGAAGAACATGGGTGCGCCCGGAAAGATTCGAACTTTCAACCTCTTGATCCGTAGTCAAGTGCTCTATCCGTTGAGCTACGGGCGCAGATCGCAAAGGATCGAAGTGAAGTCTAGCGTGCGCCATCATCAACCGTGAGCGAGACTGGTTCCATGAGCCAATACATACTCCCCGAACCCTCCCGACGAGCCTTCCTCACCGGCGCGTGCGCGCTCGTGGGCCTGTCTGTCGGCGCTGTCCTCCTCGCCGATGATGCGAGCGCCGCGCCCGGTATCAAACGACTTCCCGACGGCCGGGTTCAGGTCACGGTGTCGAAGGTGAGCGCCCTCGCCAAGCCCGGCGGAGTCGTGGCCCTCGGCAACGTTAAGGGAGTCCCGACAGCGATCGTCCGAACACAGGCGAGCAAATACGTCGCCTTGGACCTCCGTTGCCCCCACGCTGGCGTCACGGTGGGCCAGGATGGCGCTGACTGGCTGTGCCCTGCGCATGGATCGGTATTCGCCCTTGACGGCGCACTTGAGTTGGGCCCAGCAACGAAGGGGCTCTCGCGGGTTACGTCACGATTGTCCAACGGGGTACTCACCATCGGGTGAAGCCCGGATCCCAAGAAGTGGCGGAGGCGGGGAGATTTGAACTCCCGATGGGCGTTAAAGCCCAAACCGCATTAGCAGTGCGGCGCCATAGACCGGACTAGGCGACGCCTCCATGCGGTCCCCGAGTGGCCCAAGATGCCCACCGATCGGAACCGCCCACATATCGTAGCCCTGCTCGTCGGGCCGCAGAAATCGTCCTCCCGGATACAGCCGGGAGGCCTTCCGGCAGACTTGACGCCATGAC
>CAMAWO010000205.1 GCA_945861925.1 Bifidobacterium breve | reverse complement strand
GAATCCCGTCGATCTCCACCGCAACCACCTCGTGGCCCTGCTGCAGGAGCGCGAGGGTGAGACTGCCGAGGCCCGGTCCGACCTCGAGAACCCGTGCCGCCTGCGGCAGCGCCGCCGCCCGCACGATGCGCTGCACGGTGTTCGGGTCGATGACGAAGTTCTGGCCCAATCGCTTCGTCGGCCGCACACCAAGCCGTTCGGCCAGCTCGCGAATCTCCCGGGCCCCGAGCAGCTCGCCGGAGTCGCCCTGCGAGGCCTTACCGAGGCCCTCGGCTACCACTCGCCGAACGCCCGCTGCGCGTTGTCCCACAGCAGGGTCGCCGCAGCAGCCTCATCAATGCCGCGCACCTCCGCAATGCACCGGACCGTGAGCGGCATGAGGTAGGAGCCATTGGGCTTACCCCGGTGCGGCACCGGGGTCAGGTATGGGGAGTCAGTCTCGACGAGGACGAGGTGATCGGGGACGACCGCGAGCGCCTCGCGCAGCGAGTCGTTGTTCTTGAAGGTGACGACGCCGGCGAAGGACATATACCAGCCCTGCTCCGCGCACACTCGGGCCATCGCGGCATCACCGCTGAAGCAATGGAAGACGACGTTGGTCGGCGCGCCCTGACCGGTGAGCACGGTGATGACATCCTCGTGGGCATCACGATCGTGGATGACGAGGGTCTTGCCGACGGACTTCGCGAGCTCGATGTGCCACCGGAAGGAATCCTGCTGGACCTCCCGTAGGGCACCCTCGGTCCTGAAATAGTCGAGCCCGGTCTCGCCCACCGCACGCACGACTGGGTCGGCAGCCAACTCGGCTATCGCTTCAAATGCAGCATCGAGCTCCCGCTGGCCGCCGGACTCGAACAGCCTCGGCGCCTCATTCGGATGCAGGGCAACGCCGACGATGACGTCGGGCCTCGTCCTGGCCATCTCAACCGACCAACGCGATGACGCGACATCGCAACCGATCTGGACGAGCTTCGTGACGCCGACGGAGGCCGCCAGCGCAATGAGCTCATCAGGTGGCTGCGGTTCGCTGCCGTCGCGTCCACGCTCCTGCATGTCGATGTGGCAGTGCGTATCGATGACCGGCCGCACGAGGGCCGGCGGCGGTTGGACGATCGACAGGTTGGGCATCTTCAGGCCTCTTTCTCAGGCCACGTCGTCGAGGCGCGGGAAAAGCGACTCGCCCTTCGTCACCACTGAGCCTGCCGGCAATTGCCCCCAGGTACCCACGGAGTCGATGCGCTGATCGGCAATCGCGCCGATCGCTTCGTCAGCCCCGAGCTGGGACCACAGCGACTCCATCGCCTTCGGCATGAGCGGGTAGTAGAGGACCGCTATGCCGCGCAGGGACTCGCAGATCGTGTTGAGGACAGTGTGCAGGCGCACCTCGTTGGCGGGGTCCTTCGCGAGCACCCAGGGTGCCTGCTCGGTGACATACAGGTTCACGGCGTCGATGAACTGCTTGACGGCCACAATCCCGGTCGCGAAGTCCAAGGCCACGATGGCGGTGTCAGCCTGTTCGGTGACCTCCGCGAGATGCGTGCGAAGCATTTCTTCGGCTGCGGTGAGCGCTCCAGCGGCCGGAAGCCTTCCCTCGCAATACTTATTCACCATGGCGGTCGCCCTTGAGGCGAGGTTGCCCAGGCCGTTGGCGAGTTCGGCGGTGTAGCGGGCCGACATGTCCTCCCACGAGAACGAGCCATCCTGGCCGAAGGAGATGGCCCGCAGGAAGTAGTAGCGGAAGGCATCGGAGCCAAAGTGGCCGATGATCTCGCTCGGCGCAATGCCGGTGAGCTTCGTCTTCGACATCTTCTCGCCGCCGACAAGGAGCCAGCCGTGGGCGAACACCTTGCGCGGCAATTCAAGGCCAGCGGCCATGAGCATCGCCGGCCAGTAGACGGCGTGGAAGCGCAGGATGTCCTTGCCCACGAGGTGGACGTCGGCCGGCCAGGTTCGGGCGAACTGATGTCCGGCCTCCGACTCTGGATCAGCGCCATACCCAACCGCTGTGGCGTAGTTGAGTAGGGCGTCGAACCATACGTACACAACCTGCTTCTCATCCCAGGGGAGCGGGATTCCCCAGCCAACGCTGGAACGCGACATCGAGATGTCGACGAGGCCCTGGCGAAGGAAGGACATCACCTCGTTATAGGCGCTCACCGGCTCAATGCGATCAGGGTTCGCCTCGTAGTACGCGATGAGTTGCTCGGCGAAGGCCGACAGTTTGAAGAACCAGTTGTCCTCCTCGACCTGCTCAACCGGGCGGCCGTGGACGGGGCACAGTTGCTGGCCCTCGAACTCGCCCGTGCCCGGGGTGAGATCCCCGGAGAGCTTGAACTCCTCGCACCCCACGCAGTAGGGCCCGGCGTACGGCGCGGCGTAGACGTAACCGTTTTCGCGGACGACCTCCCAGAACCGCTGGACGGCGACCGCGTGGCGCGGGTCGGTCGTTCGGATGAAGTCGTCATTCCGCGCATCGACGGTCTCAAGGACGGGGAGCCACTCATCTGCGACGAGCCGGTCGACCCACTCCTGCGGGGTCACCCCGCCCTGCTCGGCTGCCCGCTCGACCTTCGTGCCATGCTCGTCGACGCCGGTGAGGAACCAGACCTCCTCGCCCCGCTGGCGGTGCCAGCGGGTGAGAACATCGCCGGCGGTCGTGGTGTAAGCATGGCCGATGTGCGGCGCATCGTTGACGTAGTAGATCGGCGTCGTCAGATAGAACTTCTTCGAAGCCGCTTCACCCATGTTCCGATTCTACGGTTGGGGCGCCTTCGCTTGGACGACCGAGTCGTAGACCAACCGGCGCTGCACGCCCGCGAGTTTCGCGACCTCGGCGATCGCGGTGCGTCGGTCCATTCCCTCGGCCTCTCGATCCCGGACCGCCGCCACCCACGACGGTGCATCGACGAGGCCCGACACCTGCCGCTGCTCGTCTGGGCTCGCCCCTGCAACCACGACCGTGATCTCGCCCCTGATCTCTGATTCGGCCCAGAGCGCCAACTCCCCGAGGGTGCCACGCTTGACCTCCTCATAGGTTTTCGTGAGCTCCCGGCAGACGGCGGCGAGTCTGCTGTCGCCCAGTCCAGCGGCAAGGGCATCAAGCATCGCGTGGAGCCGGTGCGGGGCCTCAAAAAAGACCATCGTGCGCGGCTCGGCCGCAAGTGCTGCGATACGCGATGACCGCTCGCCCGCCTTTCTTGGAAGGAACCCCTCGAAGCAGAATCGATCGACGGCGAGCCCAGAGAGAGCAAGTGCCGTGAGCACGGCGCTCGGGCCCGGCAACGCCGTCACCGACACGCCCCTCGCCGCGGCCTCGGCGACGATCCGGTAGCCGGGATCGCTCACCGATGGCATTCCCGCATCCGTGACAACGGCGATGCACGCCCCACCCAATGCCTCGTCGATCAGCTCCCGGGCTCGGTCTCGCTCATTGCCCTCGAAGTACGAGACGACGCGACCTGTGATCTGGATTTCGAGTGAAGCGGCCAGCCGCCGGAGCCGCCTGGTGTCCTCGGCCGCAACGATGTCTGCTGTTCGAAGTAGTTCCACCAGGCGCGGGGATGCATCGCCGACGTTGCCGAGGGGTGTCGCCGCAAGGACGACCTTCCCGGCCACGTCCGGCGCCTGTAACTCCTCGCTTGGTCCCCGCTCCACCCCTGCATCGTCGCAGGTCCTCACCCTGAGCGGCCAGCGCCTACGATTACGTCGTGACCGCCGCGACCGTGATAGCGCCACAATCCGCACCTGCGCGCGACCTCGCAGGCCTCCCCGATCGACTCTCGCCTCCCATGCCCTCCCGCGGTATGAGGGGCTGGATCGGGCCCCTCGCCGTCATGGCGATCGGTGCCGTGCTGCGCATCTGGAACCTCGGCCAACCCCACGCCATCGCCTTCGACGAGACCTACTACGTGAAGGATGCCCTCTCGCTGCTCCGCTTCGGCGTCGAGCGCGACATGGTCGAGGGCGCGGCCGACAAGCTCCTCGCATCGGACGGCAACTGGCGCACGGTCGACATCTTCAAGGATGGGCCCGAGTACGTTGTCCACCCGCCGCTGGGCAAGTGGACGATCGCCGCGGGCGAATATGTCTTCGGAGCGACGCCCTTCGGCTGGCGCATCGCCGTGGCAATCCTCGGAGTCATCGCCATCCTCATGACCGCGCGGATCATGCGCCGCATGACTCGCTCCGACCTCATCGGGACACTCGCCGGGCTGCTCCTCGCCCTTGAGGGCATCCACCTCGTCATGAGCCGCACCGGCCTACTCGACATGGTGCTCGGGTTCTGGGTCCTCGCTGCCTTCGGCCTACTCGTCCTCGATCGCGATCACACCCGCGCCCGGCTCGCCAGACTCGTCCGCGATGAGGGGCTCGACCCACTTGCCACGCAGTATGGCCCGCGGTTCGGGCTGAGGCCCTACCGCTGGGCCGCACTCGTCGCCCTCGGCCTCGCCTGCTCAGTCAAGTGGTCAGGGCTGTGGTTCGTCGCCTTCTTCATCATCATGAGCCTCGTCTGGGACATCGGTGCTAGGCGCGCAATCGGGGTCGGCCAGCCGTGGCGCGCGACGATCATCCGCGAGGTGCCAAGCACTGCGTTGCTCGCTCTCGCGATCGTGCCCGCGGTGTACCTCACAAGTTGGACCGGCTGGTTCATCTCAGACGGAGGCTGGGCCCGGGACTGGGCGGCAGGCCAGGGGCCATCGATCATCCCCGATGCCCTGCGTTCACTTTGGCACTATCACGCAGAGGCGTGGGGCTTCCATGTCAATCTCGCTTCACCGCATTCGTATGCGAGCAATCCGCTGTCGTGGCCGTTCCAGACTCGTCCGACCTCCTTCTACTGGAACTCCATCAAGGACGGCAGCCAAGGCTGCCCGACCGACAACTGCGCCGCCGAGGTTCTCGCGCTCGGCAACCCCATCATCTGGTGGGCCGGCTTCGTCGCGATGATCTATCAGGCATGGCGCTGGGCCACCCACCGCGATTGGCGCTCGGGCGACGTACTCGTCGGCATCGCCGCCGGCTGGGTACCGTGGCTGCTCTACCTGAACCGCACGATCTTCACCTTCTACACGGTGGTCTACGTGCCCTTCCTCGTCATGGCCCTCGCGATGACGATGGGAGCAATGCTCGGCCCGAGCAACGCCCCGGAGAAGCGCCGGGCGCTCGGGGCCTTCGCCGCCGGCACCCTGCTCATCTTCATCATCATCGCCGCCTGGTGGCTCTACCCCATCTGGACCGGGCAGGTCATGCCATACGAGCAGTGGCAACTGCGAATGTGGATGCCGACCTGGATCTAGGGCCCTCCTCGGTCACCCCCTCCCCGGTCATTTCATCCATAATCCGGGGGGAGTTGCAGAATTTCGGAGAATTAGCCTCGGATTCTGCCCGTGGTCCCAGATTATGGATGAAATGACGGGCGGGGGGTGACTGCGCTTGTCTTGCGGTCCTGACGAACGTGGTGGAGCTGAGGGGATTCGAACCCCTGGCCTTCTCATTGCGAACGAGACGCGCTACCAACTGCGCCACAGCCCCTTGCGTGAGCCGTAAGGGTAGCAAGGCCCCTCACCCCACCGACAATGGGCTACTCGCTTGACGCCCGGAACTTCTTGAAATAAGCCTCATCAAGGACGGGGATCGCCTCAGTGTCGGAGCGGCCCTCATCGCGCGCAAAGTCAATGGTCTGCCGCGCAATGCCCTGCGGCGACATCACCGGGGGTGTGATAATCGGTTTCCGCTCAACTTCAAGGGCCACCGTCGCAGAGCGAGGCGACCCAGCCCGCGACGACGTGGCTCGTGGCACCGGACGGCGAATTGGCTCCTCCTGCTTGATGCTCTCGCGGAATTCCCGGAACTCGCGAAGGTCTCGCTTTCCGGGCTTCGTCTCACCTCGGTGACCGGAGAGGGCTTCAGCGCGAGTCGAGGCGGTGAGTGCTGACGCCACGACGAAGGCAATGACCATGGCAGCTGTTGCCACCGGCACCCACTGCGCCACGGTCCTCACCACAGCCAAAATGAGTGTCACAATCAGCATTGTCATGAGGGTTGCCAGCACCATGGTCCGGCGGATCGACGCCCGCCGCGCGTTGGCGATCGCGCGCGCCTCCGCAGCGCGCCTGGCTCGTTCACCAGCAAGTCTGGGGGTGACGGGCGGCTTCGGGTCGCGGGCCGCGACCCCACTGGTGACAGCGGTTTCCGCGGTGACCTTCGATCCGAGAAGTTCCATCGCGGAACTGAAACGGGTGGTGGACTTCTCCTCACTCACCCGGTCGAGTCGACGCAGCCACATCGGGATGAGCACCGCAATCCACAACACGATGATCGCGATGTAGATGAGGCTGGTCACACTCGTAATTTAGAGGCTTGCGTGAGGCACAGCGCGCAGGCGAACACTTCGCGCCTCGGCGTGTCGCGCTAGTAGTGGCGAGACGTTCGCGGCGACGGGCTCCCAAGGGATCAGGTGGCCTGCGACTGACGTGCCCTCAAACGTGCCAATACGCCCTCGGGGAACTCCCCCGCCATCACGACATGGGTCACGTGATCACGCCAATCACCATCAATATGAAGTAATTTCGGACGATCACCCTCCTTGCGCAGGCCTATCTTGTCGACGACCCGAAGTGAGGCCGTGTTCTC